>JBCBIX010000038.1:0-24044 GCA_038523965.1 Bacteroidota bacterium
CGACCAAATAAAGAAAACCGATGATGTTGAAGGAAAACTATTTGGTCGAAGTACTCTTCTAATAATAAGGTATATATTCCTATTGTGTCTCCATTATAAATCAGTAAATCTGGTGATTGAGGACTTGCAAATCCCTTACTCGTAACCAAAAACAACAAAATTGTCAATATCTCTTTTATGTTCATTTTTGCCGTTTTATTTTTTCTTCATGACGCCCAACACCTGTAAATACGCAATTACGTGTATATCGCTTGTGTGTTTACCGGATTATAGGGTATCCAAAGGACTTTTGATAGTTTGATTGTTAATGTCTTTGGTTTTGGTATAGATCTCATTGGTTTTGGGTGATTCATGGCCAAGCATGTTTTGGATGTATCTCAGATTAGTGCCCTGCTGTACCAGATGAGTTGCAAATGAATGCCGCAGTGTATGTACAGTAGCCCATGGATTGATGTTGGCATTGACACAGGCCTTTCTGAAGATCTTTGTGATACTGGACTTGCTGTATTGACCGCCAGATTGACCTTCGAATAGCCAGTAGCTGGGTTTGTATACGGTATAGTATTGCCTAAGCTGTTCTGTTAGCAGTGGTGAGAGGATGGTCTTTCGGTCCTTTTTACCTTTAGCTGACTTAATGAATAAGTAGCCTTCCTTGGAATGGACATCCTCTATCCTGAGAGTGACCGCTTCGCTGATCCTTAGTCCAGCGCTGTAGATGGTCATGAGGATTGTTTTGTGCTTCATATTGTGCACAGCGTTCAGGAGTTGTTTCACCTCTTGTTGTGTGAGTACTCCCGGAATTGTCTTGTTTTTCTTTGGCCGTTGGATCACGTAAACTGTGCGGGGCATATCCAGCACATGTTCGTAGTAGGCCTTTATGGAATTGATCATTGCATTCTGATAGATCTCGGATATGGAGTTCTCTTGGATGAGTTGATAGATGTAGTCTTCGATATTTTCCTTGGTGATAGCTGACAGTTCAGACGAGTGGTGATCATGAACGAATCGGCCAAAGTGGGAGCAGTACATCTTAATCGTACTTGGTGCATACCCCTTGAGCGTGAGTGTCTTCCGCAGTTGGTCTACTGCGACGAGACCTTCTTGGTCGAGGGTGTAGTTTGGTAATTGTTTGGCTGGCGTTGCTTCCACGATGGTGTATTGATCACAGAACAGGGTAGTGAGATGTGTCCAGTTTGCCGTCGTGTTGGGGATGCTCCAGAGCTTCTGTGAAGGGTGGTACCAACTCCCCTTTAGCATTTTGAACTGAGAACGCCACTCGTGTAGCTCCCATGGGATATGGCACTTGATGCGCTTAGCATTAGTACGTGGCCGATGGATGGTGATCTTCATGCATGGAATATCGCATTTCCTAATGATATAAATAACTGGTTACCAGAGAGTTATTATAGTTAATCGTATCGGAACGGTTGTGACACGGTTAGTAGTAAATTGTGCAAGGACCGAATAAAATGTGCCTATGCCTTCCAGAAAATGTAAGATGTGTAGCGAGCCTGTTAGAGGTCGCAGTAACCGACTTTTTTGCAGTACAAAGTGTAAATCATAGTACTATCGTCGCCTCCGCAATACAAATCGTCAGCCTACCCAGCGGATTGATGCCATACTCCATCGTAATCGTACCATTCTACTGGAGATCATGGGAAAACATGCTACTCGATTAAAAGTACCAATCGCAGCATTAGAGGATAAAAAATTCAATTTTAATTATCTCACCCATTACAAGGTGAATTCAAAAGGCAAGACATATCATTATGTCTACGAGTTTGGATGGATGAGTTTCAGCGATGATTCTGTGCTGTTGGTAAGGACGCGGTAGGTTTTTATAAAAAAAGACTTTGCAGAGATAGCAAAAGGCGATAATCTAAATAGATCTAATGTGCTCTAAACTATTCTTCAGAGCATGTAGCGCTCGACCTCAGTCCATGCCGAGCTAACTGTCACTCAATAATTATAAAAGATACCCTGCGATTTGATGCGATGTGACTTGATGATTCTAATCAGCCAACTTATACCGCCGCCAGTGCGCGATTGAAGTCCTCCTGCAGGTCTTGGATATCCTCGATACCCACGGATACGCGGATCAGGCTATCCGTGATTCCATTTTCTAATCGTATCGCTGGATCGACATTGAGATGTGACATTGATGCAGGATGCAAGATCAGCGTGTCGATATTGCCCATGGTAGGGGCGAGAGCTCCGATCTGGATAGCGTTCATAAATCGGAGACCACCCTCATATCCACCAACGACCTCGAAGCACATCATCCCACCGTAGGAGCGCATCTGTCGAGAGGCTAACTCATGATCTGGATGGCTCTCGAGACCCAGATAGCGGACCGCAGCGACCTTGGGATGGTCTTTCAGGTACTTACTCAGGGCGAGCCCATTGGCGCTATGCTGGCGCATCCTCAGTGGGAGTGTCTTCATTCCATTATTCGCTAACCACGCGTCCCAAGGGTTGCTATTGGTGCCGAGTAGTTTCATAGTTGACCAGACGCGCTGCTGTGAGGTCTGATCCCGTCCGATCATGACACCCGAGATGGAGTTCCCATGCCCGTTGATGTATTTGGTCGTGCTATGGATGACATAGTCTATGCCATGGGCAAGTGGTTGCTGCAGGTAGGGCGTGCAGAAGGTATTGTCCACGATCGTCCTGACCCCTGCACCTCGTGCGATCTGGGCCACAGCGGCGATATCGATGCAATCCAATGCAGGATTAGAAGGCGTCTCGAAATAGATCAAGCGGATATCGGGGTGTTTTTCTAAAGCCTGTGTGATTTCCTCTGAATCTTTGAGGTTGACGAGGATGGGCTCGATGTCATATTTAGAAAGGACCTTTTTGAAAAGTTCAGTCGTGCCACCATACAGATTGCCTTGGGTTAAGATCTTATCTCCGGCCTTGGCCTCAGCCATTACAACTGTGAGGATGGCTGACATCCCAGACGATGTCATGATGCCCCATGGAGCTGGACAGTCTGTCTCATAGGCCTCTAATTGGGCGATTTTACTTCCTACGGCATCAACAGTAGGATTAGCGAATCTCGCATAGATGTGCCCCTTAGATGGATCGGTGAATACATCCATTCCCTCCTCGATAGATTCGAATTCGAATGAGGAGGTGGCATAGATCGGTAGCTGGTGCGGCTTTGTGGTACGAGGATCCTTAGGGTCCTTGGCACAGATGGTATCGATACGGTATGACATAGGTGATCGTCTATTGATAGTCTGGACGAAAGTAGTGTATCGTCACTGGCGAATGGGCGACTGTTGAATCACTGACAATACTGGGCTGAGATGCCCAATCTACTTCGGTAAAAGAGATCTGTAGGCTAACCCTCTGAAGGCAGTGATGGAGACCGCGCAGGACTCGAGACCCTGATCAATACCATTGACCAGACTGATCAACTATCCTATTGTATGCACATGGAATAGACCACTGATTCACGTTCTAATCCATCAACATGGCCTTCAGCCCTCGCTTGGGCGCTTCATCTTCGTTGCCAACGAACCGATTGAAGTTTTTGACAGGATCGTAAGCGTTAATTTGGAAAGGTTCGCCAATGATGTCCAGTTTGATATTCTTACTGGCTGCGTTCAATTTATAATCCTCGATAATCTCCATGATATCAGGATGCATGCTCTTGGTCAGGTGACCATCGATGACCACATGTGAGTCTGCAGGGACCTGGCTGAGTGTACGCATGATGCCCGCTTTGTTGAGGAAGCTGACATCTTCGGAGAGATGGATGACGATCGGACCCGAATCTGATTGATTATCTGGATCAAAGTGGAATGGCTTCTTGTAATTATTCCAAAGAATCTGAAAGATAGCTACGACTAATCCCATCCCTATACCCATCAATAAGTCGGTAAATACAATTCCCAGGATCGTTACGATAAATGGAATGGATTGAGAGGTTCCCATTTTGAACATTTCTCGGAACACGCTTGGCTTAGCCAGCTTGAATCCGACGATGAACAGAATCGCTGCCAAACTTGATAGCGGAATCAGGTTAAGTATATGAGGTATGGCCATCGCGCAGATGAGCAACATCAGTCCATGGATGAATGCCGAAGCCTTGGTCTTGCCTCCTGACTGGATATTAGCTGAGCTCCGGACGATAACCTGTGTGATCGGAAGACCACCGATCAGACCCGAGACGATATTACCCACACCTTGAGCTTTGAGCTCTCGATTAGTCGGCGTGATACGTTTCTGAGGATCGAGTTTATCCGTAGCCTCGACACAGAGTAGGGTCTCGAGACTGGCGACTACGGCCAGTGTTATTCCAATCGTCCAGATCGCAGGATCAGTGATATGACTAAAGTTCGGAAAGGTGAACTGATTAAAGAACCCTGCCAAGGACTCTGATACGGGGATGCTCACGACCTGATTCTCATTAAGCGCAAGTCCATCGATGTTCTTAAACACTAAATGCAAGACCACACCAGTGACGACGGCAACTAAAGGGCCTTGGATGATTTTTGTGAAACCCAGATTTTTCATGAATGGTCTGTCCCACAAAAGCAGAATAGCAAGCGATAGCACACTGATGATGAGAGCACCTGGACTGATGTAGTTGATCATATTGATCAGTTCGGAGAAGGTATTTTCTCCATCGACCTGGACAAATCGAAAATCACCCTCTGGATCAGCATCATAGCCAAAGGCATGAGGGATTTGCTTGAGGATGATGATGATGCCAATGCCCGAGAGCATACCCTTGATTACTGAGGAAGGGAAGTAATATCCGATGACACCAGCCTTGAGAAATCCCAGAATAAGCTGGAATACTCCGGCCAAAACCACAGCCACCAGGAAGACCTGAAAATCTCCAAGATCCTGGATCGCAGTCAGCACGATGACTGCCAGTCCGGCTGCAGGACCACTTACACCGAGGGGCGAGCCACTGAGTAGAGCTACGATCGTACCCCCCACGATGCCCGCGATGATACCTGAGAATAGTGGTGCACCCGATGCTAAGGCGATGCCCAAGCACAAGGGTAGGGCGACTAAGAAGACGACCACACTTGCGGGAAGATCATTTTTGAGTTGGGAGAAAAACCCAGTGTTAGTAGTGTCACTGCTCATATGATGTACGATTATGCTTGTTCTAAGGTCCTAATTATGGTGTGATGCATCGCCTTTGGCGACTGAGTGCAAGAATACCTATTCTCCTGCTTGCCTCATTGAAATTGTCCGCTCGCATCGTTCAGACGCAACATCGAAGGACATCTCATCCCTTCTAATGCATCACCAATAATAGTTCGTTAGATAGGTCCAACCCCCTTATGAAAAGGTTAAGGGATAGGACCAAGGAGCACAATCTTGGTCTGTGGAGGGCTAAAAATCAAAAAAGCAGTGCCCCATCATCGGATGAGACACTGCTTCGGTTGGATGTCAGCTGAGAAATCTACTGATAGAAGAACTGTTCGCTGACGATCTTTCCTTCTTCGACCTTGTAAAGACAGATTTCTGGATTGACCATTCGCTCTTGCCCTTTGAAGGTGACATCAATCTCCATCTTACAGCTGAAGTAGTTGCCGGCAATAACAGGGCCCTCCACATTCACATTGTGCATGGTATCCACCATCGCGTCAAACTGATGGCCTTTCTGAATAATGGCTTCTTTGCCTTCCGTGAGTGGAGGGAAATTAGAGGCCTCAGGTTCGATGCTTACGGCGTGATCTGCATAGAGGTTTTCGTGAGCCTCGGTCCATTGCCCTTTTTTACAATAGTCGAGTAGTTGGTTTGCAAGTTCTGCGGTTGTCATGTTTTGAAAAATTTGTTGATGAATTAATTTTTATTGTCTTGAATGTCCTTCAGTCTACTTTGTAGGATGCTTAGTTCTTTTTTAGAATCACTGGCTTGTATCGCTTTTTCTAACAGTAGCTCGATCTGGAACTGATCCTTCACTTTACTGTAAAGCTCGACCCCGACCATGAAGTAGATGCTCTTGTTCGTTTGTAGCCGATCCACCTGTATAGATTCGAAGAGTGCCTTCGCCTCGTCGATCTCGGCAAGGTGGAGTTTCACCAAAACCAAGTTCAGAAGGACCATGTCCTGAGGCTCGATGTGATAGAGCGCTTTGTAAAGTTCTTTGAGGAGGGCCCAGTTCGTTTGGTCTATTGATGGAGCGATACAGTGCTGAGCGCTGATGTATGCTTCGATCTGATACTTCGATTTATCTGTGGTCGATGAGGCTGACTTGGTGATATAATGATTACCCAGGTTGATAAAAAATGGATCCCAATGACTTCTGTCTTGGTCGCTGAGCAGGATGATGTTTCCATCTTCATCTAATCGACTTTCGTAGCGACTGATGTGAAAACACATCAATGACATCAGCGCATAACTATCAGCATTCGCTAACCTGTGGTCAGTCAAGTACTTGCATAATCGCATCGCCTCGAGGCAGAGATCTTTTTTGACCCACTGCTCAGGATGGGAAGAATAGAATCCCTCATTGAATAATAGATACAGGGCTCGATGCACCATGGAAAGTCGCGATTGTAATTCGGCCTCCTCCGGCCAATCGAATTGTACCTGTTTCGACTTTAGATTAGATCGCGCTCGAGATAGTCGCTTTTTGATGGTTTCTTCCTTTTGCATTAGCGCCTGAGCGATCTCCCGATTGCCAAATCCCGATAGTGTCTTGAGCATGAATGCCAACTGATCTATTCTGGCCAAATGTGGGCTACAGATGAGGAAGAGTAGTTTCAACTCTGGATCACCGACATCCTCCGGATCGATCTCATTGACCGTTGTTTGCTCCTGGGTAATGTGATAGTGATTATCTCGAACTTGATCTCGTGCCGACTTGCGCTGGATATCGATATAGGCATTCTTTGCACTGGTGTGAAGCCATGCTTGAGGCTCATCTGGCATGCCCCTATGAGGCCAAGTGCGTATCGCGCTCATATAGGCGTCCATCACGGCATTTTCGATATCTGTGAGGTGATAGGCACCATATCTCGACAGAAGCACTGAGATGATTCGTGGATAGCTCTGTCGAAATAGCTTGTCGATATGTGCTGTAGTACTCATGACGATCTACTGATAGTCGCTGAACGTCTCGATCTCGCTGATCATGACCTTGGCGCCAAGGTCGTAATCCGGGAACCCACGACTGATCTCAGCCGCAGCTTCGTAGTCGACTGCCTTCACTACAAAGAAGCCACTGACTAACTCTTTCGCCTCTACAAATGGGCCATCAGTAAGAATACCATCCGCAGACTCAGCCAGAAACCGTTGGCTCTTAAGGGCTCTTCCATCGACATAAATATTCTTTGCTTTCAGATCCTCGATCCAAGCCTGCCAGAGTGAGAGCCGCTGTTGCATATCGGATGGAGAGAGTGTCTCGTAGTGGGGCTCTCCAGCCGTAAAAATCATCATGAATTCTTTCATTGTATCGTGGTTTAATTCGTTCAATTTACTGACGATGCCATTAGCGATAGCGGGGACATGTCACCGAAAAAATGTTTGAAATGGTTTGAATCCGGCCTTATCCACCGTCAAGTCCAATAGCTAATGGCACTACTTGGTAGTCGGAGTCGCAACGTTCTTCTCATCCACACAAGTACCTTCATATCCATCGAAGTAATGATCTTGAGCTTATGAAAACAGACGCACCAACCACCCACAATTCGAACATGCACAAGATCGATATCGACTCCGTCGAGATGACATTGGATGTCATGAAGTATGCTCTGAATCGGATCACTCATACGAGTCCTAAACTCGGTGTTCCGATGAGTCCAGCAGATTTGCAAGAGCGAGTGGGAGAGACGATTACTCCAGATGGAATTGGAGGGGAGCGAGCATTTGAACTCTTTAGAAATCACCTGGTGTCTTCGACAATACCGATCGATCACCCACGCCATCTGGCCTTTGTCCCGGCGTCACCATCGAGGGCATCGATCATGTTTGACCTGGTGACATCTGCCAGCAGTATTCATGGCGCATATTGGATGGAGGGTAGTGGAGGTATCTATGCGGAGAATGAAGCTATGAAGTGGCTGGTCTCTCTTACCGGATTACCTGATGGCGCTTTTGGGGTGTTTACAAGTGGTGGCACTGCAGCTAATCTGTCGGCTCTCGTTGCCGCTCGTGAAACTTGGCGAGATCACCATCCCAGCCATCAAGAACAAAAAGGACTCATGATCACATCGACAGGTGCGCATAGCTCAGTGAAGGCGATGGCTAAGGTGATTGACACCGAAGTCATCTTGGTCAAGTCTGAGGAGCAACTTACCGGTGCCCAATTGGAGGCTACGATCAGCTCCTTATCAGATGCTCAGAGGGATCGTCTGTTTGCTGTCGTTGCCACGGGTGGCACCACGAATGCCGGCATCATCGATGATCTGAGCGGGATAGCGGCAATCTGTGAGTCACAGCAGATCTGGATGCATGTCGATGCTGCATATGGTGGAGCGGCACTGGCAGCACCGTCTGTGCGTCATCAGTTCGAAGGAATAGAGTCCGCGGATAGTATCACAATCGATCCCCACAAGTGGTTGTTTTCTCCATATGACTGCGGTGCTGTGATCTACAAGAATCCAGCCCTTGCGAAGAAGGCCCATCAGCAGGAGGGTTCTTATCTCGAAGTATTCAAGGATATCGGTGCAGACGGGTTTAATCCTACAGACTATCAGATCCAATTAACACGGCGTGTACGCGGATTGCCGCTGTGGTTTTCTTTGGCGATGCATGGTACAGATAAGTATGTGGAGGCCGTCGAGCGAGGGATAACCTTGGCCAGGATGGCTGGAGACGTGATTACTCGGAACGATCATGTCGAGTTGGTCAGACCCCCATCATTATCCTGCGTGTTGTATCGGCGTATTGGATGGAATGCAGATGACTATCTGAACTGGACCCTGCGTAATCTTCGCTCAGGCTATGCTCTTGTGACGCCCACGTTATGGGGCCCTGAAGGAGCTAAGGAGACCATAGCGCGATTCTGTTTTATCAATCCAGATACGACCGAGGAGGACATCGTCGGCATCATAGACACCATGCAGTGATGGATATCCAGACGAACTATATCCAGACAACTAAAATGGCCCGTTACTCCACGTACGGTCAGATCAGCCCAAAGACCAAATACTTTTGGATGGTGCTCCATGGCTCGAATATGTTGTGTGAGCAGATGTTGTATAAGTTCTCGGACTTCGATCCGGAGGAGCATTTTGTAATTGCGCCAGAGGCGTTATCCAGATTTTACAAAGACAGATTTGGTGGAGATGTCCTGGCAGCTTGGATGACAAGACGAGATCGACTTCAAGAAATAGCTGATATCGCTACATACCTGACAGCGCTCTGGGAAATGCATGTATCCCAGGTGGCTTCTTCATGCCGACGCATAGCGATGGGATTCTCCCAAGGTGGTACTATGCTCTACCGTTGGCTTCATGCTGCTCCTATATCGTTGGATTTTACAATTTGTTATAGCGGCTGGATTCCCGAGGACATCGATCTGAATCAGGCCAAGACAGACTGGGCCGATGTAGCACAACTATTTACCTACGGAGAAAGTGATCATCTACTGACCCAAGAGCGGATGACTCAGGTTAGTGACATCATCAAACGTAATCAGCTGAACCTCACCATAGAACCTTATGATGGGGAGCATCGAGTCAGTAGGGATCAGCTATACTCACTCTGGGAGAAGTATTTCAAGATGCCGGATTGAGTGTCAGTTCGATTCGATTTCCGTCTGGGTCCAGGACTACACTTTCATAATAGCCATCTCCTGTTCTTCGCGGTTCACCAACTACGATACATCCGTTTTTTCGCATTCGATTCGTTAATTCATCGACATGAGATGGAGTATCGCCTACAGATAGTGCGATATGCGCCCATCCCATAGATTCTCCTGACTCGGCCCGGGTAGACTGGATATCAGGACGTTGCATAAGTTCTAATCGCGCTCCATCATCAAACGTCAAGAAGTACGAGGAAAACGACTTCTGAGGGTTGTGGTAAAGTACTCCAGCCTTCGCACCAAAGTAGGTCGTGTAGAAAGTCTTCGATCTCTCCAGATCTTGCACCCACAGTGCGACGTGTTCGATGATCATCTTAGGGAAATAGACATAAAAAAAGCCGAAACGAGATCGTTCCGGCTTGCTTTGTATATAAGGTGTGAAATCAGCTTAGACAGCTTTCTTCACGATAGTTGCGAATGTATCTGGGTGGTGCATCGCGAGATCAGCTAATACCTTACGATTTAATCCAACACCTTGCTGAGATAGTCCATGCATTAGCTTGGAGTAAGTCGTACCATTCGCACGAGCACCTGCATTAATTCGTGCTATCCAGAGCTTGCGGAACTCACGCTTCTTGACGCGGCGATCACGATAAGCATACTGAAGACCTTTTTCTACAGCATTTTTAGCTACGGTATAGACCTTGCTTCGAGCGCCGAAATATCCACGGGCACTCTTTAGAATCTTTTTGCGACGACGTCGCGATGCGACTGAATTTACACTACGTGGCATGACTACTTATTTTAGGCCTAATAAAGCTTTGATTCTTGGCTCGTCCGCTTTACTCACCAAGGCACTATCTCGGAGGTTTAGCTTGGCCTTTTTGCTCTTGTTGCGCATCATGTGAGAGGTGTACGCCTGGAATCTCTTGATCTTCCCTGAGCCTGTCACCTTGAATCTCTTCTTTGCGCTTGAATGCGTCTTTACTTTAGGCATGATTCTTCTTTATTCCAAAAGGAGCGCAAAGGTAGCTCTTTTTACCACTTAAGCAAGAGTGAATCGAGCTTCATCTTATCCAATATCAGTTACCCATTCAATATTAATTTATGCATCATCTACCGCAGATAGGGTAGGAGTCCAGTCTTTACCATCGCACGAGTTCTATCTTGCCCTCATGTTGTTTCCGTCATCTCAGCTGTTTCTGATATCTGGTCCCTGCGCAGTCGAGGATTATGACTCGTGCGCCAAAGTCGCAGAAGTTCTGTGTAAACTACGTGAGCAGATCCCGGGTCATGTCGTCTTCAAAGGCTCTTTTCGTAAAGCAAACCGCACTCGCTCCGATTCCTTTACGGGTATAGGTGACGAAGCTGCCATTAACATACTTGGTCGGGTCAAAGAAGAGTTTGACCTGATGATCACTACCGATGTTCATCAAGCTGATGATGTGGCTAAAGTGATGGATGTCGTAGATGTGATCCAAATTCCTGCCTTTCTGTGCAGACAAACTGCTCTCATCCAACGTGCAGCAAAGACTGGTAAGACGGTCAACATTAAGAAAGGTCAATTCATGTCTGGCGAAGGCATGAAGTATGCCATGCAAAAAGCGGAACAGGCTGGTGATGGAGAGATACTCCTTACTGAACGAGGTACAACATTTGGATATAGTGATCTGATCGTGGATATGCGAAATATCGCTGCAATGACGGCTTTTGCCACCGTGGTCATGGACTGTACACATGCCACTCAGCGACCGAATAGCGGCGCCGGCGTGACAGGGGGGAATCCTCTTGAGATCGAATTGTTGGCCCGCACAGGACTCATGGCAGGAGCAACTGGACTTTTTATCGAGACTCATCCCGATCCTGCCAGTGCGTCGTCTGATCAGGCTTCTATGTTGCCACTAAGGGAACTTGAGCCGATGATACAGCGTCTTCTTCCCATTGCTGAACTATATCAGACGACCTATGGCTGAAACGATTGATATCCGAATCTTGCCGCGAGAGCTGGAAGATGTAGAACGCCATAAAGAGTTAGCAGCGACGCGGCTTGATGTTCCAGTGGATGACATTTCGTCCACTCGTACTATCAAACGTTCCATTGATGCGCGAGGACGTCAGCCCTACTATCAGTTGCGACTGCAGGTTTTGTTACATGCGGAGTCATCACCGGAAGTCCCATCCTTATTTAACTATGCACCCACTGTGGGAGGTCAAGATGTGCTCATCGTGGGTGCTGGGCCCACAGGTTATTTTGCGGCACTGAGATGTTTGGAGCTTGGGTTACGGCCTGTAGTCATTGATCGAGGTAAGGATGTCCGTCAGCGTCGTCGAGACTTAAGACAGATCCAACAGTTCGACACTGTCAATCCTAATTCCAACTATTGCTTTGGCGAGGGTGGTGCAGGTACCTATTCTGACGGTAAACTGTACACCCGATCAGTGAAACGTGGCAACGTCAGAAAGATCCTGGAAATCTTAGTTCATCACGGTGCCAAGGAGGACATCCTCATAGATGCTCACCCACACATTGGTTCCAATAAGTTGCCGCAGATCGTGTCGGCCATCCGAGATACGATCGAGAAGTATGGTGGAGAAGTTCACTTTGGTAAACGGGTAACAGACTTCATCCTCAAGGATTCTGTGTTCAAAGGTGTGATATGCGAAGACGGCACCATCTATGAGTCCGATGCCACAGTACTTGCTACCGGACACAGTGCTCGGGACATCTACCAACTCTGCGATGATCGAGACATCGCGGTTGAGTTTAAACCATTTGCCATTGGTGCTCGGCTGGAGCATCCACAACCACTCATTGACAAGATCCAATACAACCAATCTATTCGAGAAGAACACTTGCCAGCTGCAAGCTATTCCCTCAGCTGTCAGATCGATGAACGAGGGGTCTTTTCGTTTTGTATGTGTCCTGGAGGGTTGATCGTACCTGCGGCGACAAATCCAGGCGAGCTGGTGGTAAATGGGATGTCTCTATCACGTCGTGATAGTCCATATGCCAATGCGGCCACTGTGGTGACGATCGATGAAAATCCTGGAGATGATGCCTTCGGAGGGATGAGATACCAGCAAGAATTGGAGCGGCAAGTGTTTAACCACGGTGATGGATCTCAGACTGCTCCAGCGCAGCGACTGACCGATTTTATGAAAGGTAAGGTGAGTGCAGATCTTCCAGATACGTCATATATCCCCGGTGTTTATTCCGCTCCACTTCACCGACTATTGCCAGACTGGATTGTGTCCAGCATGCGATCGGCGGTCAAGATTTTTGATCAACGAATGCGCGGATATTTGACTCGTGAGGCCCAGTTGGTTGGATTAGAGAGCCGAACCAGTTCTCCTATTCGGATCCCAAGAGATTCAGTGACTTTAATGAGTCCCTCAGCCAAAGGATTGTTCCCAGCTGGTGAAGGTGCCGGATATGCGGGTGGCATCTTATCGGCCGCACTGGATGGAGATCGAATTCCCAACCAGATCGCTACCTATCTCCGGTCGTAGCCGAAGGCAGAAAGGCGAACGATAGCGATGTCTCCTCTTTGAATACCCTGGCACGAAGTGTATCTCCTGACCGCCAGTATCGAATATGTGTAGGGAATGGGTTTTCAAAATTAACCACGGTAAAAGAGCTGTCCCCAACCTCGTCCTGATCAAAGATCGTCGGACCTCCTTCGTTCACACCTATGACGGCCAGCTGGATGGCAGGTCTGTAATGCAGGATCATGTCTTCTCGAAACGTCGTATCTGCTCCTTCGATTTGCAGACCCAAACCAACGATGGAATCACCTCCTGTGGGTAACCATATTTCACGTGAGGTAACTCCTGGATCATCGACGATTCCTGTCCAATCACCTTGAATCCATTGTGGCACTTCGCTGTATTGTGCGGCAGCACGTGGCGCACGTACACAGGAAGGAAATGTACAAAAGACGATACCAACTCCAAGAATCATAAAGTGGACCCAAACGCAAGATCTTACACGAACAATCATCATTCCTCTCCGATCTGTCGAATTTTAATCATGAAGGCCGCGTAGAACAACGTCATAAGAGGGCTTAGATAGTTGAATATGGCATACGCAAAGTATTGCTCCACGCTCACATTGAGTACTCCTGATTGGTAGGCACCGCAGGTATTCCAGGGGATGAGTACAGAGGTTACAGTGCCTGAGTCTTCGAGTGTTCGACTTAGGTTTTCGGGGGCAAGCCCTCGATCCTTGTATGCTTTTTGGAACATTTTGCCCGGGACCACAATAGCAAGGTATTGGTCCGAGGCGGTGACATTCAGTGCAAGGCAACTTGCCGCTGTACTTGCAAATAAACCGAATGCTGATTTTGCCATGTCCAAGAGGGTT
Organism: Bacteroidota bacterium; assembly: GCA_038523965.1. Taxonomy (GTDB): domain Bacteria; phylum Bacteroidota; class Bacteroidia; order Chitinophagales; family Saprospiraceae; genus JAJRXG01. Next base: position 14,088 of record JBCBIX010000038.1, read on the forward strand.
TGGCTGATTCTGGATAACGCACCGATCGCATCCATCACACCACCAAACACCATAGCACAGATGATCAACCAGATCGTTCCCAACATACCTGCCATGCCAGATGATGTAAATAGATCATTGAGTTCTGCACTACTTGTCTCGATACCTACATCGACAGTCATCGCCGTCATAACTCCCATGTAGGCTGACCGCAGTGTTAGACCATCAGCTCCAGTTATAGACGTCACGATGTTTGGCTGGAACAAGATGGCAAACAATGCGCCGAGGAGAGTACCTATCATCAGTGCGATCAGTGGTTTTGTTTTTCTGACGATCATGAATATCACAAAGGCCGGCACTAAGAACAACCATCCGCTGATGTTGAAACTACCATCTATGGCAGCAAGAATCTCGGTTGTGTCCGTCGTCCCGTCAGTAGATCTTGTCAGTCCGATGATCGTGAAGACGATCAAGGTGATGATGATCGTCGGCACCGTAGTGAGACTCATGTATCGGATATGGGTAAATAGGTCTGTTCCAGCCATGGCTGGTGCCAGATTAGTGGTGTCAGAGAGGGGGGACATCTTATCACCGAAGTAGGCACCTGAGATGACAGCGCCGGCCACCATGCCAAGCGGTAGTCCAACAGCCTTGCCTATACCGACTAAGGCAATTCCAACTGTAGCAGAAGTGGTCCATGAACTCCCTGTAGCGATAGATATGATCGCGCAGATGATGACCGTGGCGGGTAGGAATATGGTCGGATTCAGGATCTTTAGACCATAATAGATCATCGATGGAATGATACCGCTAATCAGCCATGTCCCAGCTAATGATCCTACGAACAAAAGAATTAGAATAGGAGGTGTCGTATTCTTAAGGTTGAAGGAAACTTCCTCCATCATTTCATGATAATCAACTCCGTTTCTAATACCTACCAGAAATGCAATGGCTGCTCCAAGTAAGAGTACAAACTGATTCGAACCACTCAGTGCATCATCTCCAAATACAAATACATTGTATGCCAGCATGCCGATCAAAGCGAGGATCGGTAGAAGAGCCTCCCAAATAGATAATTGTTGATTAGCGACAATTTTGTTGTCTTCCATAGATTCTAATTTCGATTAGTCGGCTGGAGTATGAATTTGAATAGTCAGCCCTGATTACTCTACTTCCTCTACGCAAGCATCACATAGACCGTAGATATTAAGCGAGTGGTGCTGGAGTTTCCAACCGCGGGCTTCTACCTCTTCCTTGACGATGGCGGTAATCTCTGGTCGATAGAACTCTTCGATAAGACCACAGTTCGTGCAGATCATGTGGTCATGAGGAGGGTATCCATGACACCGCTCATACATGGTCTTGTTATGGCCAAACTGGTGTCGCTGGATCAGCTTACATTCTACCAATATGTCCAATGTGTTATAGATAGTCGCACGACTGACTCGATAGGAGTTGCGCTTCATTTTGATATAAAGCTCCTCTGCATCGAAGTGATGCTGATGGACATAGATCTCTTCTAATATGGCAAAACGTTCTGGAGTCTTCCGATTGTTATTATTCTCGAGGAAATGTGTGAATTGCAATTTAGCCTGCTGATATCTTTCTTCGATTTCGGCGATTCGAGATTGCTGAGAGGTTACGACATCCATATGTCAGAGTTAATTGATGATACGTTCTACCGTACTGATATTATCTAATTCTTTGAGCGACTGCATCGACTGTTCCAGTTGATTTTTATCCCGTACCATGATCCTTAATCGGCACTCGTAGATGCCCTCATCTCCCTCGATAGAAAAGGATTTGATATTGATCATGAGGCGGTTAGAAATCTCATTGATAAGCGTCTGAATTACACCACGGCCGGTATCGATACCTGTGATTTTAATTTCTACGACAAAGTCTCGCGCTGGTTGATCATTCCATTCAGCCTTTAGTATTCTGTAATCATAGTTTGTAAATAGATTACTCGCATTCTTGCAATTGGTCCGATGGATTTTCATGCCCGAGTTGGCTGTCAAAAAGGCAAAAATCTCATCTCCCGGAACTGGATTACAACAATTAGAGAGATCGTATTGATACATGTCCCCTGGTTCATCATTGATCAAAATGAGTGCGTTTGACTTTTCGCGTGGCGAGCTGCTCGGCGCTGGCTTACGATCCTCGACACGTTTGACCACTATCGGTTTGAGTTGACCTGCTTCAACCGTGAAGTGCTTGGTGATGTCAGAGAGTTTGACGGTCCCATCTTCGATACCGAGATAGAGTTCATGCCGGTTCTTGTAACCGAAGAGTGCGTAAAGTAGATCGGCATTTGACTCAAAGTCGGCTTTTAAGGATTTCATCTTGCGTTGCAGTGTTTCCTTGCCGATGGCTGCTATTTGTTTCGCTTTGTCATTGAGTGCAGATCGGATCTTCGAACGAGCTTTACCCGTGATCACCAGTTTGAGCCAGGATTCGGATGGCGTCTGACCCTTGGACGTGGTGACTTGCACCTGATCCCCATTCTCGAGTCGATAACCCATGGGGACGAGCTTATTATTGATCTTGATCGACGTAGCCTGAGCCCCGATATCTGAGTGGATATCAAATGCAAAATCCAGGGCTGTAGCGCCTTTAGGAAGGATGCGCATATCCCCTTTGGGAGTAAAAACATAGACTTCTTCCTTGAAGAGATTCGTTCTGAAGTCCGCTAAGAACTCAATGGCATCACCATTTTGGTTTTCAAGTAATGTCCTGATGTTATCCAGCCACTGATCGTAGACGTTATCACTACGCATGTGACCCTTGTACTTCCAGTGGGCTGCAAACCCACGCTCGGCGATATCATCCATACGTTCACTCCGGATCTGCACCTCTACGAACCGTCCACCAGGCCCGATCACGGAGGTGTGGAGAGATTCGTAACCATTTCCTTTCGGTGAGGTGACCCAATCCTTAAGTCGCTCGGGGATGGGCTTGTAGTGGTCTGTGATGACACTATATACCTGCCAACAATATCTCTTCTCGTCTTTCTTCTCAACGTCAATGATGATTCTGACTGCAAACAGGTCATATATCTCTTCGAACTCGACCTTCTTCTTTTTGATCTTGTTCCAGATGGACGAAATGGATTTAGGGCGCCCCAGAACTCGGTAAGGGATCTGTATCGACTCGATAGGGTCGAGTAGTGGTTTGAGAAACTCCTGGATATAGAGTTCCCGCTTCTCCTCGCTGTCTTGGATCTTTCGCATGAGCCTCTTGTACTGCTCTGGATCTGTGATTTTCATGCAGATATCCTCGAACTCTGTCTTCACTTGATACAGCCCAAGCCGATGCGCCAGTGGAGCATAGATAAACATGGTCTCAGCAGCGATCTTGAGTTGCTTATGAGGAGGCATCGGGCTGATCGTGCGAAGATTATGGATTCGATCTGCCATTTTGATCAGGACGACACGCACATCATTGACCAGAGTACTGAGGACCTTGCGCAGGTTAGCGGCCTTCTCAGTTCCCTTGTCATAGAGACCGTCCAGCTTCGTCAGTCCATCTACGATCAGCGCTACTTTGGACCCAAAGCGTGTTGAGATCTCGTTGAGGGTAGTATCAGTATCTTCTACGATGTCATGAAGCAAAGCACAGATGATAGCAGTTGGGCCAAGGCCAATTTCCTCAAAACAGATACGGGCGACCTCGATGGGGTGAAAGATGTATGGCTCTCCTGACTTTCGTCGCTGATAGTTATGTCGTTCTACAGCAAGTTTGAAGGCCTCACGGATGTTGTCTTCATCGTCGTCCATGAGCTTCGGCTGGAGCTTGGTAATCAGGCGATCAAAGGCCTCATGGATATGAACTAATTCTTCTTGTGTATGTGCTTGGGCCGTGTGTGGCATGGCTCTACTTATACTTAGACTGAATTAAGTAACAAGATAGACCTTTTCAAAATAATGAATTATTACCTCATCTCAGCGAGCCAATCCCTAATGGTCTGTCCATTGGGCAATTCCATTTTCTTCTTGAGTCGATATTTAGCTTTCTGAAAGCTGGCGGTGTTGATACCAAGAAGCCGAGCGGACTCCTTGTCTGTAAGTCCCATCTTGAGGTAGGACAAGGAGCGGAGATCATTTTGATTGAGCTTAGGCTGCGACTCCTTAAGATCTTCAGCGAATGATGGATATACCTGATCGAAGAAGTATCGAAAGGATTCCCAACTGCTTTCGGTATTGATGCTACTGTCCGTGAGACGGCGAGCAGTCTTGATGGTCTGGGCCACGCTGGCGTTTACGGGTAGTTCGAGGTTGCCCAGAAGTTTGCGGATGGTTTTTAGTGTCTCATCCTTTTTTTCCATGAACATCGCACTACTTGTCAATTCTCGTTTGTTTCGTTGGAGCTCTTCGATAGTGTCGCGGTATTCCATTTTCAGCGAGTCCAATTTGGACTGCGAGAGTTCCAATTGTGATTGTAAGGCGTTGATTTCATTCTTTTTGATAGAGTTGCGCCGATAGAGTCCGTAAGTAAACAGAGCGATCAGCCCAATACCAAGTACCAATGCTGTCATTGCACCTCTGCTGCGAAGTTTCAGGGCCTGGTTTGTAGAGTTAGCACTCAGAAGGGCAGATTCATATTCATCCACCACGAAGGCCAGCCTTTTCTTATCGATTTGAAAAGCAGCTTCTACTTTGTCCAGAGTGTCACTGACGACTTGTAGTTGGCTATAGGATTCTACACTGGCTGTGGTCAGTCCAAGTTGTTTTTCTGCCTCCGCTTTGTACGTCAGTGCATCTTTGAGTGCATTGAGGCTCTCTACCTCGTCGGCTATTTTGGCCGCAGATATTGCATACTGTAGACTTTCTGCGAAGTTGTTTTGTCTCGCTGCGAGGTCGGCATAGTGTATATCCATCTCCATTTCTGCGCCTCGATAACCGTTTGTTTTCCAGTACGCTGAGGCCAGGTCCAAGTGATATTTGGCAGAGTCAAATTGATTTGTTTCGAGTAGATAGGGGATGTAGAAACTGCGGATGTCTGCTTGCATTGTTTCGTTGACCTCTGACATGTACTCGAATGATCTACGATAATATACTTCTGCACTATCCAGTTGTCCTGCTTCCATTAGGGTCAGCCCATAATCCATCAATAGGCCAGCCTTGCTGTCTGGTGCCACAGTAGGGTGGTCGATGAACTGAATTGCTTTTTTGAAATACTTACCAGCTTGTTCATAATCTTCCAAAGAATAAGCGTGTAAACTGGCTAATTCCCGATATAACGAAAGCAGCATCCACTTGTCTTGTAGTTCATGAGCCAAGTCTAACCCAGCTCTTACAGACTCGAACTCCAGATCATATTTCTCCAGGTGGCCGTATCCGATAACAGCCGCATAGTAGTAGTCTAAACGCAACGTGTCATTGGCGATGAACTTCGGATCATACTGTTCCATGTAGCTCATCATAGCTCGGCGATCTTTGTCACCATAGAGCGTCCATGCCGAATCGATCATAAGGTCTATCTCCTCATCAGTAGGGTAGAGGTAGTCCTGAGCCCGTATCTCAGTGGCCCATAGCTGAAGTGATAGGTGAATGAACGTAAAGCATAAAAAGGTGAATGACGTAACCTTCATTGATAGTTCGATTTTCCGAGCGTCGTAAGACGCATTTCAGTGGATCAACAGATATAGCTAAGGAAATATATGTCAGATATCTGTCAACATTGACAAGGACCTAAAAGAACGAACTGAACGCGGACAATCCATGGACAGGCCGCTATTAAGGCGAGTAATTCACTGAGTCCTCATAGACAAATGATGGACAATGACTTAAGCATAAGTCATATGATTAATCTTCATCATATGTTCGATTTACGGCATCCTTTCACATCAGGGATCTAAATGACATTCTAATGACGGCGATCAAGACTTTTTTCACTTCAGAAAATACCCAGATTACCTTCAAGCAGTGGCGCGTACTGCATGCGATCTCCCTTGGCAAGACATCTACTGAAATCGCAGATGAGTTCATGCTAAGCTTTCATACAGTGAACACATACCGAAAGAAGTTGATGATCAAATTGGATGTTACGAATACGGCCATGTTGGTCCGTCGAGGATTCGAGCTTGGATTATTAGAACCGAGCGCAACTCTGGATTCTGTTTCGAGTGACGATCCTTCTGCACGTACTCTTCCGGACCATAACCAAAAAGTAAGCAATCGATGAGCTGAGCCACGGTGTCGCTCCCTTAGTCCTGCGTTCCCCGAACAAATGATCACGCGACCCGACATCACCGCAAGGTTCTAATCAAGGCCAGTTGTACAGAGCATGTGCAGCTGGCTTTTTATTTGATAAAATTTAACACTTTAGGAACGAGTACAAAATCTCAAGTCTGGCCTTCTGTGGGTGTACATGCATTACAAACCACCTCACTACTCAAAACAAACAGAGTGAGGACAAACACAAAAAAGTCATGAAACACCGCAATTTGATTTTTCTTCTTGGATTTGGCCTCATCGGCATGTTGTCTACATTAACTTCTTGCACAGATACGCAAGACGAGTTCGATGATCTTACAGTTGAGAATTTCGTTGATCGAACGATTTTCGATTTTCAAGCTTTTGGAAAGTTTGGAAGAAGAGGTTGTTACGAATTTGTCTTTCCCATTTCCGTCACATTAGGGGATGGTTCGGTTGTAGAGGTAGAGGATTACGCTGCTCTTCGTTTAGCTATAGCCGAATATATCGTGGATAACCAGGACACGACCCTCTCCAGACCCCGTTTAGTCTATCCTGTAGATGTGGTATCTGATGATGGAGAGATTGTTACGATAGAGGGTGCAGATGAAATCGCCCCGTTACGTCGAGCGTGTAGACGAGATTTTCTCGATCGTGTTAGAGAGCGCATTCAAAGCCGCAAGGAGCGCTGCTTTACCCTCGTTTATCCAGTATCCGTGCAGTTTGCTGATGGCTCCACGCTGGATGCCGAGTCACGAAGAGCCCTTCAGTTGGGTATCAGAGCCTGGAGAGCTAATAATCCCGACAGCGATCGCCCGATGCTTATTTATCCTTTGACAGTGGAATTAGAAGATGGATCTACGGTCGAATTGGAATCCCGAACAGCGTTCTCAGAACTGCGAGAATCATGTGCAGAGTAAGATCACTGCATGAAAGCGAGTCTTAAGTAGGTAGTGGCCGGCATCCATGTGGTGACATTTGGATGTCGGCTTTTTCACTTTTTTAATGGTTTAGAATTCATGATCGATATTGCACCGATGACAAGTGAGATACTCTGGGAAGAAATGAAATCTGGCAATGAGGATGCCTTCCAACAGATCTATCAAGAACAGGTCAAATACCTCTACCAGTATGGCATGTGTATCACCCCAAGCCAGTCAGTTGTCGAAGACTGTTTGCACGACCTATTCGTGGAGATCTGGACCAAAAGAAGCAAGCTGGGGCCCACCGATTCCATCAAAAATTATCTCGCAGGCTCACTGCGCCGTCGAATTGTAAAACAATTGAAATCAACACAAAAATACGTTCCAATGTCTGGAGATGAATCTTCGTATCAGACCGATCTTAATCCATCTATCGAAGATCAGATCGTCCATGACGAGCAGGTAAAAGAGCGAGCCACAGACCTGGATAAGGCTTATCAAAGCCTGACGACAAGACAGCGAGAGATCATCTACCTCCGCTATCACCAGGGCCTCAGCTATGAGCAGATCTCTGAGCAATTAGGGATACAGTATCAGTCCTTACGTAACCTCCTCTCAGGAGCCATTAAGGGAATGAGACTGGCGATGTCGTCTATTACGATTCTGGCCCTGCTCTTAGTAACGGGATGCGCTGAGGAGTCAGCCGATATAGGCGTTGTAGATCCCGAGTTAGCTACCTACTTCGATACATTTAAAGATGAGGCTGAGCTCAGAGGAATTGAAATCGAGGATTTCTTTTTTGAAATATCAGGAGTGTTAACAGATCTTCCAAATGCGTCTGGCCAATGTGCTTCTGGGCAGACACGGCGGGAGTTAAGAGTCGACCAGACGTATTGGAATCGCGTGAATGATACCAAACGAGAATTCCTGATCTTTCATGAGTTAGGGCACTGTTATCTGGATCTCCGTCATGATGATGAGAGTGATGAACATGGGCGCTGCCTAAGCATAATGACCAGTGGCCTTGGCTCATGTCGATCGAATTACAATCCTACTACGAGAGCCGCCTACTTAGACGAGTTGTTTAGCAAATAATTCCAGACTATGAATCAAAAATTTACAAATATGACAGCAGAGGTATTAGCACAGGAAACCCAGTTTATCGATTGGGTTCGTGGTGGAGCAGTAGATGCTGATTGGAATTCTTGGTATGCGAGGCTGAATACAGGTCAGCGACAGCAGGTTGATTCGGCGCGAGAACTTGTCCGGATATTGATAAATCCTAATCGCATCTCTACTATGAATACCCAGCAAGAATTAGTGCTGTGGGACCGTATTCAGAGCACTATTTCAAATGAATTACCGAAGAAAAGAAGTGGTAGGATTGTGAATCTCAGATGGATCATGGGCATTGCGGCGTCAGTAGTTTTGCTTGTTCTGTCGATACCCTATTTGCAGTCGTCAGATACCGTAGTTTATGCAGAGAATGAAACCAAGAATCTTGTGCTGCCCGCTGAGTCCCAGGTACAGTTAAGCAAGGGTTCGAAGCTTACATATTCGCCTGAAGGCTGGACTACACAACGTCAGGTAAGTTTAGAAGGCGAAGCATTTTTTGATGTTAGCAAAGGGGCGTCCTTTATTGTGGCGACCAGAACAGGTAACGTGGAGGTGATTGGTACATCATTTTTGGTCTCAGATATGGAGGAAGGGCTCGCAGTTATGGTCGAAAGTGGCATTGTCAAAGTCACAACTTCAGCATATAGCGAGCAATTAGAGCGAGGAGATTCATATCTCCTCAATCCTACATTGTCCTCGATTTCTAATTTGGGAACGGGTACGACCTACTTTAAGTTTATTGACCGGCCAATAGGAGAAGCGCTTGATATCCTCTCTTCCATGTACGAGCTACAATTAGAGATATCTGAAGTCGACCGTGCTCGCAGATTGACAGGATTTTTCGCGAGTACTGACGCTTCGGCCTTAGCGTTCCAAAAAATCTGTAGCACGGTTAACCTGACTTTTGATATGAGAGATGGGGTTATCCGCGTTAGTTAGTCCACACACGTCTGAAGGCTGATGAAGTATGGCTGTCTACTAATTTTTTTCTGCACACCGTTATATATGGTGTCACAGTCCAAGACTACTAAGATTACTGATGTTGCAGATTTTCTGCAGACCAATTATAACGTTTCGTTAGCCTACGGAGCAGATGTGGAAGAGGTTCGATCATTCTCGCCAAGGACTAATGATTTAATGGAAGTAGTTAATTCGTTGCGATCTAATTCCGAATACGAGCTCTATATCTGGGACGGGGACGAAATGATGATCAGGCGACGCTCGACAGACGACGACGAAACGCATAGATTGATACAACTCAGTGTCCAAGATGTAGATGGTAATCCTATACATCTCGCCGCTGCAGGAATACCTAATACAACGATCGGAGGATATACTAATGAAGATGGTGAGTTACAGCTTCAGATACCACCACAATTTCACAATGAACGTCTTCAAGTGTCGATGATTGGATTCCAATCTCAAGAAGTAAGGGTAGGCGATCTTCCAGATATGGCACATGTCATGATCAAGAGAAACGGGCTCGATGTAGCAGAGATCGTTATAGAAGATCAGTCCAGTTTATTAGGGTCTACATCTGACTTCCAGCGTATAAGAATAGATATTGAAAATTCTATTTTGGCATCATCGGCTATCGCTGGAGGTGTCGACCTGAGGTCATTGCAGGTGCTCCCAGGTATTGCCAATTTTGATGATAGTAGTTCAGATATAGACCCTAATAAACTGGACTGATCTTCTATAACGATCTCTGCTACATCGAGCCCGTTTCTCTTGATCATGAC
>JBCBIX010000039.1:0-23779 GCA_038523965.1 Bacteroidota bacterium
AGCATCGATATCAAGGACCTCTCCAGCAAGGTATAGTCCAGGAATGTCTTTCGATGACATATTAGACAGGTTGATTTAACTTTCAAGCGGCATGGTCTACTGGATATGTAGCAGGGATGTGCAAACCTTAAGAGCATATCAACTTCTCTTCTTGAGTGCTTGCTGCGGCCTGATAGTAGAGCAGAAAGAAACAGAAGAAGTACAGGCTCCCAATCTTTATGACTTCGATCATATCGTTGATCAAGTTCAAGGTTAAGATCATAACAAGGATCATGGCTACCATAAGGACCAATTGACGATATGATGGGTCGGAAGCATGATGATACAGTGACTGACATCGCAATAATGCAATTACACCGATTATCACAAATAGAAGTAAACCTGGCCATCCTTGTTCTACTAAAATCATGAGATAGTAACAATGGATACCACTGCGCTCAGGATTATCGCTGACGTACGTCTCAAAGCTATGTATCGTATATGGGCGATAGGACGAATAAAAGTTTGCAGGCCCAAATCCCACTATCGGCCGATCTGCACTCATGTGCATTCCCGCTACCCAGCGATGCACCCTTTCCATAGAGGAGATATCCTGCTTGTTAAAGGTGGCCACCAGCTTACTACCAAAGTCATTTTGAGTGATGGCTCGCTCATACTCAGGTGCGAAAGCCACGTATTGTAGGTCCTTGATTGCTACTGACCACAGTGTGAGTAAACTGGCGATGATACCTATCAGGGAAGGGATCACAAGCCTTAACCGGATTACCCAATACACCAATAAAGCTGCCCCAATGCACAAGTAGGCTACACGGGCATATGCTAAGTGGATAAAAACCAACAGGCAGATCGCTAACAGTCGATATACCCAAGGAGAAGAAGTAGTAGTACGTTCTCGATACCACACGATGGGAAGGCTACAGACCAGGGTGCAGGCATAATTCACGTGATTTCGCCAGAGCGGTTGTCCAATATTCACCCTACCAGCGAAATCAAAGCCATTCATCAGGTGTCGGGCAAAGAAATACACACCTCCAATCATAACACCAACAATAAACCAATCCAGCAATTGATGAAGTTGACGATCTGTCCTCACCAGATAAAATGGTAATACATAAAATGGAAGGATGTACCAGACCTTTGCAAATAGATATTTGAAACTAATGAGCTGGTGTTCGGCCAAAATGGATACGACAGCTACCCACAGTAGCTGAAGCAGTAAACAAAAAGAAATCCTGTTTATGAACTTCTTAGGAGTACCGTAAGTCACCATCATAGTGATAGTGGCTATCGACAAGCCGATAAGTCCTATTTCCCCTGGAAAATCTAATCCAATCCCCCCAGAAAGCTCAAGTTCCATCGATAGTGGAGTCATGAACATTACTGCATTGAGACACCATCTTAAGTGATAGATAACTGCGTAAATCACAGCTCCGATGACGATGCAGACAGGTAGAACCAAAGGTTGGTCTGTTAGAATGCCAACAGTCAGTAGACCCAGCATTCCGACAGCTATGGTAGCCAGGTATTTATCCGGGTTGATTGCAGACATGGATCTAAGTCGAAGCCTGGTCACAAGGAATCTGACATAACCGATGACGCAAGCAAGCCGAGGGAACCCACCCCAACCATGAAAAGTGTTGCTGCGATTACATAAAGAGATCTTCTTGGACGGGACTTTTCTAAGGGCAAGGCGGCTTCTTCGATGATGTGAAGGGTGCCGTCCTGTTGTTCTAAGGCTGCGCGGACATCGTTCAGTCTGTCTTCAGAGTAGGCCAAGCCACGGCTGAGTACCTCCTGCTGCACCTCCAGTTCCATCACTTTAGCAATCCCAGAGTTGTAGTTCTGTATTGTTTGGAGCAGAGAGGTGCTGTTGGCATTGGTCATCTCGCGTGTTGCGATGGCCTCTGCTTGTGCCTCTGTGTCATAGATTCCATATCGACTTCGTAGCATACTTAAGGTATCAGTGATGGACCTGATTTGATGCTGTTTCGCCATGATGGATGCTTGGAGAGAAGCCTCCATCGTGCTTTTGGCAGCTGTACTCACCTCCAGAGCGCGTGAATTGAGACCCTCTCGTACTGACGTTGCCAAACGCTGCGCCATCACAGGATCTTTGTCTTCGACAGCGATGGTGATCGCATCATACTCTGTCTTGTAGATCTTGATTAGTTTCCTGTAAGTTTTTAGTGTTTGGGACAGCCCTTTATTACCTCGCTTCTTGATGTCATAGTGAGTTCTTAGCTGGTGTTTATTGATAATTGCCTCCGCAAGTTCTCGAGAATGACTTATCGTCAATAATCGGTCGACGTCGAAATCATCACCATAGTATCCCCCACCGCGCTCCACATTTATCACCGGCTCAAGTAGCTTGCTATTGACTGGATAGAAGGTCGTCTTCGATCTATAGTAATTGTCTTGGAGCAGCATGATGACGCTGGTCAATACTGCTGTACTTATGCCTAAGATGAGTAGCCGATACCGATGTCCCCAAAGGATCGATAGTATGGGGATCAATGATGAAGTTGATTCAGTGACCTTTGGATCTGTCATGGGCGAAAGATAGGATCTTGGATTGGAGTCGATTTGTGATCGGCGCCAAGGCTATTCCAGAGCTTAAGGCTTCTTCTACCAGATTTTCCTTCTTCCGATTGAAGGATAACGCTGAGGGTCTTCATATTAATTCAGACTATGTCTTTCCAAAGACGTTTCAGCACGGCAGCCTTTTGCGTTTCATCTTTGTATTCCACGTAAACAACTCACACACAACTTTGCATCATGAAAACTGCTCTTCATCTTTTGTCTTTCTGTTTGCTTCTGAGTCTGACAGCATGTATCGGCGATGATTTTATCGACGATTCTGTTGAACCAGAGGTGCGAATTACTAACACCATTGACAGTTTGCAGATCGGAACAGACTTTGCCTTTGAGGTCACCTTCTTGGATAATGTTGGGAGGGTAGATAATGACGTTCCGGTGTCATGGACATCTTCTGACCCTGAGATCATTAGTGTTACGAGCTTTGGTGTAGCAACGGCATTAGCCTCGGGTTCGGCGACGTTAACCGCCACAGCAGAATTCCAAAGTGAAACCTATCACGAAGACTTCTTAGTCCATGTGGGCGAATCCACCACAACCATCATGGAAGAAGATGAGCGACGAGTTGGTACGATCCGTACGACCAGCTCATATCGTTTAGAGGGAATGTTCGAGATGACTACATCTGATGATGGCTTGCTTATAGAAGTAGATGATACATATATCACCACTTCTGCTCTGCCAGGCTTCTATCTCTATCTAAGTAACAATCCCAACAGTATCGCCAATGCTATAGAGATCGGAGAGGTAACTGTCTTCGAGGGCGCCCATACGTACACAGTACAAGGTGATGGACTCGGACTGGATACCTATGGATATCTCCTATACTACTGCAAGCCATTCAATATCAAGGTGGGAGATGGCAAAATCGAGAAGCCAGAATAACCCAAGACATCAATCAAAACTTCAAAACAAGCACATCATGACCTTCCTATATCGTACTCTACTAAGTATTGCGTTCACGCTGACATCTTTATCTCTTGCCGCAGGAGGAGGTTGGCCGCAGCCCAAGGGAAAAGGGTTTTTGAAGCTATCCGAATGGTGGCTTATCTCGGACCAACACTACACAGATGTAGGTGGGTTAGATCCAAATATCACGATCGGAGTGTTCAATACAAGTCTATATGCTGAATACGGCTTGACGGATCGAATCACTGGGGTGATTTACTTCCCTTTCTTCAGTCGGACCTATCAAAACAATCAGATCTCCGAGGTTACCCAAGAAATAATCGTTCAAGGTGAAGCGGTAAATGGCATCGGAGATACAGACATATCCCTGAAGTTTGGACTATCCAATCCTGGAAGCCCAATCGCAGTGGCGACAACCTTAACCTTGGGTCTACCTCTTGGGAACGACAGTGGAGGTTCTCAGGGTAATCTCCAACTCGGGGATGGTGAATTCAACCAAATGATACTCCTCGATGCAGGTACCAGTTGGCAAGTTGGCTCTGTACCGATGTATGCCAATGCTTATACAGGTTATAATAATAAGACGAAAGGCTTCTCTGATGAATTCAGGATAGGTGGTGAGATCGGCGCTAACCTTCTAAACAAAAGGCTTTGGCTGATCGGTCGTCTTAACGTTGTAGATGCATTAGAAGAAACTGGAAGTGATACACGTCCACCTGGAGCAACCAGCATCTTCGCTAATAATACGCAGTTTACCAGTGTTGGAGCTGAGTTATCCTACAATATCGGTGACAACTGGGGTGTAAGTGCGGGATATGCTACAGCTGTTAGTGGCCGTATCATATTCGCCAGTCCTTCCTATACGGCTGGAGTATTCACACGATTCTAACGTGCTGCTGGCGGAGTCATCATCCCGTGGCAAAAGACTTCAACCACAGCATCTGCATAACCTTCGATCATCTCATCGGCGAATGGATCTTTCTCGTAGAGATGATGCACTAAGAATGGATTTGCAAAGAAATTAGAGGCCATCCCAAGTAAGATGCTGGTTTGAAACTCCTTGTCAATGCGTTTTAGGTTGCCCAGTTTGCGCTGCTTCTTAAAGAGTTCGCCCGTCACATTAAATAGCGGATAGATTAGGCTATCGATGATCCATTGGCTCCGTTCTGAGCGCTCAGACATCTCCTGTGCGATGATCTTAGGAAAGGCAGGATACTTGGCATAGAAGTGTACCAATTGACGTACTACCACCTTTATCATCTGAAGGCCGTCAAGGTCCTTGTGGATCTTTTTGGATCGCTCGAATTCAGAGATAAATTCATTTGCCAGACGCTTGATGCTGGCTTTCCATAACTCCTCCTTGTTGCCAAAGTAGTAGTGGATCAGCGACCGAGCCACTCCCGCCTTACGAGTGATTTCCGTCGTCGTCGTACCAGAGTACCCCTTCTCCGCGAATACGTTGACTGCTACGTCACATAGGTTCTCGATGTTGATCTCGGCATCGGCAGTAGGTCTACCAGGCTTGCGCTTCGTCTGACTCTTCGCTGTGCGAATGGGGGATTTTGTCTCTTCGATAAGGGTGGCCATAATGCTATGATCTACATGATATTGGCAGAACTGCCAAATTGATTTGCAATATGAGAGAAAAGGAAACAATACGCAATCGAGAACTTCGATTCGTTTGTAAGATTAGCTTATCATGAAATTATGTTTTGAGCATTGATTCTGTGTAACTTATTATTCTATTTTTGGCGGCGATCTTGAATTGGCGACTACGCCAATACGATCAGTTGAATTGTCTATCAGAATGACCAATGATGGCAATGGGACGATCATATTAGCAACAGTGACTAATAATTACATCACACACGATAATTACAGATAATCATGGAAGCATTCATCTACGATACCGTGCGTACCACACGGGGAAAAGGAAGCAAGAAGGGCGCACTTAATACTGTGACACCAACTCATCTGGCCACCCTCTGTCTTAAGGAAATTCGCGATAAGAATGATTTAGATCCCACATTAGTAGAGGATGTCATCTTAGGGTGTGTTACCCAAGTCATGGACCAAGGAGCTAACATCGCTAAGACAGCAGCGCAGCAGTCTGGTTATGGTGATCATCTCTGTGGTGTATCGCTCAACAGATTCTGCGGCTCAGGTTTGGAATCGATCAATCAAGCGGCGGCTTATGTAAAATCTGGATTTTCAGACCTGTTACTTGCAGGAGGTGTGGAGAGCATGTCGCGAGTCAAGATGGGCTCTGATGGAGGAGCTCTACTGATGGATCCCGCCGTAGCCTTGCCAGGACATGCCATTCCTCAGGGAGTATCTGCAGATTTGATCGCCAGTAAGTACGGTTACTCGAGAGATGACGTAGACACCTTAGCGGTCAATAGCCAAGCCCGCGCAGCTGCCGCCGAGGCTGATGGCAGATTTAAATCAAGAATACCAGTAACTGATGTGAACGGCATTGTTATGCTGGACAAGGATGAGAATGTTCGTCCAGGCACCAACAAGGATGCCCTTGGAGGTCTGGTTCCATCGTTTGAGATGATGGCACAGATGGCTGGTTTTGATCAAGTTGCCCTTGATCGATATCCTGAGGTAGAAGGCATCAACCACGTACACCACGCTGGCAATTCATCTGCCATTGTAGATGGAGCAGCTATCGCATTAGTAGGAAGTGCTGTCGCTGGTGAGAAGATGGGGATGAAGCCCCGTGCGCGTGTGGTGTCCGTGGCCGTACAAGGGTCGGAGCCAACGATCATGCTAACCGGTATTGCACCGGCCAGCCGCAAGGCGCTGAAGAAGGCGGGTATGACTACTTCTGATATTGACCTTTTCGAAATCAATGAGGCTTTTGCTGCAGTCGCTCTCCGAGCCATGGATGACCTCGGGATTTCTTATGATCAAGTGAATGTTAACGGCGGAGCTATAGCCTTGGGTCACCCTCTCGGTGCCACAGGTGCCATGCTGATGGGTACTGTTCTGGATGAACTCGAGAGACAAGACAAGACTACAGGACTGATCACATTGTGCATTGGTGGTGGTATGGGAATCGCGACCATCATAGAGCGCGTCTAAGGCAGTAGCCATTCTTTTTCTTCAATACTCACAATAACGAATCCAAATCATGATCAAGAATAACATCCTATCCTACGAGATCGACAGTGACGGCATTGGCCTGATCACTATCGACATGAAGGATCGCTCAACGAATCTGTTTAGTCAAGAATTCATCAAAACCTATTTGGAAGTGGCTAACCAAGCCATCTCCGACGCGAATGTCAATGGGGTTGTCGTCAGCTCGGCCAAAAAGATGTTTATCGCCGGAGCTGATCTAAATGAGCTGAAGCAGCCGGTCACTGACAAAGAGGCGTTCTTCGAGCGGATGATGCAGATGCACCGTTCATTCCGGGCGATTGAGACAGCCGGTAAGCCTTTTGTGGCAGTATTAGCGGGGCACACACTTGGTGGTGGATTAGAGTTGGCATTGACATGTCACCATCGTATCGCCCTCGATAGCTCCAAGATCAAAATTGGTTTTCCAGAGATTAAGGTGGGACTCTTCCCAGGTGCAGGTGGAACTGCAAAGCTTCCGTATCTATCTGGCATACAAACCGCCATGATGAATATCCTACAAGGCAAGGAGCTGCGACCCAATAAAGCTCTCGCAGCAGGTATGATCGATGCGCTTGTATCCACTCCTGAGGAGCTAATTCCGGCGGCTAAAGCCTGGATCGCAGACAATCCAAAGCCAACACAGCCTTGGGATAACCGCAAACATAAAATACCAGGTGGAGGACTCTTCACACCTAATGGAGTCCAGACACTTGCTGGTGGCATAGGTAACGTGCGCAAGCAGACTCATGGTAACTACCCCGCAGCGCAATACGCGATGAGCGTCATTCACGATGGTTTGCAAGTGCCTATTGATCGTGCATTAGAGATCGAAGCTCGCTACTTCACCAAAGCAATCACTTCGCCCGAGGCGAAGAATATGATTCGCACAGGTTTCATCGCGATACAAGATGCGAAGAAAGGAAAGGCTAAGCCTGAAGGTTATGATCCATACGAGATCAAGTCGGTAGGTATTCTTGGAGCGGGCATGATGGGTGCGGGCATTGCATTCGTTAGCGCAAAATCCGGTATCGACGTCATTCTTAAGGACGTGACGAAAGAAGGTGCAGAAAAGGGTAAAGACTACTCGAGAAATTTAGTGAAGAAGCGCCTCTCCAAAAAATACATGACACAAGAGGTTGCCGACCAGCTCCTCGATCGAATCACTACAACTGAAGACGCATCAGCTGTGGCCGGAGTGGACCTCATCATTGAGGCGGTATTCGAAAATCCAGATCTAAAGGCAAAGGTTACTGCGGAAACAGAGGCGGTTCTTGGGGCTGACAAAATCTACGGCTCGAATACATCGACGATCCCCATTAGTCTTTTGGCAAAAGCATCACAGCGTCCAGAGAATTTTATCGGGATACACTTCTTTTCTCCCGTTGACAAGATGCCGCTGGTGGAGATCATCGTCGGAAAAGAAACGAACGACCGGGCCATCGCAGCGGCAGTGGATTATGTTGTCGCGATCGGTAAGATTCCGATAGTTGTTAATGATAGTCGAGGCTTCTTTACGTCTCGAACATTCGGGATGTACTGCTCCGAGGGAGCATTCTTGTTAGAAGAAGGTGTACCAGCGGCGATGATCGAGAATGTTGCGAAGACAAAGGGGATGCCTGTTGGTCCTTTAGCGGTGACGGATGAAGTATCACTTACCCTTGGCATGCTGATCTACGAGAGTGACCCCTCTCCTGTGAAGCCGGCTTCCCTCACACGCTCGTACGAGATCCAGAAAAAACTGGTGAAGGAGCACGGTCGTGAAGGCAAGAAAAACGGAAAAGGGTTTTACGATTATCCCGAGGGAGGTAAAAAAAGACTATGGCCAGAGCTGGCTACACTATTCAACTCTGATGTCGATACACTCGATAAAGAGACGGTCGGGAAGCGCCTTCTTCACCGTATGGCGTTGGAGACATTTAGATGTCTGGAAGAAGGGGTGTTAAGAAGTGGAACGGATGGAGACATTGGATCCATCTTAGGATTTGGATTCCCAATCTACACCGGCGGGGCGATCTCCTATATCGACTATGTTGGTATCG
Organism: Bacteroidota bacterium; assembly: GCA_038523965.1. Lineage (GTDB taxonomy): Bacteria > Bacteroidota > Bacteroidia > Chitinophagales > Saprospiraceae > JAJRXG01. The sequence goes on from JBCBIX010000039.1 coordinate 8,673, forward strand.
ACCAATTCATCGCTGACTGTGATGACTTTAAGGAACGATTTGGTGAACGTTGGCATGTAAGTGATGCTCTGCGCAAATTGGCCGAGGAAGGAAAGTCCGCGCACGATCTTTAGTAGAAAGAAACTAATCCCGTGTCGGTTATCATCAGAGACGACCGCTACATTAATCCAGATTCAAACGTAGAGAAGATGCGAATCAAACCTTTATTTGACCTAAGTGGTAAGGTTGCGATTGTTACCGGCGCCAGCAAAGGTATAGGAGAAGCCATGGCTCGGGGGTTAGCAGAGCACGGTGCCCGAGTGGTCATCAGTAGTCGTAAACAAGAGGCTGTAGATGCCGTCGCACAGACGTTTCGTGATGATGGATTAGAGGCTTCAGGCATAGCCTGTCATGTCGCTCGCCAGGATCAATGTGAACAGTTGGTTTCTCGTACCATAGAGATGTATGGCAGAGTAGATATCCTGATTAACAATGCAGGTACCAATCCCTACTTCGGTCCTATCGAAAACATGGCACCAGAGATCTATCAAAAGACGATGGATATCAATGTTAATGCCTGTATGTACCTGAGTAATCTATGCATCCCACATATGAGAACTGCCGGGGGTGGTAGTGTAATCCACATCAGTTCTATCGAAGGACTTCATCCTACGGCTGGTTTTGCGGCTTACAACTTGAGCAAAGCGGCTCTGGTTATGCTCGCCCAGAACCAAGCAGTCGAGTGGGGTAAGGATAATGTACGTGTCAATGTTATCTGTCCAGGGTTGGTCCAAACTAAACTGAGCACTGCACTATGGGCGGACGAAAAGAATCTGAAACAATTCGAAGCCAAAATTCCATTGGGACGTATGGCTCAGCCAGATGAGATGGCAGGATTGGCGGTTTTCTTGGCCAGTGGTGCTTCGACGTATATGACTGGCGCAGTTTTAGTCAATGATGGTGGGGTTCTCCATGCCCCCGTCTTAACCTCTTAAATTCCAAGGTGTGATGAACTACGAGGCTTTCCAGGTTGAAATCAAGGACTATATCGCCACAGTTACCTTCGACCGACCAGAGAAGTCAAATGCGCTCCACTTGAAGGCGTGGGAAGAGATGAAGCACATCTTTGACACGATGTCAGATGACCCCACAGTTCGTGTGATCATCGTGGCCGGATCAGGTAAAAACTTCTGTGCAGGTATAGATCTCAGCCTGTTGATGGATCTCACACGATACACCGATATCTCTTGTGAGGGACGTAAGCGTGAAGAAATACGCAAGTCGATCCAGTTCCTTCAAGATAGTATCAACGCGATAGAGCACTGCCGAAAGCCTGTAATAGCAGCTATCCATCGAGCTTGTATTGGAGGTGCAGTCGATATTGTATCGGCGTGCGACATGAGATACTGTAGCGATGATGCCTACTTCTGTATCAAAGAGGTCGATATGGGACTCGTAGCAGATATCGGAACACTACAGAGATTGCCCAAAATCGTGCCCTATGGGATCGTCTCAGAGTTGGCCTATACAGGTAGGAATGTAGATGCTAAGGAGGCTGCTAACATTGGATTGGTTAATCGGACTTATGTGGATCGTGATGCGATGATGAGTGCCGTGAATGAAGTCGCTGCAACGATCGCTTCAAAAGCTCCAATGGTAATACGTGGGACGAAGGAGGTCCTACAGTATACCAGGGATCATACGGTAGAAGAATCGTTGAACTATATCGGACTGTACAACGCCGCGTACTTACTGAATGACGATATACAAGAGGCTATGCGCGCGCAGATGATGAGAGACAAGCCAACCTTCACGGGGTCATAGCCAATCCAGCATCAGATACATACTGAATACAGTTAGAATCCGAGGCTTCTGCCAACGATTTCTTTCATGATCTCGGTGGTCCCACCGTAAATCCTGGCGATTCGCGCGTCCTTATAGAATCGGGAGATCGGATATTCATTCATGAATCCATAGCCGCCGTGTAATTGGAGGCATTGGTCGACAACCTTCCCGTGGAGTTCTGTCGTCCACCATTTGGCCATGGCTGCTTTCTCGGCGGTAAGCTTTTGCTCATTCAGTTCGAGGATGCACTGGTCGATGAATGTCCGGCCGATTTCTATCTCGGTTTTCATCTCTGCCAGTTTGAACTTGCTGTTTTGGAAACTTCCGATCGACTTTCCAAAGGCCTTGCGGTCCTGACAATATTGAATTGTTAGATCCAAGACCGCTTCAGACGCTGCGATAGATCCTATGGCCAGAGAAAGACGTTCCTGCGGCAGGTTATGCATGAGATAGTAGAAGCCTTGCCCTTCTTCACCAAGCAAGTTTTCCACTGGAACTTTTACATTATCAAAAAAGAGTTCTGCTGTATCCTGCGCTTTCAGTCCAATCTTGTCAAGGTTCTTACCTCGACTGAAGCCCTCCATTCCTCGTTCGACAAGTAGAAGGCTGATGCCCTTATGTTTCTTTTCCGGATCTGTGCGCGCGACGACAATGACGAGATCACTATGGATACCATTGGTGATGAAGGTCTTTGCTCCATTTAGGAGATAGTGATCACCCTGTTTGACCGCTGTGGTCCCGATCCCGGCCAGATCACTACCTGCACGTGGTTCGGTCATCGCGATCGCCGTGATTGTCTCTCCTGCAGCGATCCCTGACATCCATTTGTCTCGCTGTTCCTCGGTAAAATACTCAAGGAAGTACGGAGCCATGATGTCATTCTGGAGGGTGAAACCAGGTCCGGAAGCACAATGCTTGTTGAGTACTTCATTGATGATCGTGTTGAACCGAAAGTCTGAGATACCCATTCCGCCAAATTCCTCGGGGAAGTCTGGGCAGAGGTAGCCCTGGGCACCCGCTTTGATCCAGATATCTCGAGGTACGATGCTTTCGGACTCCCATTGATCATGATAAGGCAAGATTTCTTGAGTGACGAACGTGTCAAAGGATTCTTGGAACATGATATGTTCCTCAGCTAAGTAGTGGCTCTGCATGACAGTGTTGATTAATGCTGGCTCAAATATCTCTTGATTCTCTTGATCAAGAAAGGTCCTTCGTAGACCATACCACTGTAAACTTGTACAAGCGATGCGCCAGCATCTATTTTTTGCTTCGCTGCCGCCCCACTTGAGATACCGCCGACGCCGACCACAGGTAATTGGCCATCTGTAGACTTGGTGATGTAGTCAATCACCTCTGTCGATCTGGCCGTGAGTGGATCACCACTTAATCCACCATTGCCCATGTCAGCAACTTTTGTTGACTCGGTCGACAGACCACTACGACCAATGGTCGTGTTAGTGGCGATAATACCTTCGATGGAGAGTTCTTGAACGATGTCGATCACATCTTGGAGTGCCCCTTGGGTCATATCGGGTGCGATCTTGAGCAGGATCGGACGATAGACGTCTTGCTTCTGACGAAATGAGGTAAGGCCCGTGAGAATTTTGCGCAGCGGTTCTTTGCCTTGCAGCTCTCGGAGTCCTGGTGTGTTCGGCGAACTGAGGTTAACTACGAAATAATCCACATGATCGTAGAGCTTCTCAAAACAGATCTGATAGTCTTCATGGGCATCATCGTTGGGAGTGTCCTTGTTCTTCCCAATGTTACCACCGATGATCAACTCCTTTTTGTCAAAGGACTTAAGTCGCTTTACAAGTAGATCGACTCCCTGATTATTGAATCCTAAGCGATTTATGAGTGCACGATCTTTAGGAAGTCGAAATAAGCGGGGTTTTGGATTACCAGGCTGTGGGCGAGGTGTCACCGTGCCCAACTCGATGAAGCCGAATCCGAGGGTAGACATCGCCCGGATGTATTTGCCATCCTTGTCAAAGCCTGCAGCCAGTCCGACAGGATTGTTAAAGCGCAAACCCCAGAATTCTCGGACCAGGCTGGGATCGTTATATGCGAATATTCTACTGATCAATCCATTGACGATGGGTACCTGTGTCAAGAATCCGAATAGAGCTGTTGTCACGTGGTGTGCTCGCTCTGCAGGCATCGCGAACAGCACAGGCTTGAGAAGTTTATACATACTACCCAGTGGGAGAGATTTGTGTTTTGAGCTCATCCAAGTCTCGGATGAGAAGCCGCTTGCGATTAAACGTAAGCAGATTCTTATTCTTCAACTCATTCAAAACAGTGGTGACCGTCTGCCGTGAGGTGGCGGTAAGGTTGGCGATCTCTTGATGAGTGATGAATTTTCGGACGACCCATTCGTAGCCGACACGCTGTCCTTTCTTGGCGTTGAGATCAACCAAGAACTCAATGATCCGACTGCGACTATCCTTGAAGACTAAAGATTCTAATCGTCTTTCCATCTCCATGGCCCTATTGCCGATGATCTTCATCATGAATAGGAACAATGGACTGTGCTCTCTGAACATGCTATTCATCTGTTCCTTAGGCATTGCACAGATCTCGGTAGTCTCGAGAGCCTGGGCAAAATCACGTCGCACGGTCTCTCCTGTAAGAGCTTTCTCGCCGAAAACTTCTCCTTCGCCAAGGATGACCTTGGTAACACTCTTTTCGTCGCTGCCATCGGTGCCAATCTTGACTCGACCTGAGCTGACGAAATAAACATTGTCAGCTGCCTCGCCAGGTTGGAAGATGTAGTCGCCTTTTTTATAGCTGTTGAAATGGTGTCCTCGATCTCCGTCTCCTAATTTTTGAGGACAGAAAATTCCCTGCGCATCGATGTTTTCCAGATACCATATTTCCGAAGTCTCCATACCACAGTAGTTCGAGTGATAGTAAAAGTAGGACTATTCGCTCCATTTATCTCTACTGGTCCTAAGGCCCTCACGTGTAGAGTAGTGACTAACTCAAATACTCACATGTAATATTTCTATCATACATAACTGGCACATTTTGTGCTGTTTGTCGCTGTAGTTAGTATAACCACAGTGATAAATAGATTCTGGAATGTGGCTTTCTTGGGATGTCTCGCACTTGCGAAGTGCGGAGATATGATCGCTCAGTGTCCAGACAATTCACCAACGTGGGACGCTTCGAACATAGGTAGTGCCTATGTGTCTGAGCTCGGGAAAAAATCGGTATTCGGGGACTTTTACAATGTGAGAGATGCACAGTATGTCAATGACGGGCGTGCTTATTTCTTTGGATCGATCTATAACGAGGGCTTCTTCGGAGATGGATTCGGGAATGAATACTTAGGTAGCTGCGACGGAAAAGAAACGTTTGTATCTGGTCGAGGAGCTACAGAGTTCAACATCGTTGAGGTTGATAATCCAGGTGGTATCCAGGTCGAGTTAGATGCTCGTATCAAAACCAATCTTGAGTTCTCAAGTGGACTTGTATCTACAGATCGCACCAAGTTTGGCCATCGGGTTTTCTTCAGAGAGGGTGCTACCTATCGCTCCTCCTCGAATACCAAACACATCAATGGGCGTAGCAGTCGTCAAGGTCAGGGGACATTCACATTTCCGGTGGGAGACGGTGACCATTTAGGCATGATAGGCATCCGAGGGGCAAATGATTTTGACATCTATACCACCGCCTACTACAGCAGAAATCTGTCTGACGAAGAGTGGATGGCTGAAGGGACATATGATCGAACACAAGTAGATTTCGATGTCTTACAAGTGCAGGAGAAGGAACATTGGACCCTAAGAGGAAGTCAAGTCACCCGTATCACACTGCATTGGACAGCCTATAGTGAGATCAATGAGTTAGTCGATAATGTAGAAGATCTAATTGTTGTGGGTTGGGACGGAGACCAATGGGTAGACCTTGGGAATACCGAGGTGTTTTCGGCATTTGGTTCAGGATCTGTTACCAGCAAGGATGTCATCCCTAATCGATATCGCGCATTCACCTTCGGTACGAAGGATACCGATGGAGACAAGTATGCAGATAGCGTGGATGCAGACCGATTTGACCCGTGTATTCCCGACCCGACGCTTCCCGTGTGTACAGAGCGTGTCTGCGTAGAGGTGAATACTGCCGTTTACCTTGAGGGAGCTCTGATGAGGGGAGGGCTCGGAGATTATGCCGATGAGATGAAATCAGATCTGCACCGCTTTGGTTATCTCCCAGGACAGCGACCACGAACATTGCTTGGCCTGCGCACAAGACCCGGCCATCCCTACAGAGACTTTCCATTCAACTATGATGGAATCGAAGGCGAAGGTATAGATGAGACGGACCCGCAGTCTCTTGACAATTATCCAGAATCAGGATTTGTAGACTGGGTCTTGGTCAGCTTGCGCAGTAGCGAAGATGTATCATCGACGATATGCAGTCGAGCAGCATACCTCATGTCGGATGGTGAGGTAGTCATGCCTGAGGCATTTGATTGTTGTAATGCAGAGACAGATCAGTACTATATCGTAATTGAACATCGAAATCACCTGCCCGTGATGACTCCGGTGCCTGTGGTTGTGTCGGAGGGAATGGTTAGCTATGACTTCAGAATTAATCAATCCTACACACGTCTACTCGGAAGTGGGCAGAAGCAGATCCGCGACGGGATGTATGTGATGTATGCAGGTAACGGAGATCAGGTATTGGCCAGCGAATCGCCGAAGGACATCAATGCGAACGACATCTCCCTATGGGCTGCCGATAATGGTAAACACTCGGGCTACTACACTCAAGATTATGACTTAAATGGTGATGTGAATGTCCACGACAAGGCGATCTGGCTGGTCAACAATGGGGTCTTCACTGATGTAGACAGATAGCGGCTAAACCACTCAGGCAACCTTGGGACTGAGTAAAGAAGCGGCTGTTTCGATCGAGGCCACAAACTCTTCTTTGCGTTCTTCGGGCACCATCTCCAGTATGTGTTCTGCTAAGTGAATATCCATCTGTTCTAATCCACTTAAGAGTTCGGTTCCTCGCGGTGTGATTTGGATAGTGAGCTCCTTATCATCCGATGCTGTATTATGGAACAAATATCGCTCGCGACCAAGCTTCCTAACAGCACGGCGCACGGCTATGTCACTCTGTGGGATGAGTTTTATAATATCCTCTTGAGTTAGGTTAGGATTGACCTGGACAAAACGTAAGACTTGGATCTGCAGCTTAGAGAAACCCTGTTGATGCTGATGGATCTCCTTGGCAGAAAAATATGCCGACAGGACTGACCCCAGCCTCATCAAGGACTCGACGGCCTTGACATTCGTCTGCTTCATAATAGTGGTTCTGTAAGTCGTCGTTCGGACGATGATTACGGTGATAGCAGAAAAGTGGCGAATATATATTGTTTGACCATTAATTGGTATAACAACTAAAATAACCCCTATAAAAAGGGAGCGGTGCTCCGGCAACTAACCCGACCAGCCTTCTCGATCGAGACTGCGGTACTGGATGGCCTCTGCAATGTATTCCACCTTGATGTCCTCACTTCCACCTAAGTCAGCACAGGTTCGAGCTACTTTGAGGATGCGGTCATAGGCTCTGGCGGATAATTGGAGCTTTTTCATCGCTCCTTTGAGAAGGAGTTGTCCTGGCTGGTCCAACTCACATACTTCACGCACCATGCGGCTTGGCATTTGGGCGTTAGCATTGATGTCCGTGTACTCTTTGAATCGTTCGATTTGGATTTCACGGGCCCGATTAACACGTTCTCTGATAGACTGACTGGATTCTGCTCTATAGTCATTCGTGCTAAGCTCGTCATAACTAACGGGCGTTACTTCGACATGAAGGTCGATGCGATCTAAGAGGGGCCCTGAGATTTTGTTAAGGTATTTTTTGACGACTCCTGGACCACAGACACACTCCTTGTCGGGGTGGTTGTAGTAGCCACAGGGGCATGGATTCATGCTCGCTACTAACATGAATGAGGATGGATAGTCGACACTAACCTTTGCGCGCGAGATGGTCACTTTGCGTTCTTCCATCGGCTGGCGCATAACTTCAAGGACAGATCGTTTGAATTCGGGTAGTTCATCTAAGAACAAGACCCCGTTATGAGCGAGGGAGATCTCACCGGGATTAGGATGAGAACCACCTCCTACCAGGGCGACATCGCTGATCGTGTGATGAGGCGATCTGAATGGCCGTGAGGCTACTAAGGCCGCATCTTCACCAAGTAGTCCACATACAGAGTGAATCTTGGTTACATCTAATGCTTCATGAAGACTAAGCGGGGGAAGAATACCCGGTAGACGTTTGGCCAGCATCGTCTTGCCAGCGCCAGGAGGCCCGATCAGTATCACATTGTGCCCTCCCGCTGCGGCGATTTCGAGCGCTCGCTTGATGTTTTCTTGTCCTTTGACATCAGAGAAGTCAACAGCAAAATGTTCTTGATCATTGGCGAAGACCTCTCGTGTATCCAACTTTGTGGGTGTCAGTTCACGCTGACCGTCCAGGAACTCAATCGCTTCGACGAGGTTGTCGATCCCATAAACTTCGAGATCATTCACGATAGCAGCTTCTCGGGCATTAGTCTTGGGGAGGATGAATCCTTTGTAGCCCTTACGGCGTGCTTCGATGGCTATTGGAAGTGCCCCTTTGATGGGTCGGAGTTGCCCATCAAGAGCTAATTCTCCCATGATGAGATAGTCCCCGAGGCGATCTGCGTTTACTTGTTTAGTCGCTCCAAGGATGCCGATAGCGATAGGCAGGTCATAGGCGCTTCCTTCTTTGCGGATATCTGCAGGAGCAAGATTTACGGTCAACTTTAGCCTCATCATCTTGTAGCCCACATTTTTGATTGCTGCTTCGATCCGCTGGAATCCTTCCTTGACGGCGCTGTCAGGGAGGCCGACAAGATGGTAGAAGTTAGAATTGATGCTGACGTTGCCGCCAGCATTCACTTCTACAGTGATCAGGCGTGCCTCTACACCTTGGACAGCACTGGCATATGTCTTAACAAGCATGCAGCCAAGTTAAGCATAAGCCGTGGTGTCCATATTAGCCCAATGTCGAGACCTGGGGTAACTTTAAGAACCCCAGTTCAAATCCTCTCCTTACCATGGCCGGAGCATTAGAGACACCGAGCTTTTGGAAAAGTGTCTTCCGATAGGAGATGATGGTATGATCACTTAGGTACAGTTGCTGTGCGATCTCCTTGGTGGTCTGCCCTACCGAGATCCCATGAAGGATCTCGGCTTCGCGTGATGTAAGTCGAATCATGACTATGGACATGTTACAGAAGATGTACTCAGAGTCCCTGATGTGCTCACTTCGATCGAGAAGCAGGTGTTACTCGCACTTTTCAGAATGAGTCCTCCGTCTTGATCTACATAGAGGTTACCAGCTACATGAACAGGTGCTTTTGGATCGTCGGTGCCAAATCCTACTCCACCCGTAGCGACTGACATCTTACTGGCCACTGGCGAGACGGAGGTACCAACGAAGAATCTCAACTTCCCTGTTGTAGCAAGAGTTCTTAGGAAGATACCTGAACCGATATTGGTAACTCCGGTCATCCCCGATGCTCCGGCCACCGCTGTATAGTCATTATGATGACTGACGAGCTGCGTGGTTGTGATATTAGAACTCACTCCAGAATCTAACTGAAGAGCTGTCAAGGCCTGATTTCCATCGGCGACGTTGGTCAACAGAGCCATGATCCGATCGTTTCCAGTTCTTACATCTGTTTCGAGTTCTAATTTTTTCTGTGCAGTTAATGCGGATACGAATAGAGCCATCCCAAGACAGCAGAATAGTTTTTTGAACATGGTGATATAGTATTGATGAGGCACTAAGGTGGCATGCCTGTGTAGTAAGGATCACTTGAACTTGCTACCCGTAATGTGGGGTCCTCTATCTGTTAGGCGAGAGCTTCTAACTGTGATGATGAAGGACCAACTTGTGTCGGTACTGATCGACTATGTGGCGGAAGGAATCCGAGAAAGGCACCCTTAGATCCCCAAGACAGACATGCTTGGGTTCGACAGCGGTGATCTGATCCACATGGACGATGTAGGAACGATGGATTCGCTGGAGAGCCGAGACGTTTGTTACTTCTTCAAGGAAGTTCTGTAGAGTGTTTCTCGAGGTTATTCGACCTGTCTTGGTAAATACATCGATGTAGTTCCCAGCAGCTTTGACATAATAGAGCTCGTTCAATGGAATTCTCCTGAATGTTCCATCAGTGACCTTTATGGACAGGGTTGGTTCTATCTGTGGCGATGTCTTTGGGATGAATCGACTGGCCAAGTCCCATAATCGTTGTAAGTCAAAGTAGATAACTCGTTGTTTAATTAAGACTCCGATCATCGATAGACCGAAGACCCAGAACCAGATTGATTTATGCCATGGTCGAGGGCGATTGATAATATGAGATTGGATGCTGGTTCTTTTTCCAAGTCCATTGTAGGCGTAGATGTGTACTTCATTGTGGCCAAACCTTAATTCGCGCAGAGGTATCGTCGACTCTGAAGTATGCTTCCAAGGTCCACTCTTGGAGGTAGCATATGCGAATCGAAGACCGTCACCATAGAATAGTGAGGAGATATCAAAGTCGATGTCGTCTTGGCCTCGATGAATCTCATCACAAGGCCAGTGCCAGGTGACATAGTCATCTATGGTTTTAGGTAGTTGTGACTTATCGAGTTCATATAGGCCCAACCCGGTTCCAATAAGAAGACTGGTATCTGTGGCGTGAAGATCACTTAGCTTAACTTCTGGGAGACCATCCTCCTGACCAAGGCAAGTACATGTTGGGGTTTCCAGATCGAGATTTTGGATAGCTGAAATGCCTGTGGTATGTAGTATCCAGAGAATGTCATCATGGTTATCGTAATGTAATTCTTTGACAGGTCGCTGACAGAGCCCTGTTAGATAAAGATCATGGGCGCTCTCAGTAGTAGTGGAGTAGGTTAGCAATCGTTGATTTCGGTCGACCATGTAGAGTCTCCCGTCTTTTCGCATCGCAATTTGTGACAGTGGCTGCTGGAGTAAGGTTTCGGAACGAACAAGTTCAGCTTTGTCGCCAATAACTCTGATCAAGCCAGACGAACTTACCGCCCATGAGGTGTCACCGCGACCGACAATATCGAATGATTCACCCTCCTGCAGTAGCAATGACAAACAGATGCTATCGTAAGCTTCTAAGCTTTTGACCGCAGCAAAATGCTGTAGGTCTTCGACTCGGACAGCATAGATGCCAGACATGGATGCTGTGATTAGCGCATTGTCTGATTTTCGTAGTACGCTGTTGCGCGACCCAAATGCTGCACTTACCTGCTTATTATCCTGCTCAAAATGAATGTATCGATCCGACACATGCCAAACCCCTGAGTCATGTGTTACGAAGTGATGCAGACGACCTTCGCCCCACCAATCTTCCAGTGTTTGCTCTTGGTACCCATCAGGTGTCGGACGCCAATACTGCCCCTTGATACCGGACAGATAGACCTCACTGTTGTCCTCAGATATCTTGTGGATAGCTTCACGAGGTGATTCGGGTACAGGTTTTACGATGGTCTCCCTAAAGTGAAAGACACCATCATCGAGGGTAGCGACCCACATGTCCCCTTGGTCAGATTGATACACGCAGGCCACTGAGGTTCCAGCTAATACATTGTTGTAGGGGTGCGGAGAGACGTTTTGATTATCGACAATGTAAAGACCTGTTCTCGTGCCGAGTAAAAGTTCTGACTGAATTGATCTGGTCACGTAGATTACTTGACCAATATCTGGGATAGGGTAAGTCGCCATCACAGATAACCGATCAAGATCTACTTCGGCCCAATGATGATCCAAAAACACGGTAAGAATGCTATCCTCAACAATGTATCTCGGAGAAGTACAGCGGCCCAGGGATAACATCATCACTTCACTCTTAAGATCAACACGGACAATGCCATCTGGAGTGAGGGCCAATATGCCTCCATCAGGATGACTTTGTATAGGAGAGGTGAACCTGCCCGCATCCGATCCTACAAGCTCAAGGCCCTGATCATAGCATGAGTACCCACCTGCCAGGTGTCCCAACCAATATTGACCATTGTCATCTCTGAGGAAGTTCACCTTGGGTGATTGATGTAGCATGTCCCCCGAGACAGGTAGAACTTGTACTTCATCATCTATGATCACACGAGGGATACCGTCGCTACCCAATACCCATAACCGGTCATGCTCATCAAGATGGAGTTGGTAAACACTGCGGCGAGGGATTTGGTCACTCGGGTAGTAATAGGCTGAGGTACCATTGTACCTTATCAGACCACCTTCGGTACCCATCCAGACACGACCACGTTTATCTGTGAGTACGGCATAGGTTTCATCAGAAGGAAGAAAATCTTTCACTGTAAAGTGATCAACAACCCAAGGTTGGCCGAAGACGGAACCCAAGCAAAGTATCCAGATCCAAACGGTTGTTAGAACGATTCTCATCTGTCGCACAAAGCAATGATAACACCAACTATCCCACGAATATGCGATCTATCCATTCGTCACGATTCTGATCTGACTCGTCCCAAGACCTCTGGTTTTCAGATGATTAGGAGAAAAGTGTCTCGATACTGATGAGCTGTAATCTGTTCAGCGTATCTCATCAGCGAATACGTCTATCTCAACCCAGTGGGACAAAATGACGAAATTCTTCATCCCCATGATATTGGTATTCGTCACAGAATATCTGTTGATCCATAGGCCCTCCAACAGGTACTCATTAATTCGTTCTGAACTAAGTCTATTCCCCGATATGCAGATCGTACCTAAAATCATGGTTAGTGATACCAAGAGTATCCACATGATACCCTTACATGAGATCAAGTACTTAGAAGCACAAGGATCTTATACACGTATCGTAAGTGACCAACACGACATCATTGCATCCAGACCACTGTGCGATTACATCGCACAAATAGGAGGGCTCCCGTTCTACCGAACGCACAATTCCTACTTGGTCAACTTGAATTCGGCCATTAGATATGACAAGCAGAGTCGTTACATCCTACTCGACAATGAGGAGAAGATCATGGTCTCGTGTCGGCGACGTGAGGGCCTTATCGGCACACTCCAGGCTATGCTGACTGTTCCGCAGATTAGCTTACGAACTCCAGACTTCGCTTGATAAAGGCGCTCATTTCTTCACCTTTAAGCATATTCTGATTGAGTCGGGCGAGATCGTAGAGATAGCTCGCGAAGTTCTTCTTGCGATCAGCACCCTTCATCTTGATGAGCTTCTCAGCGATGAGTGGATGATTGGTGTTGACCACCACATTGAAAAACTCCGGCATCTCCTTGTCACCCATGGTCTGGAACTGCTGCATCTCCTGCATTCTTCTCATGAACTCTGGACGCGTGATCAGAACAGGAGAATCTGTGGGTGATAATGGTTTAAGATTGAGACTTGGGCCACCTGACTCGGGTAAGACACCCTTGAAGATCTCTTCTACTTTCTCTTGCTCTTTTTCGGAGAGAACCGATTCTTTGGTTTCGTCTTTTTGGACGAGGTTATCCACTGTATCACTGTCCACTCTTACAAAGGTGACCTTGTCGAGCTTTTGCTCGAGGTGCTGCATGAAGTGATTGTCGATCACATTATCCATCTCCAGCACATCATAGCCATAGTCTTTAGCTGATTCGATGAAGCTGTGATGTTCCTTGACATTATTTGAGTAGAGATGGATGACTTTGTCGTGTTTGTCTTTTTGGGTTTCTTCGACTTTCTCCTTGTACTCCTCGAGGGTAAAGTGTTCGTCCTTTATGTTTTTGAGTAAGGCGAACTTCTCGGCTTTCTCGTAGAACTTCTCTTCGGAGATCATCCCATATTTTACAAAGACGCTGATCTCGCTCCATTTCTCTTCATAAGCTTCGCGATCATCTTTGAAGAGGCTATTAAGCTTTTCGGCGACCTTCTTGGTGATGTAGGAGGTGATCTTACGCACATTGCTATCACTCTGGAGGTAGCTACGGGACACATTCAGTGGGATGTCAGGAGAGTCGATGACACCGTGCAGTAGGGTCAAGAATTCAGGTACGATTTCTTTGACGTCATCTGTGACATACACCTGATTGCTGTAGAGCTGGATCTTGTTCTTCTGGACTTCGATGCTGTTATTCACCTTGGGGAAATAGAGGATCCCCGTCAAGTTGAATGGGTAATCGATGTTCAGGTGAATCCAGAACAACGGTGGCATCGAGTAAGGATAGAGATGGTTATAGAATGCCTTGTAGTCTTCGTCTGTCAGGTCTGAAGGTGACTTTTTCCATAGCGGTTCCTTATCGTTGATGATGTTATCAACCGTTGTTTTGATCTCCTTGCGATCATCGCCTTCACCTTCCCAATTCGATTCTTCCTTGGTACCAAATCGGATAGGGAATGGTAAGAACTTACAGTACTTCTGCAGTAGTTCTTCTATTCTTGATTGTTCCAGGAATTCCTTGCTATCCTCAGTGATATGAAGGATGATCTCTGTTCCTCTGTCCTCCTTAGAGGCAGGTTCCATCTCGTACTCTGGGTTACCAGTGCAGGACCACTTCACAGCTGGTGAGTCTTTCCAGCTCTTCGTAATGACGTCAACTTTTCCTGCCACCATGAATGCAGAGTAAAACCCTAATCCAAAGTGACCGATGATGCTGGCGTCATCCTTGTACTTCTCCAGGAATTCAGCCGCTGATGAGAAGGCTACTTGATTGAGATATTTCTCAACCTCTTCTTCAGTCATGCCTATGCCGCGATCCTTGATGGTGAGTTTATCTTCTTCCAGGATGATATCGATAGTCATGTCTCCCAGTTCGCCAGAGAACTCTCCTTTGCGAGCCAATGTCTGGAGCTTAGAGGAGGCATCCATCGCATTTGACACGAGCTCTCTGAGGAATATTTCCTGATCTGAATACAGGAATTGCTTGATGATGGGAAAAATGTTCTCCGTCTGTACCGATATCTGTCCTTTTGCCATGTCGTCGTTGATTTTTAACTACCAAATGAAATTTCAAAGGTTGTGCCACCTCAGAAATGATGACAAAATGTCGGTTAAGAACCACCTCCGTCACTGAACTACTGATAGGAGCAAGTAAATTATGCTATTGGTGCTCCAACTCCGAGAGTGATGATTAGATCGTATCAGTCGCAGCTAATAAGAGATCAGATAGCCCTGAAGGTCTATATCGCTCTCCAGTTCCAGCTTCTTACGTAGGCGGTATCTCGCTTTTTTGATGCCTTCATCGGAGATACGAAGTGTGCTTGCGAT
>JBCBIX010000040.1:0-22915 GCA_038523965.1 Bacteroidota bacterium
GAAGAAGGCCAATTTTCAATCGTAGACCCCTACCTTTCCTTATTTATGGAGAGTGGTAATGGATTGAACGTTCACGTTGGTACCCGACTGAACACTCATTCTGAGTACGATACAGAGATCTTGTATAATTTGAATCCGTCTTATGTTTTTGGAGTGGGAGGTAACAGGATGATTAAGCTTCTCGGGTCGATTTCTACAAGTAATATTACGCCAAGCTTATTCCAATTGTACTCGCCATTTTTTGGAAGTACAGATTTGGTGCCCGAACAGTCAGTCAATTATGAGTTCGGAGCCTCTTTTTATGACAAAGGCTCGTTAGAAGTCAATCTCGCCTATTTCATACGTGATGAGTCAAACCCAATTGGTTTTGTCAGTCAGTTTGATGATATGGGCAATTTTATCGGTGGTGCTTATGAGAATGTCTCCAATGATCGCAATGTAAATGGTTGGGAGTTTGATGCCGCTTGGACCATTGGCCAAGTAAGATTAACCAGTTACTACACCTATGTGGACTCTGACCAACCTGCCTCACTTCGTCGCATTCCTAATCACAAGTTTGGGCTGGGAGCCACTGGTAGATTCGGTGACCTCAGTGCTTCCCTTAAGTATAACCGAACAGGAAGTCGTCCAGAGTTTGACCCGATGACATTTGAGCAGATAGAGTTGGAGGCTTTTGGACTTCTTGATATCCACATGGCTCAATGTCTGATGGATCAAAAGCTTGAGCTTTATGGTGGTCTCAATAATGTTCTGGATACAGATTTTGTAGGCATTCCTGGGTTTACCACGAGAGGTCGTACGATAGAGGTCGGAGTAAAGTGGATGTGGTAGCTATTCTCATTGAGAAGGGTTAGCTCGAAGGGTCAACAACCCTTGCTCCAAAAGCGATTCGTTAGGTTTCATTGTGTTGATTTCTGATTAAAATGAATGTTTGAACATTGTTGCGATCCATCATTTAATGGCACGTGTGGTGCATTCTTGTCTCATGTAATGTACATGACCGAAATCTGCATATGTTAAGGTGTGTGTCAGGGTCTTATCCCCCTTGATCTCTTCCTATTTTGCTTGATCAACAAGGAGTTATGGCCCGGTCATTATTATGGCCTCTTCTTGAAGACTGAGTTAGGACCCAAAGGTTGAGAATGATGAAACTACACTTGAAGTGGGCTGCCCACCTCCGTGCAACTACTAAAAATGGCCTATGCGTTGTGGCTCTAATTCTGATTGGAGCTACTACGTTACATGCCGATCACTTCTGGGAGATCACGGACTTACGATTGGTTGAAGATCCTGTTGGATCGGATATGTACCGTATCGACTACACCTTCGTGGTAGATTTTCGGACGGTAAAAAGGTTCTACTACGAACTTTTTGTTGTCGAAGAAGGATGCAATGCCACAGATGGGTTCACCCGTTCATTTACGGGATGTACTCTCCTTGGAGATTTAGGATCTGGTACGTTCAATGGTACCCTTGCAACAGGAATTAGTCTCTGCCCTGGAAAATCTTATGACGCAATACTGTACACCCGGCGTCGAGGAGATTGTACCGGTGATAATACGAGAGGTTCGGGTGGACCTAATCCAGCTTCATGCCGGATGACTAAGGCTCAATGTGATGTTCTAACAACTTGCGGATGTCCAGAAGATAGATCTGGAGCAGCTACACCGAGTGGTCTCTTGACGAAGTTTCCTGGGATCGCTATGGGTGATCCAACGAATATTTGGAATGGCAACCCAATCAACTCTCTGGGGGATATGCCTACTTATGACGGGAACTGGGCCTATATCCGAACAACTCTCGAAGGGGTCGGACTACCAGATTACAACATCAGCATCGATTTAGACTTCGATGATTGCTTTGGAGCTTTCGATGCTACTCGAGCCTACGACCAAGACGATGGACAGATGATCGCAGAGAATTTTGGTGGAGCAACGGCTTTTGTAAGATGTGGTTCGGACGTGAATGTCACCTACAATGCCAACAATACCTGTGGCGTCGGATTCCCAGGAAATACGTTCGAAGTTTTTGACAATTCTTCAGTGGGATCACAAACTTTAGGTTCTGCCAATGTCGCAAGTGGCATGGGCCCAGGTGTTAATGTTGGGGGTAGATTTGAGTCCTTGGTGAATTCAATCGCAGGTGATAATATCTGTGAACCTGGTCGGATCGACCTTCGTATGGTCAACTCCACATGTTCTGCCGAGACAGACACCGAGGTCCGATTTGTTTATGATGTAGCCGTCCAGTATCCTACATCCAATTTTAATACACCTACCAAGGTGAACTGCTCTGACATGTGCGGACAGGAGCTCATTATGTCAGGAGGTTCGCAGTGGAACACGGCTGGGCTTAACCAAGGTAATGCCACCACACTTCCAGTTACAGGCATCACCGAATACAGCTTTACTTGGTCAGGGCAGGTATGTACCCCAAATCTTATGGCCACGGATTGCGACGAAGGCTCTGGATCAGTTCAGGTGAACAACTGTGCATCGTGCGGGATCTATGATGTCACCTATAACATCGCACATACCGAATGTACTGATTGCTCTACCATAACCACTAAGCAGGTTCAGATCGTGAGTCCAGTGATCACTAACGTATCCTCAGACATCACCCAATGTGGTCCCATAACTCCAGTTCTTTCTTTTGATGTGGTAGAATGTAACCCGACGGATGGAAGTGCAACAACGACGACATACACAGGTCAAGGTAACCTGAGATGGGTACGATCTGATATACCAGGGACATTCCTCGAACCGAATAATCTGGGCACTGTCGCGGCTGGTGAAACAGTAACCTTCACACCTCACTTCAGAAATGACGGATGTGCCTCCTGCAATGCCGTCGGTAGTCCTGTAACTATTACCTCTTTGGGCTTGCTCGAAGTGACTTGTCCTGCACAAACCGACTTAGGTTCTTATGACTGCAATTCGCTCGCTTCCATACCACAGGCACCAACTACCCAGGCCGCAGTGGAGGCAGCCCCTTACAACATTACGATCGGAGATGATCCATGTGGTACGATCGTGGTCAGCTCTATGGACGATGCCTCTCCAGATGTATGTATGACTTCCGATCAGACGATCACACGAACTATTACCATACTGGATGATGAGAATGGCAACGGCCTACAGGATGGAACAGAGCGAATGAGTACCTGCTCCTTCTTCTATGTAGTAGAGGCAGATGATGTCCCTCCGATGATTGCAATAGACATGCTTTCTGTTAGCATCACTTGCGGTGCCAGTCCCCCGATGCCTATGATCAGTGTCTCAGACAACTGTACTCCAGAAGCAATGATCTCTGTCACGCTAAGACAAGACACCACCAATAGTACTTGCCCTGGTGATATCATGATCCATCGCACCTGGATTGCCACCGATGTATGTGGTAACAGGGATAGTGTACAACAGCAGCTCAATGTTATTGATATCGCCGATCCTGTATTCTTCAATGCTCCAGGTGATACGATGATACGATGTACCGATCCGGTACCTGCACCTGCTCCACCGACATTCGATGATGCCTGTGGTATTCAGGATATGGGGATGAGCGAAGACACAATTATGGGTAGCTGTCCAGGTAATTTCGTCATCAACCGGAGATGGTTTGCTGTTGACTCCTGCATGAACCTCTCCGAAGTGGTTCAGCGCATTACCATATTCGACGATATGGCACCTTCGATTTCTTGTCCAGCAGATGTCGTCATTATTGGTTGCACAGCTGCAGATGCACCTGCTGTAGATATCTCTTCGGTCACTTCAGCAGATGACTGCAGTGGGTCGACTGTGACCCATGTAGGAGATACGATGACGGGGACTGGATGTCCTTCAGATACACTGGTTATTCAACGTACCTACAGGGCAACTGACCAATGTGGAAATTTTGCGGAATGCACACAATTGATCAAGATCGTAGACAATGTCGATCCTACGATTACAGCTCCTGCGGATGTCATGCTGTCGGGCTGTACGACATCAGATGCCCCTGCCATAGATATAACGGCTCCGACAGCCATGGACAACTGTTCAGGTGTTACCATCAGCCACGTGAATGATATCACCTCTGGCACAGGCTGTCCTTCAGACCCATTGGTTATAAGGAGAGTCTATCGGGCCACGGATGTCTGCGGCCAAATGGCACAGGATACACAGCTCATCACGATAATGGATGATGTCGACCCCACAATCACTTCATGCCCAGCAGATACCACGGTTAAGTGTATGTCAGAGATTCCAGCGGCTAATCCCGGTGGAGTCGTAGCAACTGATAATTGCGTCGGGATGGTTACCACATCACTACAAAGCACCACAGATAATGGCGGTAGTGGCTGCGTAGGTGATCCATTCATCCAGACATATACCTATGTCGTCACGGACGCATGTGGTAACACCACTTCATGTACCCAAGATGTGACGGTCATTGATGACGTTGATCCGGTAATTGCTGCTTTCCCACCTGATCTAACCTTTGCTTGTTTAGATGAGGTTCCTGCTCCTGATTCCTCTTTAGTTGGAGGCAATGATAATTGCGGTGGAACACCAACTCCCTCATTCGTTAGTGATATGGATAACGGAGCCTCAGGATGTCCCGCAGATCCGCTTATCATCATGAGAACATACCGATTGAGCGATGCTTGTGGGAATAGCGTCACCCAGGTGCAGACGATAACTATTCGAGATACAATCAATCCTGTCTTAACTCCTGCTTCTGATCTCACTGTCGACTGCGAGCAGGACGTCATGATGCTGTTTACTGACTGGATCGACAATCATGGCGGAAGCACTGCCACTGACAATTGTTCGATGGTAACCCGAAGTACAATACCTGCGAGCCCTGCACCGAGCATGACCACTCCTACTATGGTCACCTTCGTCGCAACTGACGCATGTGGTAACAGTGTTCAAACTTCAGCAGTATTTAATATCGATTGCATGAGCATTGATAAGGCTCCGCCAACGAATAACGATGTTGATGGCAATGGAGAAGTGAGTGCAGGCGACATCCTTACCTACACGATCACAATTACCAATACAGGTTCGACTACATTGACCGATGTGAACGTGATGGACGGTCTCATCACCCCTAATCGCGAGGTCTGCCCATCAGTGGCGCCTGGAAATACATGTGTGCTTACCGGGACTTACATGGTGACCCCAACGAATGTGGCCAATGGTCAAATCATAAATACAGCCACCGGCACCTCTAATGAAGCAATGATGGTCACTGATAGCGACACACTGTCCATCAACATGCCTGAGCAGATGATTGAAAAGACATTCGTCTCATTCGATGATCTCGATGGAAGCATGGATATAAGTGCAGGTGATTCTCTTGTCTTTGAAGTTGTCGTTAGAAATACAGGGGCTTCTGCTCTTACCAATGTGAGTATCTCGGATCCAGATCTGAACCCAAATATGAACGTATGCGCACTGGTTATGGCTAACGACTCTTGTGTGCTCAATGGCAAAATGAGGGTCACCACTGGAGATATAGCGACAGGATTTATTACAAATGAGGCCAGTGCCACGAGTGATCAAACGGGAGACATATCAGACACCGAGACAGTATCACTGCCGGCCCCTGCTAAGGCTATCGAGAAAAGATTCGAAGGAAACAGGGACGGAGATAACAGTCTGGATATCAGTGCGGGCGACACTCTGGATTATAAAATAGTGGTTACGAATACAGGTTCTGCTAATCTCACCGATGTGGTGATCACTGATGATAGGACAACACCAGATGCGATCACTTGTCCATTTGTTGCGATAGGAGACTCTTGTGTTCTCGAAGGTTTTTATGTCGTAACTCCAGGAGATGTGACAGCTGGGATGATCATGAACAGCGCTACATCCTCTTCCGACCAGACTACCCAAATTACTGATGAGGTGACTCTACCCATCAGTGCACCTTCTTCGAGTATTGTGAAGTCTCAGCCGACCCTATTCTCAGATCTCGATGGTAGTATGGATATCAGTGCTGGTGATTCACTTGAGTATGTGATCACACTCACTAATACTGGTCAAGCCAATTTGACTGAGGTAGTAGTAGCTGATCCGTTCCTAAATCCGTCCATGAAAACATGCGCATTTTTAGCGCCTGGTCAGACATGTGTATTAACAGGAAGACGACCAGTGACGCCTGCAGATATAGTAAGTGGAGTGATCAATAACCAAGCAACAGGCATTAATGATCAGACCGATGATGTAAGTGCCACGGCGGTCATCTCGGTTCCTCAACCAGATTTTTCCATCATCAAGTCTCTACCGATGAATCTCGATGGTGATATGTCCATGGATCTGAGTGTTGGAGATACATTGGTGTACACAGTTACCGTCACAAATACAGGTACTGCTAATTTGACAAATGTGGTCATCGACGATCCTTTGTTGACTCCTGATCAAAGTACTTGCGCCTTGCTGTTGCCTTCTTCAACATGTTTGTTGACGGGTCGATATGTAGTTCAGGTAGCTGACCTTGATGGTGTATTTACAAACATGGCAAGTGCAACTACTGATCAGGTAGGACCCAAGGATGCATCCACCTCAGTCAATGTGCCTTCGCCAAGTATGAATGTGAGCAAGTCGGCTCCGGTCCTAACGACAGACGCCGATGGCAGTGGAGACATCAGTGTAGGAGATGAAATCACCTATTCAATTACCCTGACCAACGACGGAAGCGCTAATCTTCCAGGAGTCATGATTAGTGATCCGCTACTCACTCCTAATTCTCTGAATTGTGGCCTATTAGCCCCTTCTCAGAGCTGCACTTTGACAGGTACTTACACCGTAATGGATAGCGACTTAGCCAATGGTGAAATAGAGAATGTGGCCACAGGTTCGTCTTCCACAGTACCACCAGTTCGAGATATGGACACAGTACGAACTCCATTACCTCAACCTGCTTTGGAAGTCACCAAAAATACTCCAGTTCTCACCTCAGATGTGGATGGCAGTGGTGATATCAGCTCAGGAGATGTACTGACATACAGGATTATCATGCGCAATGTCGGGCAGGCCACGCTGACGAATGTGGTGGTTACCGATCCTTTGATTACTCCGGATCAGATGACTTGTACATCTATCACTCCTGGTGATAGCTGTGTCCTCATTGGAACATATACCGTGATGTCCTCGGATGTTACCGCAGGGTCTATTCTGAACGAGGCCATTGCTGAGAGTGACCAAACTGGTCTCGATACAGCCTCACTGACGATATCACTGCCAACACCACTTCAATCGATCACCAAGTCATTCGTCTCTAACGCAGATAATGATATGAGCGGGGATATCAGTGCGGGTGATGTCCTTACCTACAAAATTGTGGTGACCAACGACGGAAATGCTACTCTAACGGATGTCGTTGTAATGGACGATGATCTGACGCCAAATATCGAAATGTGCTCGCTCGTGCCCCCTGGTGATAGTTGTGTTCTGACAGGTACCTATATGATTACCTCAATGGATGTGAGCAATGGGTCATTTACCAATACAGCAACAGCAGCCTCCGACCAGACTTCTCAGATCATGGATTCCGAGATGATAGGCATCAATATGCCTGCTCAAAGTCTTTCGAAGAGTATCATTTCTAATAGTGACACCGATGCGAGTATGGATGTAAGCGTTGGAGATACACTTACCTATCGTGTGACTTTGGTGAATACTGGAAGCTCGAATCTGACTAATGTTAGCATTGTAGATCCTCTTTTGTCTCCAGATACAGAGAACTGTGCCATCGTAAATGTGGGAGGAAGCTGTGTGCTCGAAGGCGTCTATGTAGTACGTCCTTCGGATATAACAGCTGGTATGATCGAGAATCAGGCTATCGCGACAAGTGATCAGGTCGGTATGGATACCACAACAAATCAAATCTCAGTTCCTGAGCCTTCCGTTTCTATCGTGAAGAATCCTCCTGTACTCAGCACCGATCTTGACAACAGCGGAGATATCAGCGCAGGAGATATGATCACATACACCATAGTAGCGACCAATAATGGTTCTGCCAACCTAAGCAATGTCGTCGTATCAGATACTCAATTAACACCAAGTTCTAATGCATGCCCATTATTGACACCTGGTGAGGCTTGTACATTAGTCGGAACCTACACAGTCACAGCCGGTGATATCACTGCAGGTCAGATTGATAATAAGGCCTTTGTTCAGACTTCACAAACGCCGATTGATTCTGCTGAGGTTACCCAAACACTGAGCGATCCATCCTTTACAATTGTGAAGAGTATCACGTCCAACAGTGATACAGACAAGTCCATGGATGTTAGTCCTGGGGATACCCTCACGTATACGGTTACATTAACGAATTCTGGCACGAGTAATCTTACCACAGTTACTGTTAATGATCCTTTGCTCATGCCGGATCAGATGAGTTGCTCGCTGCTATTACCTGGCCAAACATGTGTGCTTTCTGGGATCTATGTCATTCAGCAAACTGATCTGGGAACCACTGTATCGAATACAGCCACAGGGGATACGGACCAAACCGATTCACAAATCGCTCAACTGGATGTGAACGTGCCATCTGCGGCCCTTGCTATCCAAAAGTCAGCGCCGTCTATATCGATGGATAATGATAACAGCCAAGACATCAGCCCAGGTGATGAATTGACCTATGTCATCACAGCTACTAATACTGGAGACGCTAATTTACCCGATGTAACCATAACTGATCTCCTGCTCTCGCCATCAGTTGAGAACTGCGGCTTATTGATGTCAGGTATGTCGTGCACATTGACCGGAACATATGTAGTCCAGGAGTCCGACTTAGCGCAAGGCACTATTACCAATCGGGCCATGGCCTCAGCAGCTACTAATCAACCGATCGATGTGAGAGATACGGTAATCACTCCTCTAAATACTCCATCGCTCACCATCACTAAGTTCGAGCCAGAACTGACCGATGATCGGGACGGGAGTGGTGACATAAGTGAAGACGATCAGTTAACATATCGCATCAAGGCGTCCAATAACGGTACTGCTAACCTCAGCAACGTTGAGGTCTCAGATAATCTACTCACTCCATCCAGCATCACGTGTCCCATAGTTGCTCCTGGAGACAGTTGTGTGTTAGTCGGAACCTATGATGTCACTCGAAGTGATGTTATCCTCGGGCAGATAAACAATCGCGCCTTCGCAACGAGCAATCAAACCGACCCACTCTCAGATGCAAGAGTGACTCCACTGCCAAATCCGCTGCTGTCAATTGATAAAAATCTGGTCTCTAATGCAGATGGGGATGCCAGTCAAGACATCAGTGTTGGAGATGTACTCACCTACAAGGTCAAGTCCATAAATACCGGGTCAGCAGGGCTTACGAATATGGTCGTTACAGATCAGAAGTTGACTCCTATGACTGAGACGTGTCCTATAGTAATTCCTATGGATAGTTGTGTTCTTACGGGTACTTATGTTGTCTCTGTTGGAGATTTGGCAGGGGGGCGTATTGATAATCAAGCCACTACCACGACAGATCAGCTGGAACCAGTGCGGGATAATGTTACCCTGATTGTGCCTGAACCAAGTCTCACGATCGAAAAGTCATTTGTAGCCAATGCGGATGGAGATGCCAGTGGTGATATCAGCGTAGGTGACATCTTAAGTTACGAGATCATCGTCATGAACGATGGTTCTGCAAACTTGTCGAATGTTGTGGTCACTGATGATCTGATTTCACCGAGCTCCATCACGTGTCCATTAGTAATACCAGGAGAGACATGTGTCCTTACAGGTACATATACCGTCCTAACAAGTGATGTAGCAGCATCAGGTATCAGCAACGTGGCTCGGGTAGAGACGAATCAGCTTCCTATTGATTCTGCTGAGGTCATGCTACCGGTGAGTCAGCCGTCATTAGTCTTGTTCAAAAGTCAGCCAGTATTAACCACAGACACTGATTCAAGCATGGATATCAGTGCTGGAGACATCATCTCCTACGAGATCGCCGCTATCAACAATGGTTCTGCGAATTTGACTGGTATCATGATTAGTGATCCATTGTTGACTCCAGATGCCCTAACATGTCCATTAGTCGCTCCCGGGGACACATGTCTTTTACAGGGGAATTATCTGGTGACTCAGATGGATGTGGATAATGCTCGGATTAATAATAAAGCTACCGCATCGTCTACACAGACACCTATGATCTCGGATAGTGTGACCCAACCTCTGAATCAGCCGAGCTTTGATATTACCAAATCACTCCCCGTGAATAGCGATGGGGATGGGAGTATGGATATTAGTGTTGGCGATACTCTTACGTACACAGTAACGCTCACTAATACTGGAACCGCAAACCTCACAGATGTAGTTGTCTCTGACCCAAGTCTAAATGCAGATCCTGTGCAGTGTCCCATATTGCTTCCTGGTGAGACTTGTGTGTTAACAGGGATCATCGAGGTGATGACTCCACAACTGATGTCGCAGATTGATAATGTGGCGACTGGTACCTCTGATCAGGTGGGACCTATGGACGCTGATGTAAGCGTCAATGTACCCGCACCCAGTATGAATGTCGAGAAGTCACTGCCTATGTTAGTCAACGATGCCGATGGGAACGGTGAGATCAGTGCTGGAGATGAGTTATCGTATACAATTACGTTGACCAATAACGGTGATGCCAATCTTACCAATGCGACAATTCGTGACAGCCTTCTCATTCCATCCGAATTGAATTGTGGCTTATTAATGCCAGGTGAGTTCTGTTCCCTTACAGGTGCATATACTGTGAGTCAAGCGGATATCGACAATGGTTCATTTACCAATGTTGCAGATGGACATTCGGATCTCGTTCCACCAGTTGTAGATGCAGATACGACAACCATCACTTTGGCTCAGCCTGAGATTGCCATTGTTAAGTCTTCTCCAGTTCTGACTGGTGACAATGATAATAGTACCGACATCAGTGCTGGAGATGAGATTACGTATACGATTACATTAACGAATACCGGTACCGCCCGTCTTACGGAGGTTGAGGTATCAGACCCGCTGCTGAGCCCTGACTCGAAGTTTTGCCCATTGGTCAGACCAGGAGAAACCTGTGTACTGACGGGTATCTACAGTGTGAGTGCGGCAGATATCGTGGCTGGGCAAATTCAAAATACTGCGTTTGGTAATTCGGCACAGTCGGAACCCGATACTGCGATGTTGATTACTCCGCTTCGTGCTCCTGATGCATCAATTACTAAAACCTTCATCTCTAACCGAGACGATGACCAGAGTGGAGATATCAGCGAAGGTGACCAGTTGACCTATGAGATCGTGGTTACAAATATTGGTACGGCGACTCTTACCGATGTATTTATTAATGATCAAATGTTGACACCATCAGATGTGAGATGCCCGATTGTGGCACCTTCTGAAAGATGTGTGTTGCGAGGAACTTATATCGTCTCTTCCGATGATGTTGCTGCTGGTCAGATTACAAATGTCGCAGCTTCGATATCAGATCAAACACCTGAAATACGCGATAACGAAACAGTAAGTCTGCCAAGACCATTACTCGGCATTACCAAGGAGCTTACATCCCTTGATGATGTGGATGGAAGTAGCGATATCAGCGTCGGTGATACCTTACAATATTCTGTAACAGCCATCAACTCAGGATCAGCGGCTCTTACAGATGTGAGAGTTTCGGATCCGTTGTTATCGCCCTCGTTACAGATCTGTCCGATACTGCGACCTGGAGAGAGCTGTATTCTACAAGGTGGATATCCCGTCAGTGCAGCGGATGTCGTTAATGGAATGGTCCCTAACGAAGCGAATGCAGTCAGCACGCAGACTGAGATGGTTATGACTGATCTCAATGTTCCTGTACCATCACCATCACTTCGTATCAGTAAGTCTGCCGCGCTCCTCTTCCAGGATACCGATGGCAGTCAGGACGTGAGCCAGGGCGATATCCTCCAATACACAATCACAGCCACGAACAACGGTACTTCCAATCTGACAAATGTCACGATCTCAGACAATAGCATTGCCATCTCTCCTAATCAAAGCGTCTGCAGTATAATCAGACCAGGAGAGTCATGTCAATTGGTGGGTATTTACACGGTTACATCGGGAGACGTTAGTGCTGGTAGGATCGCAAATACAGCAACTGCTATATCGGATCAGACAAGTACACAGATGGATGATTCTGATCTGATGTTCGGAATGCCTTCGATACAATTGATTAAGGAGAGTCCAATTCTTTTGGACGACAAAGACCTTAGTGCAGACTTTAGTGCCGGAGACATCCTCCAGTATCAAATCACCGCGGTGAATAACGGATCATCTAATCTCACGAATGTGACTGTTTCAGATCCATTGCTCACTCCAGACCAACGAGTCTGTCCGCTTTTACTTCCTGGACAGTCGTGTGTACTCATAGGTACTTATGAAATCGAGGATTCAGATGTCAATACGACGCTAACGAATCGTGCAAGTGTGACCACAGACCAAAATGTTTCTGATAGTGATGAAGTGGACGCTGCGATTCCAAATCCGTCTCTATTCGTATTGAAGAGTCAAGGTATGTTAACGGATGATCAGGATAACAATGGAATTCCTACTGCAGGTGATGTTTTGACCTATACCATTACGGCAACTAATGATGGCACGGCTAACCTGACGAACATTATCATAAATGATGATAAGCTATCTCCATCGACGAAAAGTTGCGATCTCTTGGCACCAGGTGATGCATGTATCCTGGTTGGGACTTATACATTGACGCAATTGGACCTCGATAGTTCATTTGTGTTCAACACGGCAATAGTTGTAGCCGATCAGCCTCAAGATGGTGCGGATACAGTGGTGACTATGCTACCGTTCCAACCATCATTAGAGGTTGAGAAGACTGCTTCAGAACCAACTATTGCATTGGGTGCATCTACTATATTCTCTGATGCGGGGGATCAGATCAGCTATACGTATCTGGTAACGAATACTGGAACGACGACAATCACAGGTGTCAGCATAATAGACACAGGTCCGACATTCAACAGTGCTGCAGGTACAGGTATGTTGTCGACACCCGTCTGCGGGACAACCACCTTACTGCCTAATGAGATGACTTCATGCACGGCCACTTACACACTTACTGATGCAGATGTATTGGCAGCATCTGGTCTGCCCAACGCTGTGAACAATTTTGCGAATGCCACAGGTGTCGACCCAAGAGGTGGATTTGTTGCATCTATAGATGATGCGGCTCAGACGACCATAGTAGAGGTGCCAAGTATTGAAATTAAGAAAACCATTTTATCACCTATTGAGGATACAAATGGTGATGGCATTATCTGGGTAGGAGATACAGTGATCTACTTCTTCGAAATCGCAAATACAGGTAATGTTCTCATACAAGGGATCTCAGTTGCAGATGCTGAGCTAACTACACCCGTAGTCTGCTTGGCAAGCCTTCTGAGACCTGGGGAGGTCACTGGTTGTATTGGTAGAGACGTCATCTCGGTCATCGACGCTGAGCGAGGATTTCTATCCAATCAGGCGGAGGTCACAGGTCAGACACCAGCAGGTACCATGGTCAGTGATTTATCCGATGACCCTGAAGATCTCTCTAACTCAGATCGAGAAGGAGACGGAGAACCTGACGATCCGACTATTATTGAAATTCCTTGTCCATCAGTGGCATGTCCTGGTAACATCACACTACAGTTGACCTCGTTTGATCCGTTGGCGATTACCAATGA
The DNA here is from genome assembly GCA_038523965.1 of Bacteroidota bacterium. Lineage (GTDB taxonomy): Bacteria > Bacteroidota > Bacteroidia > Chitinophagales > Saprospiraceae > JAJRXG01. The sequence continues at coordinate 13,706 of JBCBIX010000040.1, forward strand.
TCTTCTTGGTTTTCCATCTGGATTTCAATTGATCATCACGGATGAGTCAGGAGATCCTGTTTCTGGTAATCTGTTGACCTGTGATGAGTCTAATCAGGTCTTGCGGTATGAATTAGTGCACCCTTGTGCGACCACAGGTTGCGGGGGAACGATCACATTTGAATCCAAGCAAGAGCCACCATTGGAGACTTCGACTAAAATGATTTTCTGTACTGAGCCTTATCCTGAGTTGGCAGATCCGGCCGAATTAATAGCAGAGCTTAACCTAAATCGTTGTATTCCAGAGATAGAAGAGTTCTTTGTGAACCAGAGATCGGTCGTTGATACATGCCAAGGATCGATTGACATCCGCGAAATTTCTGCTCGTTACAAGGTTCACGATAAGTACCGATCTGCTGTCGTACGTATCGATAGCATCGTCTTAATGCCAGTGCCTCTTGCAGATGTCATATGTCCTAAAGGTGACCCAATGGGTGCACCTGTGAATATCGTCTGTGGACTCAATCTCGATTTGCTTCCGACCCTGTTTCCATTTGGTCCAGATGCTCCTCCGGCAGATCCTGAGACGATGAATCCGAGGTGGATCTTCGAACAAACGAACGATCTCCAGATGGCCTATCCGACATTTAGAGCAAAACATCCACGGGAGATCATCACAGAGACACGTCGCGATACTGTGATTGAAACGGTCGTGCCTGACAGCTTAGTTAATGTGGACGGAATTTGGACAACTATAGATGTCATTCTGAAGAAAGAACAAACCATCATTACAAGAGATACCATACTCAGAGATGTCTTTGTTCCTATCAGACCGTCCACGAGTGGTGCATGTAACCTTAGTGTGAAGTACTCCGACCAAGAGTACATGACATGCCTGGGAGAAGGAACGAAACGACTTCGACGCTGGACAATCATTGATTGGTGTACTAAGGACATAAAGGAGTGCGAACAATTTATCGTGTTGATCGATGATACCCCGCCGATCATAAAAGAGGTTGATGATCTTAAGGTCGGTGTCCAACCATGGACATGTTTTGCCAGCTTACCACTCCCAGAAGTCGAGATCAGGGATAACTGCAGCACGTGGGAAGTAAAGTGGTCATCTACAAAAGGAACATTCGATGGGAACACACTAACTAATCTGCACCTCGAAGATTCTCCTGTCGATCTCATTTTACTGGTGACTGACGACTGTGGAAATACCAGAATAGACTCGATCGAGATAGAGATCGTGGATGAGACAAGTCCAGTCGTTGTCATAGCCGATGAAATTCAAGTTAGTCTGACTGGAGATCCAACGGACTACTTCGACATCGATCGAGGTATCGCTAAGGTTTTCGTCGGAGCCTTTTCGTCGGAAAGCCATGATGCCGGGTGTGGGAAGATTGCAGAATGTATTTTACTCAAGTCCGAATTGGACGATCCAATCATCATCTCAGATACGCTGGTTCGTGATGAAGATGGTAATCAACTCTACCACCCACATCAGTGTGAGATTGATGGTTTATACGAAGTAATCACTCGAGATAAAAAAGGTGATGTCATTAGCATCGAGCGCATTCCTTATGTGATATGTAAGGACCATGTGAAATTTTGTTGTGAGGATTTGGGTGACAATGAAGTGGCGTTTTTGGCCAAAGATGAATTTGGCAATGTGGGAGTAGGGTGGTCCTCAGTGATTGTTGAGGATAAGTCTATCGCACTTTGGACCTGTGTGGATAGCCCAGTTGAGTGCAAAGATGCTCGACCAAATCTGGCGCCTCCTTTGTTTGGTGGAGTGCTCTGTGGTGGTGCGCGCATAGGCGAGATTAGCAGAGAGGAGCAAGTGAACTGTGGAGAAGGAGTAATTGTAGTGACGTGGGGAGCCTTTGATCAGGACGATCAATTGATCAGCGATGTAGTCTGTGAGTATGTGGTCTCTGATGTTGACCCATTCGACCCTCGGCAGATCAAATGGCCAAGACACTATACTGATCAAGTCTACACTGGACTGAGACGTGAATGTGAGGACAATGGTCGTACGATCAGTGGTCAGTCTGTCCTGGATCTAAGGGAGATTTCAGAAGATGTAACCATGGCTGGTGCTCTCCAATGTGGAGAAGACCGTGTTATCGACATTCCTACGTGGTGCGAACCAAGTTGTGGACTGATTGCGATGTCATTTGAAGATCGTGAGGCTGAGGCAAGCTCTTCGTGCAAGAAAATCATCCGAAGTTGGACGGTTATCGACTGGTGTGCGTATGACGAAAATGAACGACCAGAGGACACGAATGATGAGTTTTCAGAGACCTTCATCGCCATCAATGACGAATGGCTCGGTGATGAGTCTTGGCTCAATCACACGACTGACGAAGTATGTCAACGCTGCCAAAAACCAAGTGCGGCGAATGCTGCGGTGTATTTCCGCTATGACAAGTATGTCGCCGATGGCTACTATACCTATGATCAAATCATAGAAATCCAGGATAATGAAGCACCAGTGCTCGATGTCGAGATATCGTATGTGGTTGATGTGACCGATGGAGCCCAGTCAAAGGGAGATGATTTTGATAGGTGCGTAGGAAGTCGTGTTATCACGGGAAGGGTAACTGATTTTTGTCAAGGCATACAGACGGATTCTGCTGACCTCCAGTGGTGGGTCGAGATCTTTAGAGTCACCGATAATGGAAGAACCTCGATCGATAGAATCACTGCTAATGGAGCCAGCCTCGACGTTCAAACTCCGGCGGGATCTCCGGGTGATATCTATGAGATCTTATGGAGTGTCTCCGACGGATGCGGAAATTCAGACCTCAACGTATCTGCAGTACGCTACCAGGATACAAAGGCACCTACGCCGATCTGCATCCAAGACATTAGTACCTCCACGATGAGGTTAGATGGTACAGTTACTGTCTGGGCGAATGATTTTGACTTGGGCAGTTTCGATAACTGTGGTCCAGTCGAGATCTTCTTTAAGGATGAACTCGGAGAGTTCGTAACATCCAAGACCTACTCCTGTGATGACCTGACAGCTGGAATCAGTGGTACGGTTACAGAGGAACTTTTTGTGGTGGATCAATCAAAGAACGTAGACTTCTGCACTGTACGACTTCGGATAGATGATCCTGCTAATGGCTGTCCAGACTCAGCTATCGAGGCTGTTGCAACCATAGGGGGGCATGTCTACACTACCAGAGACCAGATGATCTCTGGGGTCGAGGTTAGCCTAAATAGTGAGTATGATAGGAGCAGTATGATTACCACAGAAGATGGTAGATACGACCTTGAGGATAATCCGATCCAAGAATCATATGATCTCACTGGTTACAAGGACGGGGACGACCTCGTAGGTGTATCCGTCTTAGATGTTTATCGCATACAACGCCATCTGCTGGGCATGGAAGCGCTGGAAACGCCTGCGCAACTTATAGCTGCGGATGTCAATCGCGATCAGCGCGTCACGGCACTTGACATCGTGATGATTCAGCAGTTGCTACTTCGCAGAATGGATAGTTGGCCAAACACAGATAGTTGGGTTTTCATCGATAGTAAGCAGGCATTTGAAAATGAAAATCAGCCTTGGCCTTTCGTCGAGGGTATTGCGATAGGAGTACTCTCTGAGGACATGCCAGATCAGGATATGATAGGAATTAAGATGGGAGATGTCACTCAAGATGCATTGCGAGTACATCAGAATGCAGTGACAAGATCCGTGTCTGCAATCGAGCTACTCACAGAGAATCGTGTTCTTCAGAAAGGTGACCGCCTCGCAGTCCCAATCAGATTAGCTGGAGATGACCTGAGTGCAGCACAACTCACTCTTTCTCACCCTGGACTCCTTGTAGAACGTATTGATGGTGATGCCTGGACCATCTCCGCATCCGATTATAATAGCCTGGATGAACAGACAGCAATCCTCTGGTCTGGAACAACTGAGGGTGATCATACCGCTGAGACAGCATTCATACTACATGTGGTAGCAACAGAATCGGTTGTTCTGGAGCAGTCTCTGGAGATCTCAGATGATCTCCTACGGTCTGTAGTCTATGACGATCAACTGACTGAATATCAACCTGACTTGGAATTCACTCGTGCGATTGGCTCGATTCATTTTGACGGATTATCCAATGTGCCGAACCCCTTTAGTCAGGAGATGATGATATCATTCCGACTTCATGAAAATGCAGTCTACGAACTTTCGATAGCTGACCTAACTGGTCGAGTGTTACTTCGTATCGAGGATGAAGGGATAGCAGGAGCTAACCAACAATTGATCAAGGCATCAGATCTGAACGGACCTGGGATCTACATATACACGATTAAGTCACAAGGGTATGAGCAGTCCGCTCGCATGATCATGGTCGAATAGGCCAGTATAGAGGTTGAATTTGTAGTCTTGGAAGAGGTCTTTAGAGACCCTCCCTGACTATATGGCCTGGATGATGTCGTACTGTGTGATTACATGTGTATCACCGCTCATATCCTTGGCAATTACAGCAGGGACCTCTTTAGAGATGTAGCGATTCAGATCTTTGAGTGCTATGTCATCAGACACCTCTGGAAATGCTGGTCCCATGATCTGTGATACCTGTTTCTCAGTGTTGGCCACTGGATTTTCGAGAATGAAGTTGAGTACTCGACTTTCTGTTATGGCACCGATGATACCGCTCTCATTTACCACAGGCATCTGTGATATATCATTGTCCTTCATGAGCGTAAGTGCTTTTCGTACCGTTTCAGACTGATCGATGGTGTGAAATGCATTCTTGCTTTTGTTGGCAATAAGGTCCTTTACTTTCAGGTCACGATCTAAGAATCCTCGCTCCTGCATCCATTCGTCGTTGTAAATCTTACCCACATAGCGACTTCCATGATCGTGAAATAAGACAACCACGACGTCGTCTGGGGTCAATCGATCCTTGAGTTGTGATAGCCCTGCCAGCGCCGATCCACAACTGTATCCGATGAAGATTCCTTCTTCGCGGGCGAGTCGACGCGCCATGACAGCTCCATCCTTGTCCGTCACTTTTTCGAAGAGGTCGATGATATCGAAGTCAACATTCTTAGGAAGGATGTCTTCCCCGATGCCTTCTGTGATGTAAGGGTAGATCTCCTTTTCGTCAAATACGCCAGTCTCGTGATACTTCTTGAACACAGATCCATAGGTGTCGATACCCCAGACTTTGATATCTGGATTTTGCTCCTTTAGATATCGTCCGACTCCAGATATGGTACCTCCGGTACCGACTCCTACGCAGAAATGTGTAACCCGTCCGGCTGTCTGTTGCCATATTTCGGGACCAGTCGTCTCATAGTGCGCCTGACGATTAGAAAGGTTGTCGTATTGATTCAGCCAGACCGAGTTAGGTATCTCCTTGCTGAGTTTTTCAGCGACTGAATAGTAGGACCTTGGATCATCTGGCCGAACATCGGTAGGGCATACAATGACTTCAGCCCCTACCGCCTTGAGAATGTCGATTTTTTCTTTGGACTGTTTATCGCTTGTGGTGAATATGCATTTGTAACCCTTGACCGCAGCGGCCAGGGCGATTCCCATTCCAGTATTTCCCGAGGTACACTCGATAATCGTTCCTCCTGCGGTGATTCTACCAGCTGCTTCTGCATCCTCCACCATCTTAAGCGCCATACGATCCTTGGTCGAGTGCCCAGGATTGAAGGTTTCGACTTTGCCATAAACAGGGCAAGGGAAGTCACTTACGGTGCGATGTAAGCGGATCAATGGCGTGTTACCGATAGTCTGAAGGATATTGTCTAATGCATTCATAGGATACGTAACTGTACTTGCGGTCCAAAGTTACATTCCTCCTATGACGAGTCATTGAGATCACACATTGATAATATGAAGTAGTACCAGGAACTCCAGAATCCATTCGACATATGCTGATACAGGATTCTTTCTAAGATCGGAGCGGATTCGAGTTGAACATCACATTCTCATCTTAAACGTATGAGAAGTGGGTAAATGTCATCACATAAGTTTGGAGTAGGATCATTCTAAATACTACTTACATGCCACTCACCAAAAAGTATGTCAAGTCAAAGCAGTGCGTTCGTGTCACTTTTAAGATACCCCACGAGTTTAACCCAGCAGATAAAGAGATCAGACTCCTCGGAGAGTTTAATGAGTGGGACTGGAGTAAAGCGCCCCGACTGTCCAAAAAGAAGTGTTGCTACGAGGCTAAGGTGGATCTGAAGCCTGGTCGCGAGTACCAATACAGATATCTCATCGATGGGGTCATTTGGACCAATGATCGAGTGGCGGATGCTTATCGTCCAAATCAGTTTACTGCTGACTACAACTGTATAGTCGATCTGACATCTATCACGATGCCTGCGTCTGTTACGTCATCTCGAAAGCGAGGTGATGATCTCAAACGTATACAAGGCATCGGACATCAGATCGCCGAAATACTGCACCAGGCTGGCATCGCATCCTACCTCGAATTAGCAACGATGAAAAAAAAGGATCTCAAAAGTATCCTTGCGGCAGCAGGGCGCAGGTTCCAAATTCACGATCCATCCTCATGGCCAAAACAAGCCAAACTGCTCAGTGAGGGCAAAATGAAAGCCTTGGAAGAGTACCAGGCCAAATTAAAGGCCAAGGCCTAAACTGAATCCCTGGGTACCAAGAGACCAGCGAGTACTTCTTAGGTGGCTCCTCACACAAAGAGTCAGGACCAAACGACTTAGATAAGTGCTCCGGCGATACATCCAGTGAGCATCGTGGCTGCGGTACCACCGATGAGTGCTTTGAATCCGAGCTCTGTCAATACTTCGCGTCTACTTGGTGCCAAGACAGTGATACCGCCAATCTGAATACCTATAGATGCAAAGTTGGCAAACCCACACAAAGCATAGGCAGCAATGATGGTACTTCGTTTACTCAGTAGACCTTCGCTCTGCATCTCGCCAAGAGAAGCATAGGCCACGAATTCGTTAAGGATAGTCTTTTCGCCTAAGAGTTGGCCGACATATAGCATCTCATCACCACCGATACCAATAATCCAGGCCAACGGAGCAAAGAGGTAGCCTAAGAAAAGCTGGAGTGAGAGACGGTCATACTTTCCTCCGGTGAGGGTCTGGATATTATCATTTATAGCTAAGGTGTCACCGATGATGTTGAGTATGTTATTTCCAAAATAGATGAATGCCATAAAGGCCAACAGCATGGCGCCGACGTTCACGGCAAGTTTGGTCCCTTGGGTCGTCCCTTGGGCCAAAGCGTCAAGCATGTTGCTACCAGCATCAGCCTTAGGTACGTTGAGATCAGAATCAATGGGTCGATTAGGGTCTGCCGGAACTAAAATCTTCGCAATCAATAGTGCTGCTGGCGCAGATATCAGGGAGGCTACAAGCAGATGCATCCCAAATTCCTGAGTAGTCGCATCATCACCACCTCCAAGGATGCTGATGTAAGCTCCGAATACGCTACCGGCGATAGTAGCCATACCACCCGTCATGACACTCATTAGCTCACTTCGGGACATCTTATCCAGATATGGCTTAATGACCAGAGGCGCTTCAGTCTGCCCGATAAAGATGTTAGCCGCGGCGGCAAGGCTTTCTGCACCTGTCAACTTCATCGTGCGGTTCATCAACCACGCGAATCCATAGACCACCTTCTGAAGGATACCATAGTAGTAGAAGAGTGACGTGAGAGCAGAGAAAAATACGATGATCGGAAGTACAGAGAAAGCAAACCCAAAAACCGTGTTACTGGCCAGATCGCCGAATAAGAAGACAGCGGATTCTTGAGCAGCCTTAATGATTAATAGAAAGAAGTCTACCGCTTTTCGAAAGACTGTAGTGAATACAGGCACCTTAATGACCAAAAATGCCAGAACCACTTGGATCAGGACGCCAGTGATGACCAGTCGAGGATTCACATGACGGCGATTAGAGCTGAGCGCAAAGCATATGCCGAGGATCGCGACTACTCCAATCACTGCGCGTAGGACATTCATAAACATGGCCGGCAAAATAGGATTTTCCATCGCTGCATCGACCATCAGTCAAGGTCTAATCAAAAACGTGAACTTTATTACAGAACGATCGTTCCGGTATTATTCAATCATTAATTCACATCTTGAAATCAACATTATCATGGGTAAATTATCAGGTAAAGTAGCCATCGTCACAGGAGCTACCAGCGGTATGGGTTTAGACTCTGCCAAACTATTCTTAGCTGAGGGAGCACAAGTCGTCCTTACTGGAAGATCTCAGGAAAAGTTAGACGCGCTCAAAGGTCAACTTGAAGGAGACTATCTCTTAGTCAAGGCAGATGCAGCAAGCATCGCAGATAGTCAATCCTTAGTACAACAGACGATCGCCAAGTTTGGGAAGCTCGATATTTTGTTTTTGAATGCTGGAGTGTTTGCAGCCGAACCCATTGGTCATATCACTGAAGCACAGTTCGATAACATTTATAATATCAATGTTAAAGGCCCTCTATTCACAGTGAATGCGGCCGCTGAGCACTTAAGTGATGGGGGCAATGTATTATTCAATACGTCAGTATCCAATGTGAAGGGTATGCCAGGAGTTAGTGTTTACGGATCCAGCAAGGCGGCACTTCGACTCATGGTGAGATCACTGGCGAATGAGTTGGCACCTCGAAATATTCGAGTGAATGCCGTAAGCCCAGGCCCGATCGAGACACCGATCTGGGGTAAGACAAACATGGAGCAAGAGCAGATCGAAGGATTTGCAGCTGGTGTATCCCAGTCTGTTCCTTTGGGACGATTTGGCAAAGGACAAGAGGTAGCTACAACCGCACTGTTTTTGGTATCGGATGACGCCTCGTTTATCACAGGTGCAGAAGTGCCAGTAGATGGTGGTATGGCACAGGTCTGATCCGCTGATGCCAAGACCAAAAACATACGATCGAGAGGAGGTGCTTCAGAAGGCCCTCCTCCTTTTTCACCAACAAGGATTCGAGGCTACTGGCATGCAACAACTCGTGGAGGCCACCGGAGTATCCAGATCGAGTCTTTACGACGCATTTGGAGATAAGGATGGACTTTTTGATGAAGCACTGAAGTGTTACCAAGGTCGAACCTCGAAGGTACTCATCGAGCGTCTGCAGTATACTGCTACCCCACGTGAAACGATTATCGAGGTTTTCTCTTCGGCGATTCATGAGGCTTGCAAGTCATCAGATCGAGTTGGGTGCTTTATGCTAAACACATATACCGAGGCGCAATTGAG
>JBCBIX010000041.1:0-22280 GCA_038523965.1 Bacteroidota bacterium
CAATAGATTCAATAATCATTGATGCCACAAGAAGGGGCATGAAGTCTTGACCTTCCCCGCGAAAAACATCAAAACGTAATGGAGAGTGTATTCCCTTATAGCGATTTGCACTGATCTTCCGGTGTATAACGTAGACCATAAACGTCCCTACACCAAATACGATCGGAACACGAACATCAAGGTCAACTTCAAAATGTACAAACCCCGCAAGAGTAAAAACAACGGCGCACATAGCGATGTGGAGATTAGAAAGTACGTACCACCTCCACATACGCCTCATACAACTACATGTATGTCAACTTGAAATCTGGCGTGATTTTCAGCAAGGTCTCGTACATCAACTTGATCAAGTTTTCTATATCATCCTTATGCGACATCTCTACAGTCGTATGCATGTATCGTAGTGGAAGTGATATCAGACATGACGGAATACCATCTCGACTGAATGCAAACGCATCGGTGTCTGTGCCTGTAGACCTCGATGAGGCTGATCGTTGAAATGGAATTTCTTTTTCTTCTGCAGTGGATATCACCAGATCCAGCACATTATTATGAACTGCTGGCGCGTAAGTCACGACTGGACCTCGAGCACATCTGATATCTCCTTCTTTGCGTGCTTGGATGAGAGGTGTACTGGTATCATGGGTGACATCTGTCACAATAGCAATGTCGGGATTGAGGCGATGTGCTATCATCTGTGCTCCTCGAAGACCGATTTCTTCTTGGACCGCGTTTACGATATACAGCGTATAAGGAAGTTCAATTTTATTCTCGGCTACGAGTCGTGCTACCTGTGAGATTGCAAACCCTCCCATTCGGTTATCTAAGGCACGTCCTGTGTAAAACTGGTCATTAATGAGATGAAGCTCATCTGCATAGGCTGCGACTGCACCAACATGGATACCCATCTCCAGTACTTCATCTTTGTTTTTAGCTCCAACATCGATGAAGATATTCTCAAGTTTAGGTGTCAAATTGGTCGCATCCTTTCCCCTCCTTACATGGATAGCTGGCCATCCAAAAACCCCAGTTACAGGGCCTTCTTTTCCATGAATAACAATTTTGCGAGATGTGGCGATGAGATGATCTGAGCCACCATTGCGGATCACTCCTATATATCCATCATCTGAGATATGGTTAACGTACCAGCTAATCTCGTCAGCATGAGCTTCGATGACAACTTTGAATTCCTGACCAGGATTTATGACTCCATAGACAGTACCATATTGGTCTTGATCCCATTCGCTGATATACTGCTTGAGATAATTGAGCCAGACCTTTTGTCCGCTTGTCTCGTAGCTAACAGGGGCTGAACTATTGAGATATTCATAGAGGAACTCAATAGTTTTATCTTCCCAGATATTCATTTTTATAATTTGGTGATGGTCGTTATGACAATTTATTTTTCAAAACTATCGCTCCAGGCGATTGGATTTTGACTCCATTCCGATAGCGACTCTAATTGGTCTTCAGTAAGATAATCCATCTCTAACGCTGCGCTCAATAAGGCTTTGTAATTAGAAATTGTTCGGAATTCGCAGTTGTTTTTGGCGAAGTTAGATTTGGCATCTTCAAAGCCGTAAGTGAATATGGCGATTACTCCAGCGACATCGTATTCAGCTTCACGAAGTACATCCACAGCCTCCAGACAACTGCCACCGGTAGAAATCAAGTCTTCTACTACGAGGCATTTATCACCTTGTGTTGGATCCCCTTCGATTCGATTTCGCGCACCATGCTTCTTTGTGCTGGATCGGACATAAATGAATGGTAGATCCAAGGCCTCGGCAACTAATACCCCATGAGGTATACCGGCTGTGGCGACACCAGCGACTAAGTCAAACTCTCCAAACGCAGTACGAGCGGATTCGGCAAGTGTAGTCTTGATATCGTTTCGAATGGCAGGATGCGAAAGGGTCATCCTATTGTCACAGTAGATCGGAGACTTACGTCCTGACGCCCATGTAAAGGGAGATTCGGGCTGCAACTTAATCGCATTTATCGCCAGTAACTTTTTGGCGATTTCTTTCTCGGAAAGCATTTCTTTACGCCTCTTTTAGGGTATCTCAAATAGCCGCCGAATGTACAAAATATACCACAACGATAAGGTGATCCGTCTGGCGCATTACGGCATGATTCCATTGCATCAATCCCTGGATCCGAGTACACTCGTCGTCCGGTATCCAGGAAAGACTAAGCATTTACTTTCCCTCTTGGACAAGCTGGAGAAGAGTCCCGATCTCCGTGAACTGACGATTATCTCCATGGACCTTGGCCAACTTTGGGAAGATTTTCAGTCGGTCTGCAAGGTGATTAAGGCCAGTGGTGGCTGTGTACTCAATGAGAATAGAGAGGTTCTCATGATCTTCAGACGAGGGTCTTGGGACTTACCAAAAGGTAAAATCGACCCCGGGGAAACCAAAAAGCAAGCTGCCATTCGAGAGGTCCAGGAAGAGACGGGGGTAAACGGTCTTCAACTCATTCAAAAACTCACCACCTCCTACCACATCTATCGCACCAAGCAATCTGATAAACGTGTTCTGAAACCGTCATTTTGGTATGTCATGACAGCCCAAAATCAGTCTCTCTCTCCTCAATTGGAAGAGGATATAGAATCTGCTCGCTGGATGAAACTTCATGAAGTTGATGGGCTGGCTCCGATGTATGGTACCATTAGATCTGTTCTCAATGATCTGCAGCTTCTATTAGCACGTTAATCATCTGGCGCCTCAGAGTAAAAACAAAGTTGTCGATTGGTGTAAACGCCTGGGATTGCCTAACCATTCATTGCATAAAATCTGCCTTCAGCTAACTTGCTCCATTCCCTGATTTCTTTTTTGAACTTAGCAAATGAGGCGTAAGTGCGTTTGCTCCATGAGTCATTTTTCGCCAATTCGGCATAGATGGATAGCGCAACCTCTTTTAGTTGCTCAAGAATTTCATCACTGAATTGTAAAATTTCTACATCTGTCTCATTCTTGATGCGCTGGAGATAGGCATTGTTCAGTGCTTCGAATTCACATAGCATTGTTTGGTTTCCGCGATAGCACGCAGTCCTTACAATGGCTTGCAGGTCAGATGGAAGCGCCTCGAATTCTCGTCTATTGACGATGCATTCCAGCACAGAGCCCGCCTCATGCCATCCTGGAGAGTAGTAGTACTTGGCGATCTGATGAAAGCCCATCTCATAGTCGTGATATGGTCCGATCCACTCGGTCGCATCGATGATGCCACGTTCGAGGTTTGTGTAGAGTTCGCTACCAGGTGATAGTACCGCGGTGGCACCAACTCTCTGTATCACCTTTCCCCCTAATCCAGGCATCCTCATCTTCAGTCCTTTAAAATCATCGATGGTATCAATCCGTCGATTAAACCATCCACCCATCTGGACTCCTGTGTTTCCTGCTGCAAACGGTTTGATGTTGAATCTGGCATAGAGCTCTTCCCACAATTGCTGACCACCTCCGAAGTCTAACCAAGAGTTCATCTGCTGAGCATTCATGCCAAATGGGACTGAGGTGAAGAATTGAAAGGCCGGTTCTATGCCAGCCCAGTAGTAAGAGGCACCGTGCCCCATCTCAACAGAACCGCCACTCACAGCTTCAAATACACCAAGGGGGGGAACTAACTCACCTCCTCCATAGACACGGATATCAAGACGGCCTGAGCTCATCTCCCTAATCCATGTGGCCAGATCTTGACAGCCTGTGCCTACTACTGGAAAGTTGGGCGGCCAAGTGGTTACCATTTTCCACTTATAATTCTTGTTGGTAATAATATTAGGTGCTGTTACTTCGACCTGTTTTGGCTGACAGGAGGCTACTAAGCCCGCTGTTCCTGCGATTGCCCCAGCCTTCAGAAAATCCTTGCGCTTCATATCTCTTCCATAGTCTTAGGGAAGATCGACATCTCTGGCACAATGGGTCCAGACTCTCTCGAATAAAACCTCATTCGGGCCAAATCCTCAACACTCAGCTATCATCTTCTTTACTGTTTTAGCAAGTCCCCCCTCCGCTGTCTCCTTGTATTTGAGATTCATGTCTTGTGCTGTTTCCCACATCGCTTGCACTACTTCGTCCAGATCCACCTTGGCGTGTTTGGGATCGGTAGACAGTGCCATTTGACAGGCGGTTATCGCCTTGATAGCTCCCATACTATTCCGTTCTATGCAGGGTACTTGAACCAACCCTTTCAGTGGATCACAGGTCAGTCCCAGGTGATGTTCCATGGCGATTTCTGCAGCCATGAGGATCTGCCTACAGCTGCCTCCTTTGACCGCAGTTAATCCTGCCGCAGCCATAGCGGAACTGACTCCGATCTCTGCCTGACATCCACCCATAGCTGCTGATATCGTTGCTCCCTTTTTGAATAGGCTACCGATTTCACCAGCGATTAAAAGAAAGGTCTCGATATCCTCTTCTGAGGCCTGGTAAAAGCAATGATGGAACAACAGTACCGCTGGAATAACTCCAGCAGCGCCATTCGTCGGGGCTGTTACGATGCGACCTAATGCGGCGTTCTCTTCGTTAGTCGCAAGAGCAAAACATGAGACCCATTGGATCATTTGATCAAAGGAGAAATATCCGATTCTGATCGCCTCAAGCCAGCTATCTACGTCGGTATAGCTATGATCTGCTAAAAGCTGTCTATTCAGCTGTGGTGCTCGACGGACTACCTGTAGTCCACCAGGAAGTTCGCCAAATGTATGGGCCCCGTGATAGGCAGTCTCTATCATCTGTCTCCATAATGCGTTGATCGCATCAGATACGCTCTCTTCTTTGCATAGTGCTAATTCATTAGCTCTAACCAGATCGACCATTCGCATCTCGTTGGCATCCAGGTAGCCGTAAATATCTCCAGCGGTCGTGATCGGATATGGGATGTTTGACATCGGACTCGACTCGGACCCACTACCTTCCGCAACTACAAAGCCCCCTCCAACTGAGAAATAGGTTTGAGAATGTATCTCATCATCATTGTAGAATGCCCTGAATGTCAGTGCGTTAGGATGTGTCGGGTGATGTTGGTCGGTCAGCGCGATATGTTCTGATTCAGAGAAAGGGATCCACTTCTCGTTATTGAGTTTGATGGAGCCACCGATCTCTATATTGGATATATAGGTGGAGATTTTGTTCGTGGCAATCGTCCGATAATCAAACCCCGAAAGACCAAGCTGGACTGCAGTGAGTGTCCCATGCCCTCTGCCCGTTTTGGACAATGATCCATACAGCTCAACCATAACACTTTGCACGCGGTCCACTTCGAGATTTTTGACGAACATCTGAGCAGCCTTCCACGGTCCCATGGTATGTGAGCTTGAGGGTCCGATTCCGACTTTCATAATGTCAAAGACACTGATGACAGAAGAAGAATGGGCAGTATTGTTCATGTATCGAAGAGCTGCGTAAAAGTAGCTGGAATGCTGTTCGATTCCATCCTCCAAAATGCATCTTTAGGTTATGAATGATGATCATAAAAAGACACCAAAATTCGAAGAAGCCAATGCTCTAAATGATGTAGCCAAGTTCCATGAGACCTTCGACTTACCGATTCTGTCTACACCAACGATACCAGATGAAGACAGGTGTAAATTACGAATCAACCTCCTACAAGAAGAGCTCAATGAACTAAAGGATGCAATTGAAAATCGTGATATCGTAGAGATCGCAGATGCCTTGGCAGATTTGCAATACGTCCTATCTGGGGCAGTTCTGGAGTTTGGATTATCATCCCGATTCAAAGTACTTTTCGACGAGGTACAACGCTCCAACATGTCAAAGACGTGCAAGTCAATGGAGGAAGCTAAAGCAACTCAAGTACACTATCTTAATAAGAGCAATACACAGAGTGAGATCGTCTTTAAGAATGGAGAATACTTAGTCTACAGGAAGGGCGATCGGAAGGTGCTCAAATCCGTTAATTACAGCCCGGCCGACCTCGCGTCAATCGTAGAGGCCTCTGAAGTCTAAACCGAATCAGAAACTGATCTTCCCGCCTGCGCTTAATGAAGTGGCTTCCTTCAGACTAATCATCTTAAGTGCGGCCTGGGCTGCCTCAGAGCCTTTATTACCATGAGCTCCACCTGCTCGTTCTTTGGCTTGCTCCAGATTATTCGTTGTGATGACTCCATAGATGACGGGCTTACCACTGAGTAAACCCAATTGAGCCAATCCTCGGGCTATGGTGTGATTGATGTAGTCGTCGTGCTTCGTTTCACCTTGGATGACACAGCCGAGGCAGATGACCGCATCAGGTTTGTTGGTACTGCCAAGTACCATCTTTGCTCCCAGTGGTAGTTCGTAAGATCCTGGTACTGAGAAACTTGTGATATTATTTTCTTCGATGCCAAATCCCTTCAGCGAGTCTATACAAGACGACATCATCGGATCGATTACTTCGCTATTCCATTCCGAGTAAATGATCGCAATGTTCAGCGCTTTTACTTCTTTGATCGGATAGCGATCCTGCGTGTACTCTGGATAGTTCGGTGTTGCCATGTGATAGATTACTTCAGCATAGCGAGGTACTTCTCAACATCTGCGGCCTCGGTAGACTTCGGATACTCTTTTTTGATTCGTTCGAAAGCCGCTAAAGCGCCAGCAGAGTCACCTTGCCTTTGGAGAAGTAGTCCCAATTTATCCAAGTAATATGGGGTTAGGGCAGAGTTCCTCGTAGTGGTTGCCTTTCGATAAGCATCTATTGCGCTTTCCATGTTCCCCAGTTCGCTTTCCGCATCTCCGATGGCTCCCCACTTGGTTATCGGAGTAACCTTTCCCTTGGCTTTGTAGCTTTTGAGAAATGAGATGGCGTCTTCGAAACGGTTCAGATTGAGATAAGATACCCCAGCGTAATACTTGGCCAAGTTGGCAGCGTCGGTACCCCCATAGTTATCAATGATGTCAAGAAAACCGTCATAACCCGCACCAGGGTTCTCTAATGCCAATGCAAAAGAGTCACGCTGAAACTGATACTCTGCCTTAAACATTTGCTCCATGGCCGCTTTTTCGCGTGGGGCCTTATACAGCATGTTAAAAGCAATAAAGCCTGCGACAATGGCAACAACAAGGCCAGCGATACCGATCAGTAGTGTTTGATTCTCCTCGACAAAGGATCCAGCCTTTTCGGAGACTTCAGTTACGTCGAGCAAGAGGTCGTCGTTGTTTTTAGGAGTGCGACTTTTGGCCATGTGGTTCAAAAATTTTCGCAAAAGTAGACTTTTTCTCTATTGATGCAGTCGCCTCTTGAACTCATCAGATGAGGGTATCTGGTATTGGTATTCTCTTCGAATGACAACGTTTAGCTTGTACCTTACAATCACTTACAACATCGACATCATGAGTCTTTTGTATTGGCTTCTCGTTGGGTTAGCGGCTGGTAGCTTGGCTAAAATGATAACCCCACAAAAAGAGGATCCTGGTTGGCTCTCTTCGCTTGTCGTCGGGATTATTGGTTCGGTTGTAGGAGGCTTCCTCTCTGGGATCATCGGTCTCAAACAAACGAATTTGATCGGTTCGCTTATCATCGCCACTATTGGAGCGGTGATCGTCTTGTTCTTATGGCACCGTTACAAGGCCAACAAGGCGAAGTAATCGATCAGGTGTACGACCAACATGCTCCAATTGCCTTTTTTGATAGTGGAGTAGGAGGCCTTAGTGTTCTCGAGTTGGCGATGAGAGCTCTGCCCGGAGAGTCGTTTTTATACGTTGCTGATGTTGTCCATGCTCCTTACGGAAACAAGTCGGCGGTGGAAGTTCATGAATTAGTTCTTTCTGCTGCTGACTTCATCCATAACCACAATCCCAAAGCACTTTTAGTCGCTTGTAACACTGCAACAAGTGCATCTGTCGACGCGCTAAGAAGTCAATATTCATACCCGATCATTGGTATGGAGCCAGCGATTAAGCCGGCGCTTGCGGAAGTGAATGGTCGGGTTTTAGTGATGGCGACCCACCGCACATTAGTCGATAGTAAGTTTAGCGAGCTGATCGACCAGCTCGAGGCCAACTCACGAATTATTTCACTTCCAATGATGCGTTTGGTGACCTATGCAGAGTCCTTTGACTTTCATAGTGCGTCGGTTCGGGATTACATCTCTGAGCAGTTGATGACTGTTGATATCAGTGAAGTAGACGCCATCGTGTTAGGATGTACTCATTTCGTCTTTTTTAGAGATGTGATTCGGGAGATCTGTCCTGACCATATCCGTCTGTTTGACGGGCACCAGGGCACAGTCAAACAGTTGATCAGCCAAATTCCAGTGGCCGATGTGAACCCTGGATCGATCGCTCCATTGCGCGTATTTCTGTCAGGAAAGGAGGTAGATCCCGAGTTAGTCCGTCCGTACTTTAATCAGTATCGACGGACTTCGGGTCCGGACTTTATTCCTTGAGCTTGATGTAGGCGGCGTCCTTCTGTTTGATCAGTTCATTCAGATTAGCAATGCCCTCATCTCTCAATTCATAATAGGTCGACAGTTCGGCATCGATTCTTCTGGTGATCTCATCTCGTACTTCTATCGCACCCGCTGTCGGAGGGTAATCACCGATCTGGGTGAGGGAATTAAGATGGGCGAGTTTGTTCGTCAATTTAATCGGGAAGTTCAATGGGTCCTGCCGGCTACGATTCTTGGTTTGGTAGAGCTCGTTCTCGATGTGAGTTAGGGTGGAATCCATCGTTTCGATCATCTCTACCACATCGTCATGACCATCTAAAATCTCCTTGTACTTCATCAATTGAGGGCGTAGATCTCTCATTTCGATAATCGCTTCATGCGCCTCTGTAACCTTGTCGTTAACAGAAGATACGAAGTCAAACTGAGCTTGTAGATCAGCGGTACTCAGACCAGTCTTCGGATTTCCTTTGATGGAAAATGTTTGTGTTTGAATGTCTCCATTGACACTCATGGCTACTGTGTACTGACCTGGGACAGCCAATGGTCCCGCCATGTTACCCCACCACAGAACCATACCATCAAATTTGGTCGCATCAGGATATCTCATATTCCAGACAAAGGAGTTGGCGCCAGTCTCGACGTCCGTAAGCTTCTCTGACTTGTCCTTTGCATGTGTGGAAAAGAGCTTTATGGTGTCCCCGTCCATCTCCAAGAAGGATAAGGAGATGGTGTCCTTTTCTTTATAGTCGGCGATGTAATAATGTACCATCACTCCTCCTGGATGATTCAGGCCTACTCCTTTGGCCTTTTTGTTTTGTCTTCCACCATATCTCCAGCTGTCCATCGGTTGGTATAGGTGGTTAGCGTTCATAGCAGATTGATGTTCTACTGCTTGATGGATGAGTGTGAGGTCATCGATTATCCAGAGACTGCGACCTTGAGTGGCCGCAATCAAATTGTCTTCTTTAATGGCTAAGTCAGTAATCGGAACAACAGGAAGGTTCAACTGCATGGGATACCATTGAGAACCGCCATTATGTGATATATACATACCTGACTCAGTACCAGCGTACAAAATATCGGGGTTAGATCGATCGACGCGAAGGACTCTGGTAAAATGGTCCGAGGGAATCCCGTTAACAATCTTTGTCCATGATTGACCATAATTAGTGGTCTTATACAGATAGGGCCGAAAGTCTCCTGATTTATATTTCGTTCCAGCGATGTAGCAGGTTCCTGCATCATGTGGACTTGGTTCGATGCTATTGATCATCATCCATTCTGGCATTCCAGCTGGGGTAATATTCGTCCAATTGGCGCCACCGTCACGACTGAGATGAACCAAACCGTCATCTGAGCCAACCCACAATAGACCTTCCGTAAGCGGCGATTCGGCTGCTGCGAAGATGGTACAGTAGTATTCTACACCTGTATTATCCTGGGTTATGGGACCGCCAGATGAAACCAATTTGCTGGAGTCATTCCGTGTGAGATCAGGTGAGATGATTTCCCATGATTGACCCTCATCTTTGCTCCGATGTAGATGGTTAGATGCGGTATAGAGTGTATTGGGGTCGTGGGCAGAAAAGAAAATTGGGAAGTTCCATTGGAATCGATACTTCATGCCTTCAGCACCATAACCCATTGGGTTGTCAGGATAGACATTGATAGCGCGAACTGTATTCAAATCATGATCGACTCGGGTCAAAAATCCACCATAACTACCTCCGTAGACTATATTAGGATTCTCAGGATCTATAGCAATATGAGCAGACTCGCCTCCCGCGGTAGGTTCCCAGTCATCTTCTGTTATCGCACTGCCATCTGTACGATGCGCGATTCGAATGGTACTGTTGTCTTGTTGAGCGGCATAAATGCGATACGGAAAATCATTGTCCGTAGTCACCCGATAGAACTGCGAGGTTGGCTGGTTATGATATGTCGACCACGTTTCGCCACCATCATAGGTGACCTGAGCACCGCCATCATCTCCCATGATCATACGATTAGGGTCTTCGGGTGCAATCCATAGATCGTGATGATCTCCATGTGGTGCGCGAGAAGACCTGAAACTCTTCCCTCCATCAGTTGACTTGTGATAGTTCACATTAACAACATAAACAGTAGACTCGCTCTCAGTGTCAGCGTAGATACGTGTGTAATACCATGCCCGTTGGCGAAGAGCTCGCGAATCATTAAGCTTCGACCAGGTTTTACCACCGTCCTCAGAACCGTAGACACCTCCGTTATCATTTTCGATGATCGCCCATACTCGATCGCTATTTAGTGGAGATACGGCAACACCTGAGATACCCCATGTTCCTGAGGGAAGGCCTTCATTATCAGTGATTTCAGTCCATGTCTCGCCCGAATCAGTGCTATGCCAGAGCCCGGATCCTTCGCCTCCACTTTCCAGACTGTAAGGAGTTCTAAATACCTTCCACGAACTTGCAAAAAGATGTCTGGGATTCGAAGGATCTACACAGAGATCCACGATGCCAGCTTGATCGTTGACAAAAAGGGTCTTCTTCCAAGTCTTGCCGCCATCAACACTTTTATACAAACCACGCTCCTGGCTGGGGGCAAATAGATTACCCATCACTGCCGCATAAACTATATCAGGATCTGTAGGGTGGATTCGTATCCGAGAGATGTGCCTGCTGTCCGGGAGCCCCATAGATTTCCAAGTCCGTCCGGCATCCTCACTTTTCCATACACCATAACCATAGGATACATTTCCTCTTACTGTTTTCTCACCACCACCCACATAGATCACATTGTGATCACTTTGGGCGACAGCGATCGCACCAACTGAACCTCCAAAGAAACCATCCGAGATATTTTCCCAAGATCGTCCACCGTCCAACGTCTTCCATACTCCACCACCGGTCGCCCCGAAATAGAATAGATTAGACTTGCCCGGGACCCCCGTTACAGCGCAAGATCGCCCTCCACGGTATGGTCCGATAGATCTCCACTCTAAGGAATTATAGTATTTCTCAAGAGGAGAAATTTGCTGTCCCTCTGCAGTCGTGATAGAAAGTAAAAAGCTGATCCCAAAGGCGAACGTCGACAGAATACTGCGCATAGAATATTGTGTTTGATCAAGTAAGGCCCTCATCTTGTCCGATGAGAAATCGGAATTTACACCGATGTCTGAAAATCGATGGACGAATTTGTCCCTTCTTTTAATGCAGTTGTATCAACTACATTTCAGCCAAGACAACTCCAAACCATTAATCATGTATTAGCAACATATCCGGCGGACCTCGTTTTCATAATGTCGCAAAGCCGATACAAATGAATCTACATATCCATGATAGGATCATTCCTAAGGATGATCTCATCGAATGGGCAACGAAAGCGAATAATGAGTCACAACCTGAGCATATCCGCGAGATAGCCTTGTCAATTTTGGAATGGTACGATGACAAGGAGACTATATCCCTTTTTACTTCCGGCTCCACTGGACTACCCAAGCAAATAAAGCACTCTAAGAAGAGTATGAGAGCATCGGCGGAGAAAACAATCGCCTATTTCGATGTTTCTCCGGGTTCGACTTCCTTATTGTGTATGCCAGTGAGATACATCGCTGGTAAAATGATGCTCATTCGCAGTCTTGTTGGTGATCTTGATCTCGTGTGCAGGAGACCATCGAGTCATCCCATGGACGATATCGACATTCCGATCGATTTCGCAGCGATGACACCTATGCAAATGATGGGAGTGCTGGAGCCTAAGAGCCATATTGATCGTTTGGATAAGGTGATTCTGGGAGGTGGTCCAGTATCGGATGATCTGCAGGAGAGACTTGCTGGTTTGCCTATTCATGTTTGGCAGACCTACGGTATGACTGAAACAATCACGCACATCGCCGCCAGAAAACTCAATGACCAAAAGCACGTTCAGGCATACGAGGCTCTGCCTGGTGTGTTTTTTGCAACGAGCCACGATCGTTTGGTCATCCATGCTGACCATCTGGATGAATCTCCAATCGTGACCACAGATGTAGTTTCACTGCTTGACGAGACTCATTTTTTATGGAAAGGTAGAGCTGATCATGTCATCAACTCTGGGGGTGTTAAGCTCCATCCAGAACTGATTGAACCGAAGATTGCAAGAGTCTTGGACCAGCGATTTTATCTAAAGGGAGAGCCCGATCCCAGCCTTGGAGAACGACTCGTGCTGATCATCGAAGGAGAGCCTTGGCCAGAACAAGAGCAACAACGATTTATCCAGTCGCTGCGGAACTCGATGGATCGATATGAGTCGCCTAAGCGACTTGTCTTTCGCGAGGTCTTTGATATTACTCCGACAGGAAAAGTGCGTCGGACTTAAGATAACTACAGCTAAGCCATCTGCCACGATACTTCCTTAATCACCTCCACAAGTGCTCTCATATCACTGACACGATTATACAAATGTGGAGATACCCGCATGATATCACCCCTGAAGGAGACACTGATGTTGTCTTCGTGAAGGCTCTCCTGAAGTAGTTCTATGTCAGTCCCCTCTGGAAGAGTGAGCCCAATAAGGTGATGAGCACGGTCTAATGGTAGCTGGATACCTAATTCATCAAGATCATCTTTGATACTTAGCCAAAGAAATTCGCAATAGTTCTGAATCCGATGTGGTTGCCATGCCAGTAGCTGCTGGAGGGCGGTGATGGTCATGGGAATATTGACAAATTGACTTTGCTCTCCCATCATGTATCGACCGGCCATCGGACGATATTCCTCCTGATAGTTCAGCAGTGCTCTGAAGTTATCACTACCGACACGATTCATCCAGTTTTCTTCGATGGGTGCTCCCTGATCAAATGCAGGTCCAAAATAACCAAGGGCAATGCTATAGGGTCCCATAAGCCACTTGTAGCAGGAGGCGATAACAGCATCAGGTTTACATCGCTGCACATCGAATGGGAGTGCACCGATCGACTGGGTACCATCGATGATGAGAAGTGCACCCACATTACTCGTCCGTTCGCGGATTGCGTCGAGGTTCCATCGTGTGCCATCCGACCAGTGTGTATGACTGATCGTTACCACTTTGGTTGACTGATCTATAGCCTGTAAGAGCTCACTATTCCAATCTTTTGTTTTGGTTGGTCCGCTATCAGGTGAGACAATGATATCGAGAGAACCTCCAGATCGATCTGCAAGCCCCTTCCAAGAATAGTAGTTAGATGGAAACTGACCACCAGGCATGACGATCTTCTCATGTCGCGCTAAGTGGATATTGTTAGCTGCTGTAGCCATGCCATAACTGGTCGATGGCATGATGGATATCCTACGATAGTCATCCGCATTAATCAACTGGGCAAAGAGTTCTCTGGCCTCTTGTACCGGTCGGAAGAAATGCGCTGGCGGTAATTGGGTAGGTCTATTCTTCTGGTCTATGCCATGAACTCCTGCAGCTCTTACACTTTTGAGTTGCGGCGACATGTATGCACAATTGATGTAGATATCGCCCTCATCCAGGGTGAAGAGATCGCGTTGGCAGGTTAGTGGTTGATCCATGATTAGCGATAGTATTGCTGCACCTCTTGATGTCGAGGACAGTCGACGAGATGATCATTAACCATACCCACAGCTTGCATAAAGGCATAAACGATGGTAGATCCGACAAATTTCCATCCTTGTTTCTTGAGATCCTTACTGATGCGATCGCTCAGTGGTGTATTGGCAGGACATTCATCCATCGTCTTCCAGTGGTTGACGATGGGCTTCCCATCCACATAGTTCCACAACAGGTCGGCAAATGACTGCTGCTCCATAACCTCGAGATAGAGCTGAGCATTCACGATGGCAGCATTGATCTTCAATTTGTTCCGGACGATGCCTGCATTAGATAGTAGTTCTTGACGCTTCTGGTCATCATAACGTGCCACGATTTCGGGTTCGAATCCGTCAAAAGCAGCGCGATAGTTCTCACGCTTACTTAAGATCGTCCACCAACTTAGACCGGCCTGAGCCCCGTCCAAAATTAGCTTTTCCCAGAGGGCGCGATCATCATACTCTGGTACACCCCACTCATTATCATGATAATCGGCGTAGAGTTGATGAGGTCCTTCAGCCCAGGGACAACGCTCCATAAGTTGGTCGGTTAGAGGTGGTTTTGTGCAGTAAATATAGGAGCCCTGGTCAGGATTCTCGCGCTTGTTGTATCGCCAAATCCATGGTCTTCGCCAGATCCATCGAGTGATCATAACCCATGCGATCAGATTCCAGATATCCCTGAGAAATGTACTTCTCACATGCGATGATCTCGTGGTACAGACCTGTAGCTACCATGGGTTCATGGTATTCTGTCGTTTCGCCTTCGATGATCGTTCTGAATCGTTCGCATTTCCAAAAGTCGTCCATTATGATGCGACCACTTGTGCCGATAATAGTGGCTTGGTTGGGGAGTCGTAGGTCAAATGCACATGACAGTTTAGCTAATCGGCCTGCACCATATTTAAGTTGGATCAGTGCTCGACTTTCTACGCCAGTATCCAGACATGCACCCAGCGTTTGGCAGTGAGACGGAGACAAGCCGAAGACATCCTGGGTCAGACTTATTGGATAGATTCCTACATCCCAGATAGCACCACCTGCAAGATTCTTTTGAAGTAGCCGTGGTTTAGGATTGGTAACATCCATCGCAAATCCAAAACTGGCATCGACATATAGTGGAGCACCGATTTGGCCAGAATGGACTATCGACATTGCTTTTTCGTAGCCTGGTAGGAAGCGACTCCACACGGCTTCCATCAAGAATCTATTCTCACCCCTTGCGACGCTATACATTTCATCCACCTCAGTGGTGGAGATTCCCATTGGTTTTTCACAGAGTACATGTTTGCCTCCTCGTAGTGCGAGTAATGAGTGCTCTTTATGAAAGTTATGCGGAGTACAGACGTACACGATCTCTACTTCTGCGTCTTCGACTAAACCGGCATAAGTGTCATATCTCGCATATTCAGAAGGGATGTTTTCGTATTTCGACCGAGATGCGACGGCAACGATTTCTGAATGTGGCGAAGCCGCGATACTCTTTTCAAATTTCTGAGCAATGCGTCCATATCCGATGAGCCCCCATTTCATAATGTCGATTGTGTAGGTCTATAATCCTGCGTAGGTAGTTTGATCATCGTATACAAAACCATAATTACCAGTAGAAGTCAAAACGTGCCACCATCCGTTGGTCCAGCCAAGCGTGCGCAGTGTCTCATCTCCTTCCTCCAGTACAATAGATCCACGTGATGTGGGTCGGTCACGCAGGCGCCATCCAAAAGCAATAGAAACGGAGTCAGGCAGCAGTAATTCTTTCGTCCGAAATCTCCTGACGCGCCGTTGCTCTCCGATGAAAGGAAAAGGGTCTATCGCACCATGATCTCGCATATACATTCCATAGTGCAGATGTGGTCTGGTAGTTCGTGCATTGCCGGTATTACCGACTGTTCCCAACGTGTCTCCTCTACTTACTCGTGCACCTTCGATAACCAGCTGGTCATCGAGATGGGCATAGTAATGACTGATAGGTAAGGCGTCATCTCTAACCCAGACTTGTTTGCCTCCAAGCCCTTGATCCCGCACCGCATGGACTACACCATCAGAGGCACTGAGTACGGGAGTTCCCCTTCGTTTGAAAATATCAACACCTTCGTGTAGTCGTCTTCCTGCATCTCTTGGATCACCAAAACGACTCCATACATCCTCGTTGTCTGCGGTGGCCACCGGCATAAGGTGAAGAGGCTCTTTGTGGATCGTGAGTGTAAGATCACTGGGCTTGGCACCGAGCTTTGGAAGTATCCTTAGGACATATGTGGAATTATCTAAAAGAGGTATTCGAGTAGTATCTGATGTTATTATTGGATCATGGTAAAGCGAAACGTACGATACACTATCAAGTCTCCACAGATCATAAATGACAGCCTCTGCGTCCATAAGAATCTCTACTTGCTCCCCAAGCGAGCCATCAAAACGAAGCCCAATCGATTGATCAGAAAGTTTTAGGATTTCGCGATAAGGTGTTTTGATCGTGGCTTGGTGATCCAACGGCCCAAATTGGAGTTCTTGCCAATCCGCCAATTGACTTAGGTCAAGCGTGCTGTCAGCCGCTAAATCATTGAGATAGCGTTCCCGTGAAGATAGATCAACTGGCGGCTCAGGCTGTTGGATTTCGACCGGCTCGCAGGCTGTTATAACCATGCATAGTCCTCCTGCGTACCCCAACATTTTCACAAAATCGCTCCTTCTCATCTACACTTTACTCTCCGGCAATGATGCATCAACAATCTGAACATGAACCTACTATAGGCAAAGAATATTTTTTCTGGTCGTGAGATAACATCTCAAAAATTAGGTCATTTATACCATCATCAATCAATATCAAAGCAGAACCATGGCCCAGAACTTTTATCAAACCGTGCAGCGCAACTTCAATCAGGCTGCTGCCTTGACAGACCATCCAAAAGGATTGTTAGCACAGATTCGTGAGTGTAATGCTGTGTACCAGATCCGTTTTCCCGTCAAAATCGGCAATCAGTACGAAGTGATCGAGGCATACCGTGTTCAGCATAGTCAGCATCGACAACCTACCAAAGGGGGAATCCGATACAGTGAAATGGTCGATCAGGAAGAAGTCATGGCATTGGCGGCTCTCATGACCTACAAGTGTGCTATTGTGGATGTACCCTTTGGAGGAGCGAAGGGGGGAGTAAAAATTAATCCACGAAAGTATACCGAAGCTCAACTCCAGAACATCACTCGTCGGTATACCATGGAATTAGTTAAAAAAGGCTTCATCGGGCCAAGTGTGGACGTACCCGCACCAGACTATGGAACTGGAGAACGTGAGATGGCATGGATCCTGGATACCTATCAGACATTTGCCAGAGGTGAGATCGATGCCGTCGGTTGTGTCACAGGCAAACCTGTCAGTCAAAATGGCATTAGAGGTCGAACCGAAGCGACTGGTCGCGGTGTCTACTATGGCATCCGAGAGGCTCTACGCATGGAAGAAGATATGGAGGCTATCGGGTTAGAGCCAGGAATCGCCGGAAAGCGCATCGTCATCCAAGGTTTTGGAAACGTAGGCAGCTACAGTGGTCTTATCTCTCAGGAGGAAGGCGATGCCATCATCGTAGGAATAGCAGAATACGATGGGACGATCTACAATGAAAAAGGGATCGATATGGATAAGCTCATCCGATACAAGAAAAAAAATGGGACCATCCAAGGGTTTCCAGACACGACCAAACTCGAAGGCAAAGATGACTGGTTGGCGATCGAATGCGATATCCTGATCCCCGCCGCACTGGAGAATCAAATCACGGGAGATAACGTCAGCAAAATTAAAGCTAAGATCATAGCTGAGGCAGCTAATGGACCAATTACTGCCGAAGCCGAAGACATCCTGAACGAGCGTGGAGTCGTGGTCATACCAGATATGTATCTAAATGCTGGTGGTGTGACAGTATCCTACTTCGAGTGGTTGAAAAACTTATCGCATATGCGGTTTGGACGAATGGAAAAACGATTCAATCAGAACACCTACGAGAATATCATAAGCACGGTAGAGCGTCTAACGAATCGTGAAGTCAATACCAAAGAAAGAGACCTTATCACCCGTGGTGCGGAAGAAATCGACCTTGTAAGATCAGGTCTTGAGGAAACCATGATCAACGCCTATCAGAGTATCCACCAGATCAAGAAGCGGCGAAAAAAGGTCCCGACGCTTCGTTCGGCAGCATTCATTAATGCGCTCGACAAGGTCGCTAATGACTACATCGCAATGGGTGTATTCCCATAATTACATGGCCAGGATCTTGGCCATATGGACGAGGTCTTGGTTTAGTGCTTTGGACTTGGTGATCGCATCTTCAAAAGGGGTATGGACAACGCTATTGTTCACTAAACCAAGTGCAACGTTGCTTTTACCATCCAGCAGAGCCATCACCGCATTGTATCCAAGACGGCTTGCTAAGACACGGTCGAATGCGGATGGTGAACCGCCACGTTGGAGATGACCTATGATAGTGACCTTAGACTCGATACCATGTTTCTCTTTGATATATGTCGCGATCTCCATGGCGTTACCATTCTGATTTCCCTCGGCGACAACAACCATGTTAAATAGCTTCTTTCGTCGGGAGGATCGCTGGAGTTGATCAACGAACTGATCCAGGTCGGTGTCTGTCTCTGGGATGAATATGCCCCCTGCGCCAGTTCCGATCCCAGTGTGAAGCCCGATATAGCCGGCGTGACGTCCCATCACCTCGATGAAGAACAATCGATTGTGTGAATCAGCTGTATCACGGATCTTATCGATAGCTTCTACTGCAGTGTTAACAGCGGTATCAAACCCTATGGTATAGTCAGTACCATAGATGTCATTGTCAATGGTGCCAGGAAGTCCAACAAATGGTATCTCATAGGTCTCCGTGAAGACCTTTGCCCCCGTGTATGTACCATCACCTCCGATGGCCACACACGCATCTATGTCATGAGCTGAGAGAGTCTGGTAAGCAAGTTCTCGTCCTTCGACTGTCTTGAATGGTAAACATCGGGCGGTCTTGAGCTTTGTTCCCCCGCTATGGATAATATTGGCAACGTCCCGCTTGTTAAGTCGTTCGATTTTACCATTGATCATCCCATTGTATCCTTCGTAGATGCCATACACATGAAGGTCATTATAGTCTGCTGTTCTCACCACAGCGCGTACAGCAGCATTCATACCAGGTGCATCTCCACCTGATGTAAATACGGCAATGCGTTTAATCTCCTTTTTCATGTTCATGGTATTTGATCAGGCCTGCTATCGGTGACTGGAGCAAAGATCCTACTCGAATATCATATTCCAATAAAATATCACGTAGCTCTTGACGAAGATGGTAGGCGATAGAGCCAACGAAATGAATAGGCACATTGTAT
The DNA here is from genome assembly GCA_038523965.1 of Bacteroidota bacterium. Classification (GTDB taxonomy): domain Bacteria; phylum Bacteroidota; class Bacteroidia; order Chitinophagales; family Saprospiraceae; genus JAJRXG01. The sequence continues at coordinate 19,312 of JBCBIX010000041.1, forward strand.
CTCCGTGCCAAGGGGAGTGCCATCTGTTCGACAAATCGCGAAAAAACATCGCGAATCAATGCCCGCCTCTCGGAGTCTTCAAGCAGATGAAGAAACTTCGCAAAACTTGCTAAGAAGGTTCTTGGATTAGGATGCTGATAGAGATTCTGAATCGCTCGTTCTGAAGTGTACCCCGCATGCAAAGCCATTTGGTCAGAAAGCTCAGACGAGAGTTGACCTCTGCACCAACGTGTATAGATTTGCTGTCCAAATCGATAACCACTGCCTTCATCACCGAGCAAGTATCCACAGCTCTGAATTCCGTCTTGGATCTGCTGACCATCATAATAACCAGTATTTGATCCGGTACCGATGATCGCAACTATACCTGAAGACACTCCAGCTGTAGCCCGAGCAGCTCCAAGCAGATCATCCTGGACATGGACATCAGCACTAACATTCTCCCGGAATACGGAAGCGATTCGTTCTATGACGGCTGTGTTGATACAGCCTGACCCATAATAGAAGATCCGATCTACTGGATACGTCTTCCAACTTGCCAAGAGTTCAAGAAGCTTGGATATCGCATCTCCATCTGTGACAGGATTAATTCCTGGAGTGGTATGTCTGACCCATCTGCCATTATCAAGTAATACGGCACTATGAGTTTTGGTGGATCCTGCTTCTACAATGAGCCTCATGGCCTGTTAGTATGGCTCGGACTCAGTTAGTCTCTGATATAGGGGTAGTCCTCTTGAACATAATTATGCTCATAAAGTCCAGCAGGATCGGGTAGTGGACTATTCTCGGCGAACTCCATGGCATCGGCGATTTCTTCTTTGATTTTAGCTTTGATCGCATTGATGTCATCCACGGAAGCTATACCCATGTCCAAAATTCGGCTTTCAGTGATCGCGATTGGATCCTGGGCTTTATATGTTTCTAACTCTTCTTTTGTACGATACTTAGCTGGGTCCGATACAGAATGTCCCCTGTATCGATAGGTTTTAATCTCTAAGAAATAGGGCCCCTTACCAGCACGAATATGCTCAGCCGCTTCGGCTAATGCTTCATGCACTGTCTCCGGCTGCATACCATCGACTGGCTTGCTTGGCATATCAAAGGCTTCACCAACTCTATAGATGTCCGTGACATTGGACGTACGCTGCACAGATGTGCCCATGGCGTAGTGGTTGTTCTCACAGATATACAGCACTGGAAGTTTCCAGGTCATGGCCATATTAAAAGATTCGTAGAGTGCCCCCTGACGAGCAGCACCATCTCCAAACATGGTTACACATAGATTATCCGAACCACGATATTGCTCTGCGAGTGCGATCCCTGTTCCGATAGGAATCTGAGCTCCGACGATTCCATTTCCTCCGAAGTAGTTGTGCTCTTTCGAGAAGAAATGCATTGATCCTCCTTTACCACCAACACAGCCGTCAGCCTTGCCAAACAACTCTGCCATACAAGATCGTGAAGTCAATCCTCTCGATAATGCTACGCCATGTTGTCTGTATGCGGTAACTACCTTGTCCTCAGGGCGGATGGCAGATACCATCCCTGCTGTGATGGCTTCCTGTCCGATGTATACGTGACAGAATCCACGGATCTTTTGCTTTGAGTATGCCATGAGAGCACTCTCTTCGAATTTTCGGATTCTCAACATCACTTCGTACCACTTGAGATAAGTGTCTTTGCTATACTTCTCCTTTTTCTGGGCTTTCTTTTTTGCTGGTGCCTGTGTCACTACTGCCATATCTCTTTTTGTTGCCTGCTATTTGATATGTAAAACTACAGTTTTTAGCCCTGGGTTCTCGGGAGGTTGATCTCCCGATGAGGGGAGAAGTTATCATCTTCGTCCTTGTGTATGAGGGACATCGTAAGTATGGAGCTTCGCCAACTTGAGTTGGTCAATTTTAAGAATTACCGAGAGCAGCGCGTTCGATTTTCTGGCGGCATTAACGTCATCTATGGGAACAATGGTAGTGGGAAAACGAACTTGTTGGACGCCATATACGTGCTGTCGTTTGGTAAGAGTTATTTCAGTATCGCAGATCGAGCTTTAGTACAAGATCATCAGCCCTACTACCGTCTCCAAGGTGATTACCACAGTGATGATCGACAATTCCAACTGACCTTCAAGTATCAACAAGAATCACGTCGGCAGATAACGTTGAATGGTAAAAAACTTAAGCAGGTAAATGACCTCATCGGAAGGTTCCCACTTGTCATGGTAGCCCCTGATGATATTTCTGTTGTCTACGGTGGAAGTAAAGAGCGGAGGCAATTTTTTGATCGTATTCTCTGCCAATCAGATCCTGAATACTTGGGCTCCTTGCTCCAGTACAATCGTGTATTGCGACACAAGGATGCTGTGCTCAAGTCTGACGTCCCAGTTGATGCAATCACTATTGAGGCGGCTAATCGCCAGCTGGTGCCACTTGCAGAATTATTGCTACAACGAAGGTTGGAAGGTATGGAGCGCATCAAACCGCTCATCTTGGATCATTATCGAGATATATCGGGAGAAGCCGAAAACATTGCCATCGAGTATCAAAGTGATTTGCGAGAAGTAGGAATGGCAGAGGCATTTGGGAAGATGATTCAGGCAGAGATAAGAGCTCGTCGAACACTTGTTGGCGTCCAACGCGACGACTACATCTTCTCCATTTCTGAGAAGCCCTTGAAAAAATTTGGTTCTCAGGGGCAGATCAAATCCTTTTTATACAGCCTTCGGATGGGGGAATATTACTTTTTGGCGACATCGCTCCATCGTAATCCGATACTTCTATTAGACGACTATTTTGAGAAGCTTGATCGTCAGCGTCTCACACATCTATTGCAGCGTATAAGCTCTGAAGACTTTGGACAAGTTTTTTTGACTGATACAGAACTGGACAGGTCACAACGTATCTTAAAGGAGTGTGATATCGATTATCAGAGCTTTCAGGTGGTAGAAGGAAGAATAGTCGACCTTTAACTAT
>JBCBIX010000042.1:0-21871 GCA_038523965.1 Bacteroidota bacterium
TATTTCTATCTCGACAACTTACCGAGAATGTCTGGCTCCTCCATGAATCAATTTAAAATCAATGAACTGGCACCCACAATGTGGAATTCAAGCCACCCTTAGCACAGACCATCAACTTGTTAATCGTACTATTAAAAAACACTTTACCAAGTTCACTATCCGAATCACATGCCGCATTACTCTGAGTCTGAGGACGTAACCATAGACGCCCATTGACATCAAGACGTTCTTGAGGCTCAGAGACCCCCACACCAACAAAGCCTCCAGCGGTTATCGATAGGACATCACTGGCTGAACCGCTATACTCTCTGACATGCAGCGTATTCAGCGTACCATTCCCTTCCCCATCGTACACAATACCAAAAACTGGACTCACATTCTCACTAAAGTATAGGCCACGGTTACCATCCGTACCTCCCAGGTTTTGTAGAGTCATAGATGTATCTGAAATCTCCAAGACATCTCCTTTGACGAATGTTCCGAACACATCAAGATCACCATTGATCGTAAGCTCATTCGAACCAAAATCTCCATAGATCAATGGATTCGAAATACCTTGATTATCGATGCGCAGTTTGTCATTTTCTTCTTTGTTGCGACCTACCTCATGACCGATATAGACATTGCGATTACCTGTACGAAAGGTGATATTCTCCCCTGCTCGGTATCCGATATAGACATTGTCATTTCCTGTAGTATTCTTATTGCCGGCCTGATTACCGATATAGACATTCGAATTGCCAGTGGTCACATCCTGGCCTGCACGGGACCCAATCATGACGTTGTCCCCACCTGAGGTAACAGATTCACCGGCGTTATTACCAAAAAAATTGTTGTTAAACGCATTGCTACTCTCACCAGCACGTGAACCAACGAAAGTACTGCCAGCGCCAAGAGCATTGGCTTTTCCCGCAGAATTACCTATGAAGGTATTGCTTGAACCGTTTGTATTGGCGATACCAGCTTCGTGACCTACGAACGTGTTTGAGATGCCTAATGAGGTAGTTGATCGGCCCGCTTTGTAACCCACGACGGTGTTAAAACTTGCTAAGCCCAATCTACCCGCCTCAAAGCCGATCATGACGTTCTGAACACCCGTTGTTATTCCGTGACCAGCGTAGTGTCCGAGTAGAGTATTTTGGCCTAATGTGGAGTTCAAATTAAATCCTGCGCCATCGCCTATGGCGACATTATCACCACGATCGGTGAGTTCCAATCGAGTGTGGTTGGTTGGACTTTTAATCAATCTGGCACGATTCACCCCTTCGACCCAAAATTGAATATCATCAACATTCAAATTTTCGCGGACCTCGATATAAGTATCCTGGTCGTCGTCTTCAATCCGGTCACCAATCAGGTCTGAAAAATTTGGCACCAAGTCGACCCACACGGAGCCATTATGATATTGGTATTTTGAAACCGAGGTATTAAAAATCATCTGACTTGTAGTACCGTCAGCTGCAGATGGTGGAATTCCTAATCTCGGAAACACGATACCATCCGCTTTGATCTCTGGACCAATCTGAGCGTTTATTGACGATACCAAAACATAAGAGAGAATAACAAAAAGACTGAGACGTGACATAGCGTAGCATTAAATCTATTTCTAATGCCTCAAAGGTCCTCCCTAACATCTCTGAGATCATCACCTGTTAGAGCGAATGGTGTAAATCCCTTTTTTGTGGGATCGAATTGTAAAAAATTAGAAACCAAAGTAGATGCCTACAAGCAGTATCGGCCCTTCTCCTGTGGGCTCACCATTTGTGATGGCATTCCACTCATAGCCAAATCCAATGGAGGGACGAATAACGTTGTTAGTAGAGGGAAGTATGTCGTATCCCAATATCACCGTGGGTTGGAAGACATTAATCTGAGAATTACCAAACCTAAGGGGAGTGTCGTCCATCCAGTCGATCGAATTGTGCCAAATATCACAGCGCACGCCCATAGACCAGGGGCGCTCTTCTCTCCCGAACTTGCGATGATATCCAATCGAATATCCATAGCCCGTACCCGTCTCATCGTCATGGACACCCAAGTCTCGATGATCGATTATTTGCACAGCTGCACGGACAGATATAAATGAAGATTTAGTTAGTAAATATTCTAATCTCAACCCAGGGATAATCCCAGTAGGATATACCTGTAACTCAGGCCCAAAATAGAACCGCTTTGGCGAATCTTGAGCAAGAGTAGAGGTGCTCAGCACAACAACTATTGAAAATATCAAGACTATTTTTCCAATAAACTTTCCAGTCATATCAACCCTTTTTCAATTGCTCTCCTAACTAATTCTGCCGTATTCTTTGCGCCCAATTTAATAATCAGATTTTTGCGGTGACTGTGTATGGTGTGATGGGATAAGTGTAATTGATTCGCGATCTGTTGGTCAGTATACCCTTCGGAGACCAATCGTAAAACTTCCATCTCCCTCTCGGTCACAGGAGTATGCAATTTGGAAGTCGGGATAAGCATGTCCAACTCCAGTAGTTGTGTTTTTAGACTCTGACTGACATATACTTGACCCTCCTGAACCTGGAGGATGGCCTGAATAATCTCCTCTGCGGAATCATTTTTGAGCAAATACCCAGAGGCGCCATGCTGTATCATTCGCTTGAAATAGGAGCGCTGATCATACATGCTCAGCGCAATCACCTTGATATCTGGATTTGAACGGTGGACCTTCTTACATGTCTCGATACCATTCATTCGTGGCATCTGGATATCCATAAGGATGACGTCCACTTCATGATCTTTGAGATAGCTTATGACTTCGAGTCCATCACGTGCCGTAGCCACAACTTGGATCACCTCTGAATCATCGAACATGGCTCGAAATCCATCCAGTAGGACTTGGTGATCATCTGCTATCAGTAGTCTAATCATATGCGATCAGGAAGAACCATATTCTCTGGTAAGATCCAGAATTCTTCACTGATCGCCATCATTGCCCCTAAAGACAACGACATATTCGCCTTTGATCGACGGGAGTTCTTCTAATTGAAGCAACACTTCTGATGCCATACCTCGGTAGATGGTCTCATAGAGCTTACTGATCTCCTTGACGACCGCAACGTCGGTGTTTGGCCCGATATGCTCTACCATCTCACGAAGACATTTAAGAATTCGATGGGGAGATTCATACAGTACGGTCGTCACTTGAAGTTCAGCAAGTTTCTTCCACCTGGTCTGACGCCCTTTTTTATGCGGTAGAAAACCTTCGAAGTAAAACCGATCGCAAGGGATTCCACTCATCGCCAACGCTGGAAGTAGGGCATTCGCACCTGGTAAGCAGCTCACGCTAAGGCTGGCGTCATGACATGCTCTCACTAAGAGATATCCGGGATCGGATATACCTGGAGTACCCGCATCTGTGACTAATGCCATTTTCTGCCCAGAACGTAACGATTCGACAATAGCCGCGGTGGCCTTGTGTTCATTGTGAGCGTGGTAGGCATACATCGGCGTACTGATCTCAAAGTGCTTAAGCAGTCGGCCTGTATTTCGAGTGTCTTCAGCTAATATCCGATCCACATCCTGTAGCACGGCTATCGCACGAGATGTGATATCACCGAGGTTACCAACAGGAGTAGGAACCAGATACAGATCGGGATTCTCCAATCTTCCTAAAATTTGCCCTTCATGCCACCCATGCGCTGCATGTTAGCCATCATGTTCTGCATGTTATTCCCTTTGCTGAGCATGTGCATCATCTTTTTCATCTGATCGAACTGTTTGATGAACATGTTGATCTCATGAATATCACGACCTGAACCTTTGGCTATTCTCTTCTTGCGGCTCATGTTGAGGACTTCGGGGTTCGAGCGCTCATGTGGTGTCATCGACTGGATGATAGATTCGACCTTAGAGAAAGCATTGTTGTCGATGTCGAGGTTCTTGGTCATCTTCCCCATACCAGGGATCATCCCCATGAGTGATTTGAGGTCACCCATCTTTTTAATCTGGTCGATTTGTTTGAGAAAATCATTGAAGTCAAACTTGTTCTTTTTGATCTTCTTCTCCAGCTTCTTGGCTTCCTCTTCATCAAACTGATCTTGTGCTCGCTCAACGAAGGAGATAATGTCCCCCATGCCGAGGATACGCTGAGCCATTCGATCAGGATAGAACATGTCTAACTGATCCATCTTCTCACCAGTGGAGATAAACTTGATGGGCTTACCTACCGTGTATTTGACCGAGAGTGCTGCTCCACCTCGAGTATCACCATCGAGCTTAGTGAGTACCACACCGTTGTAATCGATCCGATCATTGAAAGCTTTGGCGGTATTCACGGCATCTTGTCCCGTCATTGAGTCCACGACGAACAGGGTCTCATTGGGGTCAATACCCTCCTTGATCGCTGCGATCTCGGTCATCATCTCCTCATCCACGGCGAGGCGACCGGCGGTATCGACGATGACGATATCCATCTTTTGTTCAGTGGCATGGACCAGTGCAGCCTGAGCGATATCGACAGGGTTTTTATTCTCTGGTTCTTTGTAAATCTGAACACCCACCTGCTCGGCCAACACCGTCAGCTGATCGATGGCTGCCGGACGATAGACATCACAGGCTGTCACCAATACTTTTTTCTTCTTTTTCTCCTTTAGCCACTTCGCCAGCTTACCAGTAAAAGTGGTTTTACCCGATCCCTGAAGACCAGCAATAAGGATGACGGTTGGCTTACCACTCAGATCGATTCCTACAGCATCACCACCCATCAACTCGGTCATCTCATCCATGACGATCTTGACCATGAGCTCGCCAGGTTTCACAGACTTCAGCACATTTCGAGTGCCAAGGGCCTCCTCCTTTATCTTGTCAGTGAATTCTTTGGCAATCTTGTAGTTCACATCGGCTCCAACCAGGGCTCGGCGGATCTCCTTGATGGAGGTAGCGATATTCAGTTCGGTGAGCTTTCCGTCTCCCTTGAGATTCTTAAATGCCGAATCCAATTTGTCACTGAGAGAATCAAACATAACGTCGAAGTTTAGGTAGTTCGAAGGGCTGCAAATATAGACTTCTACATCAGCCGAATCCACGTCAGGAATGATGCATGGATTTGAGCAATGTTAACCCTATATCAAGGCAATACTATCAATAGTCGACCAACATATTATGGATAATCATAATGTGATGATCTAAACTTTACCAGTAGTTAAGACGTGATTCTAACCTTGTCGGTGCAAGAGAATTTCGCCTATTATGCGCATGAGTTCGCACGTCTTACCTCATCTAAATGGATGGCAACGCATTGACAAGGCCGTGATGCTTAATCTGATTGTCACCATTGGTCTCATCGCCATGACCTTCATTTCGGTTACTAATTTTTTAGCCTTCAATGAGACTCGTAGCGGTTTTTACATTCCCGATCCAATCATCGACCAAATTGCACCTGTTCAGCTCAGCACTCCTATTTTCATAGGCACCTACTCCACGGTCTTCATTGGACTCTTGTTTGTCTTGAGATCACCAAATATGCTTATCAAAGTTAATCTGAGCGTGATTTGTCTGCTGGTCATGCGCATGGGATGCATGTATTGTGTCCCACTGAATCCACCAGATGACATGATCTTACTCGTCGATCCATTTTTGGCGTCTACTTTCTATGATGATCAGGTCCTAACCCGAGATTTGTTCTTTTCTGGACACACATCCTCGATCGTCCTCTTAGCGCTTTTGGTAGAACATCGCTGGATGAAAAATGGCCTATTTATCCTCAGCAGTATCGTTGGTAGCATGCTCATCTTACAACATGTCCACTATTCTGTAGACGTGATAGCAGCTTATTTTTTCGCCTGGATCGCATATCGCCTTGGCCGTGCAATGGCCGACCAAACCTTGTTGTACTCTCGATTTTTTCGTTTGCGAATGAGCCAGCGAATTAGAGCAGAGTTTTAGTTGTGGAGATCCCCTATCCTTCTTCAAACAAAGAAGCTCTCGAGACACCTCAGCGTGCAGACTAACTCTTATTCTCCTGTTAACAGCGCCGTAAAATGCTGCCTATTGGGATAGTTTTGCGTCGTAGATGAGGCCGTTCTTCATCTTAAAGCATGTTGTTATGATTCGTTTTTGGTGCACTGCCATCCTTATTTTCTGTTCTCTACTGTCAGCGCGTAGTCAGACCGATATCACCATCGATGTCAAGCACTATGAGTCAGACTCTATGATCTTTGGCTATTACCTGGCTGATCGGATGTTGGTCTTTGACACCTTGTATAGAGAAAACAAGGAGCCCTTCAAAGTGAAACAAGACACCTCTCTTGATATGGGACTTTACCTCCTGGTATCCATCCCTGAGGGCATGTTCTACCAACTAATCGTAGATGAAGATCAAGAGTTCGAAGTAACCATCGACACATTACAGCAGGAACATCTTAGTGTTACCGGGAGCGAAGAGAATGAAATCTTTTTAGACTATCTCAACTATGTCAATGAGCAACGCCAACTCGTCCAACAACTGGACCAAGCACTGGCCACCACGGACAGTACACAGCTCAGTATTCGAGATCAATTGCTGAAGGACAAGGCTGCTATCAATACGAATGTCGCCCTGCGTCAAAAGCAAATCATCGAAGAATACCCCGACGCCATTGTTTCGATCTTGATGAAGGCCAATCTGCCCTTTGAGTTTCCAGAATTCTCAGGTACTCCAGAAGAGATCCAAAATCAGAAATATCGTTACTACAAGGACCACTACTTCGATGATATCGACCTGAATCATCCGGGGATATTCAGAACCCCAATTATCCACCAGCGGATCAACTACTATGAGGAGAGCCTGACCCCCAAGATCGCTGATAGCATCATCCAGTCAGTAGACTACCTGCTCGGATTGATGGATGACGACTCGGAGCAATTCCAATACTATCTCAGCTACTTCCTTGGTAAGTATGGTGAGTCGAAATACATCGGTATGGATGCTGTATATGTCCATCTTGCCCTTGAGTACTATGCCAAAGGAAAGGCCCCATGGGTAGAAGAAGACAATCTCGCGGAAATCGTCAATAACGCTCGTCGTCTCAAGCCGGTTCTTATCGGCAAACCAGCTCCGGCATTCAGATTAATGCAGCAGGATAGTAGCTATGTATCTCTGTCAGATCTGGATAACGACTACACAATACTTGTCTTCTGGAAGCCTGGATGTGGGCACTGCACCAAGGCTATGCCACATATCATCGAGTTCCAAGAAAAGTATCGCGATCAGGGAGTAGAGGTCGTAACCATGTGCACCGAAGGGGCAAAGAATCCAGAAGAATGCTGGAAGGCAATCGAGGAAAAAAATATGCTGGACCTCATCAATACAATCGACCCAAAAAACCGGGATCGTGCTCAGTCCAGGTATTATGCTACGAGCACTCCTATGATCTTCATCATCGACAAGGACGAAAAGATCCGTCTCAAAAAATTACCGGCCGAAAACCTTGGACCTGTAATGGACCAGCTGTTCGAGGAGGATCGACAACGAGAGATCAAAGAATCTGGCGCTGGGCGCTAAGTATCACTTGATATAGATAAAAAAGGCACCCACATCAACGAAACCAGAGTCATCAGGTAAGCCAGGACTGCCAACAGCGATGACATTGTTAAAAACGGCAACTGTCTCACCATAACGACCTGCATTGCCTTGACTGCTGATGAGATTGGCCTGATAGACAAACTTGTTCTCATTAGTATCGAGATTGTAGACAAATACATTCCCTTCTGCAGTAGCCTGGAAGTCCGATCCAACAACCAAGGTTCCGTTATGCGCTGCAATGCTTTTGCCGAATCCATCGAAGTTTTGTGGTGATGGTAGAGTTAGTTTTTGGGTCTGAAGCCAAGAAGTAAAAAAAGAGCTGAACACATAGACCGCTCCTTGAGATACTCCATCCTCTGGTGCTGACGCCAGAATCAGATTACCGTCTAAGACAACCTGCTTGCCAAAATCCTGAGACACATCAAAGTCAGAAGGCTTGAGTCGTTCATCAACTCCCCAGATGCCAAAGAGACCCGGTCGAAAGGTGATGACTTCCCCACCTCCTCGGCGAGGAGCACCTGCGATAAGCAAACTCCCTGATGCATCTATCGAGGAGGCAAATTCATCGGTTGTGCTTGCATTGGGGTCGGTAATCATCTGTGTATAGGTCCAGTTCGAGCCGTTGCGCTCGAACAGATAGATTCGCCCATTGCCGCGAAAAGGAGCTGCCACATACGCACGATCAGCTGTAATCGCCAGAGCAAAACCGTATAAATCGCCGCCCGTAAAAGTGGTATCTGGGACTGTCAATTCGGTTACGAAATTCCAAACATTGATGCTTTTCTCATACAAATAGGCTCGGTTTGCATCTGGAGCTCCTACAAGCATTAGATCGTCCCTCACATCGATGGCCGCTCCAAATCGTCCATTGGGTACTGCATTGCCAGGTGGGATAATTACTGGACCTTCAAATGGCTTAGAATCAACCGAAGAATAGGTCAGCACCCGCCCAGACCCTTCAGCTCCAGGGCACCCCACGGCCATAATATCATCAGATATACCGATCGCTTGTCCGATACTGATGGTGGAACGATCCACACTGATTGTGTTTGTCACTGGTTTACTGTTTTCACGATTAGCCTGAGGGCGTCCCCACAGTGATCCTACCCCACCAAAAGGGACCCAGCGTGTTCCGTTATACCCTTCGAATCGTTCGGCGGTTGCATTCCATCTCATGGTTCCAGCAGTTACCGTATCGGATGGTGTCGGTCCTATTGAGAGCCCCGATTCGAATTCAACTTGACCACTCAGTGTATTGCTAAGCATGATCAAGATCGTTAAGAGATAAGATGTCGGTATGAGGATTTTAGACATAATAAAGTATTGTTGATCGCATAAAAATAGTGTTGGCATTCCTCATCTCATACGAAAGCCGACTCCTCAAATCAGGTGATTTTCACTCAGAAACCCTCACAAGTGCATGATCCTATGTAGAAGTTCCGTCTACATCAGCAGGGACATCTGTCTGAAAATATTGACACTGACAAACGGGATCAAGGAAGCATCGCGCTCATTGACGAATCCACCGAAAACCTTACCTTTGCGCTCCATTTGGAAATAGGTCCAGGTACTAAACATTTTTATGAGACAATATGAAGTCACTTTCATCGTCGATCCCGTTCTGTCAGGCGATGAAATTAAAGCGACAGCGAAGACCTACCAGGATATGCTATCTACCGGCGACAACAAAGTCGTTCATGTAGATGAGATAGGTCTGCGACAATTAGCATATCCCATCAAAAAACGATCGAGTGGTATCTACTACGTGGTCGAATTCCAAACTCAGGAGGGAGATATCATTCCCCGATTGGAGTTGGCACTGCGACGTGATGAGCGTATCATCCGATTCCTCTGTGTAAAACTCGATAAGTACGGCGTAAAGTACAACGAGGATAAGCGCAATGGACTGATCGGAAAAGTCGAACGTAAAGTCAAGAAAGACCGCAAGGATAATAACAGACGTCAGAGCCGCTCTCCTCGGCCATCATCCGCTTCTACGAATTCAGCATCGACTACAACTGAATCGAGTAACAAGAAGACTGACGATTCCTCCACCACAACTCCTAACAAAGAAGATTAATCATGGCAAGTAGAGACGATATCAAGTTCCTGAGCAATCCTAACATCGGGACAAAGCGTAATAAGTACTGTAGATTCAAGAAGTTTGGCATCAAGCACATCGACTACCGAGATGCTGACTTTCTAATGCAGTTCATTAATGATCAGGGTAAGTTGCTCCCACGTCGCATCACAGGTAACTCTCTAAAGTACCAAAAGAGAGTCGCCATCGCTGTGAAGCGCGCACGCCATCTGGCCATCCTACCTTATGTAACTGACTTGCTCAAGTAGGTCAATTATCAGATCCAATTAAGTAGTACAAGACATGGAGATCATATTACTCAAAGACCTGGGCACCCTCGGTGACAAGCATGACGTGGTCACCGTCAAGCCAGGATACGGACGTAACTACCTCATACCCAAGGGCTTAGCTGTAATCGCTAACAAAACTAACCTTGGCAAGCTGGACGATCTGATCGCTCGCGAAAAAGCAGAGGAGGATAAGAAAATAGAAGAATTCAAAGCGACACTTGCCTCACTCGACGGCAAAACGCTCAGAATCGGTGTCAAAGCAGGAACCAGTGGCAAAATCTTCGGAAGCATTACATCGATCCAGATCAGCAATGCACTGAAAGAGCAGTTCAACGTGGATATCCCTCGAAAGAAAATCGAAGTAGAGGATATTAAGGAATTGGGCACTTATGCCGCGTCACTACACCTCCATGACAGTGTTAAGGGAGAAATACCTCTCGAATTAGTTCAAGAGTAGACGAAGACCAACGTCGCATGAAAAAGCAGTTAAGCCTTCCATCCCTGATGGAGGGCTTTTTTTATGTTAAAAGCATCTCATTCAGATAGAATCACCCATCTGGGTAAGAGACCAATCTTCTTTCGCAGTCATCTTTGGTCGATTGAGTAGCTAAATCATGTATCATGCGACATGCACTTCTCTGCCTTTTCACTTCTGCCCTTATGTACTCTACCTATGGGCAGGTCACAACATCGATTTCAGTTGGATTAGCAGATGACCTCTGTACGGACATCAATGACCCAGACAATTGCTTTGCAGTGCCCGATGGTCAGGATAGCCTGATCTACTCCTTGGTACAAGCCAGTGATATTGTAATCACCTACAGGGTTAGTAATAATACAAACACCACAATTGAAAAAATCAGCATTCAAGATGATGAGTATGGGCTCGTCTTACCAACTACCAATGTTTCAGTTGGAAATGGGGCAACGTACACCCACATGGTAAGGCAAAGTGCGCTCACCGCGACTGGACTCACAGAAATTATGGCAACCTGGAATCTTGGCGACGGCAACTCCAACACCTTGATACTTGATGACAACTATTACCTCAATGCCATAGGTCCCATGGTTGACGCCAGCCTCCGAGTTGGACTGGGTTCAGATATCTGCACAGACGAAACAGACATCCTAACATGCGGATCTTCTATTGACGATAATGATAGTCTTACCATTGGGGCCGGTCGGTGGTACTACATAGAGTTCCCAATACTTAATACTGGCATCGATACGCTCATCAATCACCTCGTCGTCGATGAACAAAACAACACCCTATCCAGCACGGCTTTCAAACTGAGACCTGACGGATCACTCATCATGCGCGATGTGATCCAAGCACCAGATATACCCGGCACCTACAACTTGGTAGCTACGTACACATCAGAGGATCAAGTAGGCAACCAAGTATCTGTGGATCTTCCCTATGTCATTATCGTACCAGAGCCCATGGTTGACGCGAGCCTCCGAGTTGGACTCGGTGCAGATATCTGCACTGACGAAACAGACATATTCACATGCGGATCTTCTATCGACGATAATGATAGTCTTACCATCGGGGCCGGTCGGTGGTACTACATCGAGTTCCCGATACTTAACACCGGCATCGATACCCTCATCAATCACCTCGTCGTCGATGAGCAAAACAACACCCTGTCAAGCACGGCATTCAAATTGAGACCTGACGGATTACTCATCATGCGCGATGTGATCCAAGCACCAGATATACCCGGCACCTACAACTTTGTGGCTACGTACACATCAGAGGATCAAGTAGGCAACCAAGTATCTGTGGATCTTCCCTATGTCATTATCGTACCAGAACCCATGGTTGACGCGAGCCTCCGAGTTGGACTCGGTGCAGATATCTGCACTGACGAAACAGACATACTAACATGCGGATCGTCAATCGACGATAATGATAGTCTTACCATAGGGGCCGGTCGGTGGTACTACATCGAGTTTCCGATACTTAACACCGGCATCGATACGCTCATCAATCACCACGTCGTCGATGAACAAAACAACGCCCTGTCAAATACAGCATTCAAACTGAGACCAACGGGAGTAATTATCATGCGAGATGTGATTCAAGCACCAGAAATACCTGGCACCTACAACTTGGTAGTTACCTACACTTCAGAGGATCAAGTAGGCAACCAAGTATCTGTGGATCTTCCTTATGTCATTACAGTACCAGAGCCCATGGTTGACGCCAGCCTCCGAGTTGGACTGGGTTCAGATATCTGCACTGACGAAACAGACATACTAACATGCGGATCGTCAATCGACGATAATGATAGTCTTACCATCGGGGCCGGTCGGTGGTACTACATCGAGTTTCCGATACTTAATACCGGCATCGATACGCTCATCAATCACCTTGTCATCGACGAGCAAAATAACACCCTATCAAGCACGGCATTCAAATTGAGACCTACGGGATCAATCATCATGCGCGATGTGATTGAAGCACCAGATATACCCGGCACCTACAACTTTGTGGCTACGTACACATCAGAGGATCAAGTAGGCAACCAAGTCTCTGTGGACCTTCCCTATGTCATCACTGTAGACTGCAGACTTGATGATGTAGCACCTCCAGAGGCTATCTGCCAAGATCTCAGCTTGGAGATTCCTCCAACGAAAACGGCAACAATCACACCTGGACAAATCAATAATGGCAGCTTTGACGGCTGTACCACTCTGGCTGGTGGATTTCTGAACCGAACCCAGTTTAGCTGTGCAGATATGGGCCCAAACACAGTCGTTCTCACAGTAGAGGACCAAAACAGAAATCAATCTACTTGTGATGCTACGGTAACAGTAGAGCTTCCAACTGCATTTGTGGTCGACGCCGGAGCTGATATGATCATATGTAGTGATCGAGTTGAATTGGCTCCATTGGCATTTAGCCAGGGAACAGGGGCATGGAAAGTCACTGAGGGTTCTGCTACGCTCACAGAAACCTTACCGAATGGTAACGTCATTTACAGTGGTACGGCTGGAGACTCCATCGAACTCACTTGGACCCAGGATTATGGTGACTGTACGAGCTCAGATGCATTAATGGTTCATTTTACTGCATTACCCACTACCGCCGACGCAGGTGAAAATCAGGATGTAATCGATGCGGTATCAACTACCCTTACCGGGAATACACCTACCGTTGGCGAGGGACTTTGGACTATTCTCCAGGGACCATCGGGAGGTTCATTTGTAGACGCCACTGACCCGGAGACAACTTTCTCAGGGACCCTTGGAGCGGCCTATTTACTGCAATGGACCATCTCAAATTCGCCTTGCGGTTCTTCAACTGACCTGGTGACAATTGAATTTAGCTCACCTCAACCACCCGATCCTGCTGTTGCTGGTGAAGACATCATCTCTTGTGATCGTATGGTAGAGCTATCAGCTCAGGCGATCCAGGTCGGAACAGGATCTTGGTCGATTTTGAATGGGAATGGAGGATTCTTAACTTCTCCAGCCTCACCTTCGAGTCGTCTTGTCGGAGACTACGATACAACCTATGAACTTGAGTGGACCACCACGAACGATGGCCTGATCTCCAAAGACACCGTGGTTGTCCGAATAGTTAACAACAATGAAATCATCGATGATCAATATCTGCAAGACTGGAGTCAGATAGACTCCATCTCTGGCGCGGACTCGATTACGATCAAAGCAACATTCACGAATGGACTATCTACCTCATTCACTGCAGAAGAGGTCACCCTATGCCCAGGAGTAGAGGTACAGTCGGGCACAGAACTCGTTTTGATATCTGACAGTTGTGTCGAAAGTAATTGACGTTATGACGCCTCGTAGGAACATACTTATCAGTTAAGTTCGCCGAAAACCCCTGATAACTGCAGTCCCCTAATTAATAAATTGTACCGGAGTGTAGTCACCTCTCATACTTCGCTAAAGCATAATCCATAGCCGCCTCCAGGATATCGCACGCCTCAGCTAACTCCTCCATTGAAATCACCAAAGGTGGGGCCAGGCGGAAGCTTCGATTGTTAAAGAGAAACCAGTCTACGATGAGGCCTAACTCGAAGGCGTGACCTACAATGTGCTTTAGATACTTCCGACCAATTGGCTCGACAGCCATCATCAGGCCTGCATTTCGTATTTGCTTGACTACTGGGTGACACTGCAGGCGTGACTTTATATAGGCTACTTTGTTGGAGATTTGGCTGATGTGTTCCTTCTGAAGGAGGACTCGTAGTCCCGCTAAAGCTGCAGCACATGACATAGGATGGCCTCCAAACGTGGTAATGTGACCTAACGCAGGATTTCGAATGATACAGGACATTATTTCTCTTGAGCTGATCACGCCAGCGATAGGCATACCACCACCCATGGCCTTACCAACAAGAACGACATCTGGCTCGATAGCAAATCGTTGATGGGCAAAGAGACTTCCCGTACGACCAAAACCACTCTGGATTTCGTCCACGATGAACAACGCGCCTACCTGCCGACATCGTTCTTGGACTGCCCTAAGCCAGCAGGGATGCGGAGGGATAACACCTGCTTCTCCCTGAACAACTTCTGTAATGACACAGCCTGTCCTTGTTGTGATCGATTCGAGTGCCTCCTCTTCATTAAAATTGATGTGTCGTATCCCTGGGAGCAATGGTTGATAGGGAGCCTTGTAGTTCTCGTCGCTACGGAGGCTCTCTGCACCATGAGTTGATCCATGATAGGCAATGCGACAGGCGATGATCTCATATCTACCTGTATATCTTTTGGCCAACTTCATGGCCAGTTCCGTCGCTTCTGTACCAGACATCAGATAGTAAAGCACGTCCAGATCAGATCGCAACTGGTCTAACAAAAGCTGAGCAAACTCGACCTGGGGTGACTGTACATGCTCACCGTACACCATGGTGTGCATATATCGCTCAGATTGGTCACAGATGGCCTGGACGATCTCAGGATGACAATGCCCGAGAGAGTTGACAGCGATCCCGCTGTTCATATCCACATATCGCTTTCCGTATATATCCCAAATATGAACGCCTTTCGCATGACTGACTTCCAGCATGACCGGAAGGTCACTCGTCTGAGCCACATGGGATAGAAACAACTGTCGTTTGGTTAGGGACACGTGACTTTATTATGCTAATGCCTTGGAGATGTAACCCATAAGTTGACTCCCAATCTCAAGCGATGGATCATGGTGCTCACTATGTAATCCAACTGCTCGAGCAGCGATGACATTCTCGAGAGTGTCGTCGATGAAGATACTTTTCTGAGGATCAAGACTCAAGTGATCGATGACGTGCTGATATATGTTATGGTTGGGCTTCCGCATATTCACTTCATGCGAATAAAATACTCTGTCAAAATATCGCTTCTCAAAGTCAGTAATCCCCAAACGCTTCTTAAGGTCTCGTCGCACCCACTGGATATGTGAATGGTTGGTATTCGATAAGAGATACACTTTATATCCTGCACGTAGCTCGAGGACGAAGTCTAAACGATGCTGAGGGAGGTCCGCCAAAATGCTATTCCAAGTAGCAAGGATGTCATACTCCGCGATCTGATGATCCACAGACTCCTGAAGTCGATATACAAAACTGGCCTCACTCATAAGACCCATCTCGTATTCATCCATCAACAGTTGATGCTTATCTGATAACCCACTAACACCAAGGAGGGCATTCAATCCAGAATAGAATCGTGATTTATCTAAATCGATAAGTATACCTCCAAAGTCTAATATGATGTTCTCGATCATCTTAACACATGTAATTCACAAGGATACATCCATCCACTGTCTCACATATCAAAAATCTACTTCTAAGAGCTAATTACTAATATATTTAGCATACTAAGATAAATAGATATATGTTTGTAACACGATGAGTTACTTGAATCACAACATCAGATACTTACGCAAGCTGAAGAGCTACACTCAAGCAGATTTAGCGGAGCGAATCGGTGTCAAAAGGCCTGCCATCGGTGCTTACGAAGAGCTTCGCGCAGAACCTAAGCTGGATACCATTCAGAAATTATCCTACCTGTTTGGTGTTACACTGGATCAACTAATCAACCAAGACCTCAGCAAGGGTGAAAAAGCATCTGAAGTCGATGCTGAAGGACGAACGCTTCGCATTCTTCCGATTGTTATCGATGACCAAGGCGACGAGCGCATCTCTGTGGTTCCTGTAAGCGCCCGAGCGGGGTATTCGCATAGCTATGCCGACCCCGAATACATTGCTGAGCTACCCAAGTTTAGTTTGCCATTACCTGAGATGTATCCGGATAGGAGCTACCGTCTCTTTCAGATCGAAGGGGACAGTATGCTTCCTATTCAGGATGGCAGCTACATCGTATGTGAGTATGTAGAGGACTGGACGTACATCAAGGATGGAGAATGCTACATCGTCATCACAAAGGCTGATGGTATCGTGTACAAACGGGTTTGGCGTCAGGCTCGTCTGAATCGCCTGGAGATGAAGTCCGACAACTTAATCTATCAACCGTTCTATACCGAGCTCTCAGATGTTGTAGAGATCTGGAAGAGTCTGGCTTTCATCAGCTTTGACCTTCCAGATGAAGAGCCTCAGACCTCAGATGATGTGCAAGTACTTAGTGATCTCGTCCACCAACTCAAACGTGACGTCGATGCTCTAAAAAAGAATGAAGCGTAAACCACCCTAATTACCATAGACCACGATAACAATTTACTGTTCCACCAAAACCACACCCATTATGAAATCAGATATCGGAGTCCAGTATCTCATGGACGAAAACGGAGACAAAGCAGCAATCATCATTCCCATGGAACGATGGATGACTATCGCCAGTAACCTGACAGAGTTCTTTGAGTATCAAAGCTTAAGGAAAAACTTAGGATCAGCATTCCAGGATGTCGTATCACTGAAGGGTCAGACTATGGCGAATCCCAATCAGATGAGCTTCTTCGAATGATCATATTTGCAATGCTGTCATTAATTCTACCGCATTGCAATATCTCATTCGTGCCGCCACTGAAATCGATGTCCCAGGCATACTTGACATCACCAATCACGAGATTCTTACCTCTACGGTAATCTACTACTACGAAGAGCGCACGATAGACCAACATCTTTCGTGGTTCAGAGAGAAACGTCTCGCTGGACTTCCGCTCTACGTAGCAGTCCAGAATAATCTTGTGTTAGGATATGCCACCTACGGTCCATTCAGAAGTCGTCCAGCATACGCTCGTACTATCGAACATTCCGTCTACGTCCATCATGAGCATCATGGCAAAGGTGTTGGCTCTACCCTGATGACGAGATTACTCTCCGATGCTCGCGACAAGGGCTATCATACAATGATCGCAGGTATTGATTCAAGAAATGCAGACAGCTACAAGTTCCATATCAAGTTTGGCTTCGAAGAAATCGGCAGATGTAAACAAGTGGGATACAAGTTTAACATGTGGCTGGATGTCATCTTTATGCAATTGATGCTATAATCATCTGATCGCTCCAATGCATATTTTATATAAGAGTCCTTGCCCAGCATGAGCGGCTTTGATGGTAAGCAGCTGGAATTGTCAACTCCTTTGCCTGGCTGACCTACTTCTTGAGATCGATCAACTCCAACTTCCCACTCCGTACACGATAGACCCAATAGAATATGAGAGGGACGATTAAGATAGTTGGCAATAGCCAAGGCACCCAAGCAAAATCTCCAGAGTAAGTCACATTAGTAACTATGAATGCCGTGAGCGCAGCCAGATACCCACCGAGCATCATTCCTACATGGCGGACTAACCAAGTCATTTTGTGTAGTTGTTTACCAGCTTTCGCCCTGTAGAAGTAACTGACGTCTCGAAGCCCCAGAAAAAGCGATAATCCACCGAACACCATTAAGATGACATCTTGAGAGATGACCATGGCTATACCATTGGCCAATCCGAGTATAAGTATGATCCAATCTAAGATTGATGGGAGTAGTGAGCGATTCTGATTAGATCTATAGCCTGAATACACCAGAAAAAGCGTGAATACCGCGATATGAAACAAGAATTCGTCCGATTTAGAAATCGAGATGACAAAAGCAGTTATCACTACACCTAACATGCCATAGAAAAAAAGAAGCCCTGACCGCTTGTGCCCTGTTCCCCCTTTGCGCAGAATGATCGATACCAAGCCACTACCCAAAGAGGTAAAACCAAAAGCGATATGACAGATCAAGACGAGACGCAGCACGAGTTCCATGTTCTAAATTGTTAGCTGAGTGGAACTTAACGAATCAAGCATGAGCTACCAAACCCAATGACCTACCCTACTTTGATCCAAGCTGCCCAAAGCACTACTTTTGCGCTCCATTTTTCGGAGGAACTTACTTATGACCTTAGCCCAGCAAATCGAAATAAGACGCACGTTTGGCATTGTATCGCATCCAGATGCGGGAAAAACAACGCTGACTGAAAAGTTGCTCCTATTCGGAGGTGCCATCCAAGTTGCCGGTGCCGTCAAATCCAACAAAATCAAAAAATCAGCTAATTCAGACTTCATGGAAATCGAGCGCCAACGGGGTATTTCGGTAGCGACTTCGGTGATGGCATTCGAGTATCAGAACAAAAAAATCAACATCCTCGATACCCCTGGTCACAAGGATTTCGCTGAGGATACTTATCGGACCCTAACTGCTGTGGATAGCGTCATTGTCGTGATCGACGTCGCCAAAGGTGTGGAAGAGCAAACCGAAAACCTCGTTCGTGTCTGTAAAATGCGCAAGACTCCGATTATTGTGTTCATCAACAAGTTGGATCGCGAAGGGCTGGATGCCTTTGATCTACTGGATGAGGTAGAGACGAAACTCGGCCTGAAAGTGGTGCCTCTAAGTTGGCCCATTGGTATGGGTCAGCGATTCCAGGGTGTCTATAATCTCTTTGAGAAAAAACTATGCATTTTCAGTGCGCATGGCAAGCAGATGGAGGAAGATACCATCACGCTGACTGACTTAGCGTCAACGGAGTTGGACGAGATTGTCGGTGAGGCTGCCGCTGACGAGCTTCGCGATGAGGTTGAAATCATCCACGAGGTCTATCCCAACTTTGATAAAGAAACCTACCGCCAGGGTGCAGAGTCACCCGTGTTTTTTGGCAGTGCGATCAACAATTTTGGCGTGAAGGAACTCCTGGATTGTTTTGTCGATATCGCTCCTCCACCACTACCTCGTGAAACAGAAGAACGAATCGTAAAGCCGAATGAGGATAAGTTCTCAGGATTTGTATTTAAGATCCACGCCAATATAGATCCCCGTCATCGCGACCGTATCGCATTCGTAAGGATTTGTTCAGGTACTTTCGAGCGCAACACGAACTACAGGCACTCTCGACTCGAGCGCAAACTGAAATTCAGTAATCCGACATCATTTATGGCATCGCGCAAGGAGGTTGTCGATGAGGCCTATCCTGGTGACATCGTGGGTCTCTACGACAGTGGCAACTTTAAGATCGGCGACTCGCTTACCGAGGGTGAGGAGCTTAATTTTAAAGGGATACCGAGCTTCTCTCCAGAGCAATTTCGATTCGTCAACAATGCAAATCCATTGAAGACCAAACAACTGAACAAAGGTCTTGCCCAGCTTATGGACGAAGGAGTTGCACAGCTCTTCACGATGGAGATGAGCCAGCGAAAGATCATTGGCACCGTTGGTGCGCTGCAGTTCGACGTGATTCAATACCGACTGGAGCATGAGTACGGTGCTTCATGCACCTATGAGCCCATCCGCCTAAACAAAGCATGCTGGGTCAGCTGTGACGATCCCATAGCACTCAAAGAATTTCAATCTCGCCGAGCCAAGGATCTTGCAAAAGACAAGGACGGTAAGCTGGTCTACATGGCAGAGACTGCATGGAGTCTGAAGACCGTCCAGGAAGCTCACCCAGACATTCACTTCCATAATACCAGCGAGTTCTGATCACTGAAGCAGTGTATTCGCTTATGCCTGTGCCGTCGGAGTGAAATTCATCGGTGGGAACTGGTTCTGATTACCTCCCTTATCACTAATCGGCCCGTGCTGAGACTCATACTTCTTAACATTCTCCGCGAGTGCCTTGAGAAATCGCTTAGCATGCTCGGGAGTTAGGATGATGCGCGACTTCACTTTCGCCTTGGGAACATTAGGGAGCATACGGATGAAATCCACTACAAACTCTGAATGCGAATGAGAGATGATCGCCAAGTTGGTGTATACACCGTCGGCAAGTTCCTCAGGTAGATCGATGTTGATCTGGTTCTGCTTCTTAGGTTTTGATTGCTTCTCTTCTGCCATCTTCTTCACTGTTTGGCCATAGACGATATCTCGTCCAGGTGACTGAGAGATAAATGTATCATCTCTCAATGAGTTGTGATCTGACCATGGAATACTTCACAATGCTCACTACCTTTCATTTGGCAGAATACACATAAGATTTGGATTGGCTCATATTTCTATCAACTCACTGAATATCGATAACACATGTATGTACAGCGCAATATTAAATGGTCCATTATCTGGAGGTTTGCGAGATGGAATCTATTTCTATTCACTCTTTATGGTACTGCGGTTGTGGCTCTCTATCACTGGGCAGATCATCAAGGAATTAACGCATCCATTCCCTTCCAACCACTCAGTGTCATCGGTATAGCTGTAGCTTTCTATCTCGGCTTCAAAAACAGTCAGTCATACGATCGATTCTGGGAAGCACGCAAAATCTGGGGCGGAATTGTAAACTACAGCCGAACCTGGGGAAATCAAGTCCTTAGTTTTCTATCCACTGAATTAGAAGATTGTATTACCGATCAAGAGACTCTTGTAGCGATCCAAAAACGATTGATCTACAGACACATTGCATGGCTTTACGCATTAACACATCGTCTGAGGAGACCATCCAGCTTTAGTCTTGATTACAAGGGTGGTGCAGGAAGATATCATGCAGGACGCCCTAATTTAGAAGAATGGGATCGTGATGTGAAGCCAATGCTGAGTGATGATGAATACAAGTATCTCTGTACGATTGTAAATGGTCCTACTCAACTTATCCGACTGCAAGGTGAAGATCTCCAGCACAGTATCGAAAAACTAAAACTGACCAACAACTTCCGGCACATGGAACTTATGAGATCATTAGAAGAATTTTATAATCTACAAGGAAAATGCGAGCGAATTAAGAATACACCTTTCCCACGACAGTATGCCTTCTTCTCAAAGGTATTCGTTTGGATCTTCATCCTACTCCTTCCGTTCGGACTGGTCAGTGAGTTTGCAAGAATAGGTCACATGAATATTTTTCTGACCGTACCATTCTTTGTTGTGATCGCATGGATTTTTTCAACAATGGAAATCGTAGGTGACAACAGCGAAGATCCATTTGAAAATTTCATAAATGATGTTCCCATGCTGGCACTATCCAGAACCATCGAGATAGACCTTCGTGATATGCTTGGAGAAAAAGACCTGCCCGAACCGGTTAAGGCTGTCGAAGGCGTACTGATGTAAAACATTTCAACTAATAAATAAAACGAGTTCACCATGCCAAAAATGCACATCCATCGAACCATAGACATTAATGCGCCTAAGGAGGACATAAAAGCGGTATTAACAGACTTCAATCAATGGCAAGAATGGTCTCCATGGCTTATCGCCGAACCAGCGGCCAAAGTTGAGATCGCTGACGACGCGCAATCATACCGATGGACAGGTGCGCGGACTGGAGAGGGAGAAATGGCAATCACATCAACCACAGATGATCTCATCAAGTACGATCTGCGCTTCATTAAACCCTGGAAATCGGAAAGCAAGGTCACCTTCGGACTTCACGCTCAAGAAGACCATACCAAGGTTAGTTGGACCATGGATAGCAGCCTTCCGTTCTTCCTTTTCTGGATGAAAAAATCCATGGAGGCCTTTGTCGGATCTGACTATGACCGAGGATTGAACATGCTGAAGAAAAAAATAGAAACCGGATCAGTTCCTTCTAAATTAGAATTCGTA
>JBCBIX010000043.1:0-21515 GCA_038523965.1 Bacteroidota bacterium
TGTTGGTCATCAGAGCCAGCAACATCAAGTATCGATAGGTCTATCGTGTCACGGCCACCGTCTTCTAATTCTAAAATGACCAAATTCGTCACCGTGTCAAATACAAAATTCTCTATCTGCTGATCGTCACTCCCCGCATCATCTAATCGCGCCAAATCAATCGTATCGCGTCCACCATCCTCTAATTCAAGGATCACAAGATTCGTGGTCGTGTCATAACTAAAATCCACGATCTGCTGATCATCAGTATTCTGTCCATCCAGATAACTCAAGTCAAGCGAATCCTGACCTCCGTCTTCTAATTGAATTCGAACAACATTCGAGACAGTATCTACACTGAAGTCCTGGATCTGTTGATCGTCTGAGCCACTATCATCGAGAAGAGATAGATCTATGGTATCTCTACCACCATCTTCTAATTCTAAGACGACAAGGTTTGAAACTGAATCAAAACTGAAGTCTACAATTTGCTGGTCATCCGTGTTATCTAAGTAGTCCCCCAGGTAAACGTTACCTCCGTTCTCTAATCTTAATGTATCGTTCGAGAATGTGAGCTGTTGGTCATCTGTTGCAGGATCTCCGGCAGGTCCCTGTGGACCCTGGGGGCCCTGAATTCCTTGGGGACCTTGGACTCCCTGTGGCCCAGTAAAGTCCGACGTGCGAAGTGTATCGCCATTCGTATAACGGATTGTAAGGGTACCATCTCCATTGTCTATGGTTTCCTGAATACCATTACCAGTTGGACCAGTAAGGTCTATCGTTGTAAATGTTGTGCTATCGGTATAGACATAGGTAAAGGTGCCGTCTCCATTGTCCTCCACTCGCGCAATCCCTCGACCATCAGTGCCATCCAATCCTGCCGGTCCCTGAGGACCTTGAATTCCTTGTGGACCTTGGACTCCCTGTGGTCCAGTAAAATCCGACGTGCGAAGCGTATCGCCATTCGTATACCGGATTGTAAGAGTACCATCTCCATTGTCGATGGTTTCCTGGATACCATTACCAGTTGGACCAGTAAGGTCTATCGTTGTAAATGTTGTGCTATCGGTGTAGACATAGGTGAAGGTACCGTCTCCATTGTCCTCCACTCGCGCAATCCCTCGACCATCAGTACCATCCAATCCTGCCGGCCCCTGAGGCCCCTGGACACCCTGTGGACCAGTGAGATCAATAGTCGTAAATCTGGTACTATCGGTGAGAACATAAGTGAATGTCCCATCACCGTTATCCTCGATTCTCGAGATGCCAACCCCATCATCTCCATCGACGCCTGCAGGGCCTTGAAGACCTTGCGGTCCAGTTAGATCGGCTGTCGTGAATGTTGACCCATCGCTATAGAAGATCGTGAAGGTACCGTCCCCATTATCAATGGTATTGACAATTCCAACACCGTCATTCCCTGCAGGACCTTGTGGGCCTTGCATTCCGATGGGACCTTGAGGACCCTGCGGACCTGTAAAGTCCGACGTGCGGAGTGTATCACCATTCGTATATCGGATCGTAAGAGTACCATCACCATTGTCAATAGTCTCCTGAATACCATTTCCAGTTGGACCTGTCAGATCTATCGTTGTAAACGTCGTTCCATCTGTATAGACATAAGTGAAGGTGCCATCCCCATTGTCATCGATTCGGGCGATACCACGTCCATCCTGGCCAGCAGCGCCATCTGCTCCCGCTGGACCCTGAAGTCCAGTTGGCCCGGTGAGATCTATAGTCGTGAACCTGGAACTATCAGTAAACACATAAGTAAATGTGCCATCCATATTGTCTTCGATCCTTGCGATGCCCACTCCATCCTGTCCAGCAGGCCCTTGAGGACCTTGCGGTCCAGTTAAATCGGCTGTTGTAAATGTCGACCCATCACTGTAGAAGATCGTAAACGTACCGTCTCCGTTGTCAATGGTATTGACGATTCCAACACCATCATTCCCTTGAGGTCCTTGCGGCCCTTGCATTCCGACGGGACCTTGAGGACCCTGCGGACCTGTGAAGTCCGAGGTGCGGAGTGTATCACCATTCGTATATCGGATCGTAAGAGTACCATCTCCATTGTCGATGGTTTCTTGGATCCCATTTCCAGTTGGACCTGTGAGATCTATCGTTGTAAATGTTGTTCCATCTGTATAGACATATGTGAAAGTGCCGTCTCCATTGTCATCGATACGGGCAATACCACGTCCATCTTGGCCCGCAGCTCCATCGGCCCCTGCTGGACCTGGTGCACCACTTGGACCTGTAAGATCCGAAGTCGTGAACGTGGCCCCATCGCTATAGACAAATGTGAAGGTCCCGTCTCCGTTATCAATTGTATTGACAATACCTATCCCATCTTCACCATCCTGTCCTGTTGGACCCTGAATTCCTTGCGGTCCTTGTGGCCCTTGGGGTCCGGTAAAATCAGAAGTCACGAGCGAGTCTCCGTTAGTGTATCTGATCGTCAGCGTCCCATCCCCGTTGTCTATGGTTTCTTGTATCCCATTCCCAGTGGGCCCTGTCAAATCAATAGTTGTGAATGTTGTGCTGTCTGTATAAACAAAGGTGAATGTTCCGTCTCCATTGTCTTCCACCCTCACAATACCACGTCCGTCTTCGCCAGCTGGACCTTGGATACCTGGATAATCTTCTAAATCGACGAATCGGGTATTCCCATTCTCAATTTCGATCGTGAGTATAGATCCGGTTAGATCAAATCGAGTGATCTTCTGTTCATCAGTGTCAAGACTCGATAGATCAAGAGTTTGTGTGTTGCCATCCTCAAGAGATATTGTCAGTATCGTGCCGTCTAATCGCAGCTCGTTGATCTCTTGATCATCAGTATTGATAGAACTGAGGTCGACAGTGATCACATTACCTCCTTCGATACCAATCGTAAGAATATCTCCGTCAAGCGAAAACTGATCAATCGATTGGTTATCACTATCATCACTAAGACACAGCCATTGTGGTGCGGCCGGGGTACCCACATTAACCTCGATGCACACATTGTCCGTGTTGAATATTGTGAGCCCTGTCGGGGGAAACCCAATGGCATCTCGCTGAGCGCTCGTCAAGCGTGGCCAAAGGAATCCCTTCTCGGTACTCTCTAACTCGAGCAGTGATGCCGGATTGATTGTATTGGGATTATCTCCCATCTTGATCTGGGCCGTGGCAGTGGGACCACTGACTATGACCAACAACAATACACATAAGGCAATGCCCCATGTGCGTTGTAATGGTCCAGATATCAGATCTGTCGGATTCATTATGGTTGGTTTAAGGCTACTTTATGAGTTGTCTTTTCGGGTTATATCGTGACCCAACCACTTTACATTGATGGAATAAAAGATCTTCCATCGTCACACATAATCCCAAACGCTCAAGCGTAAACCGTTGGAGACCAGCACTCTCCACTCCTGTCACTTCGATAGAGCCAGAGATGAGGAGAGACTTGAGGGTTCGTGAAAGGGTAAAGTGGTTGGTCATAGAATGCTTCTGGTACAATCCAAGGACAACTGATACACTACATTCCCCTACCACTCAAAGTGTTAAGCCATGAGCAAATGCAACTTTTGAGTCACATTTAATCACTAAGATTTTGGGAAGACAACGATTGATTAGAAAGTATTCAATCGAAAAGACCTAATAACTGAGTGCGTATTAGCTCATGCGTGTCACGAGTCCAGAGAATGAAGTGAGACCTTTCTTCCAATACGATAGACTCAAGAGACGAGGATGGAAATCGGGACTTTACGAAGTCGATGTTTTCGACTGGAGCAAGGAAGTCAGCAGTTCCATGGACATGAATCGTGCGCCCCTGGACCGATGGCCATAGATCCACAAACTGCTCTATCTGACCTGGATGCTCGACCTTTTCGACAGCAGCTGTTTTGAGGTTATGAGAGGAGATAAGAGACAAAGGCCATCGTAAAGGCAGGGAGCTGTACCAAAAAATCCGCTCGGTCGAAGGTTCGATTACGGGAGCTACCATTACATGAGTAATGTCATCCATAGGAAGGCCAATTGTGGCGGCTGCAGCGATCGGCCCGCCATAAGAATGGCTGAGGAATACAATCTGTGATGTGGAATCACAAAACTCACCGAGGATCTCTCGTAGGACATCAGCCTGATATCCGATACTTGGCTCAGCGGGATCATCATCATTCCCGTAGCCAGGGCGATCATAGTTTATAAAATGAAATCTTTCCTGAAGTAGGCTGTCTTTCAAATAACCTCCAAAAGCCGTGATTCCACCCGGTGCTCCGTGTACCATCACCAGGAAGGGCTTTGAGGTCTGATTGATAGAAGTGACTACCCTTATCTTATGATTTCCATAGTCAATATGGCTGATGTCAAAAGTTTCGAGCTTAGCCGAATATCGATCATGTAACTTCTCATCAGACAATCTGTCATCATAACTAATCGCCAAAATTGCGAGAGCCAGGACAATCAGGATCATTCCCAAGGCGAACCTCCCAATCCACTTAAGCCACCTTCTGCGTTGTTTGAGCCTTGTAGTATGACTGGATGTCCCTTCGGATGAGCTTAAGGACGCCATTGATCGCTTCATTAATGATGCTAATATTCATTTTCGAAGTTCCTAATTCTCTGTCTTTGAAGATGATCGGTATCTCCACCAATTTGAAGCCAAGTCGATAGGCGATGTACTTCATTTCTATCTGAAATCCGTAGCCTGTAAATTCTACTTGATCCAGATCAAATGACCGCAAAAATGTGCTGCTATATGCCACGAAACCTGCCGTTGGATCTTTGATTGGCATCTTGGTCATCAGTCGTACGTAGGCACTGCCTCCTTTGGAAATGAAGATGCGAAGTCGCGACCAATTCACAAATCCACCTCCATGGATGTATCGAGATCCAATCGCCACATCGGCACCATCCATTATCGTCTGCCGAAGTCGCAGCAAATCCTTGGGTGGATGGCTGAAATCGGCATCCATCTCATTGATGATATCATAGCCATGCTCCAGCCCAAACTTAAATCCACGGATATATGCCGTCCCCAGCCCCAACTTTCCTTCTCGTTCGATGAGGTGGATCTGCTGGGTATATTTATTTTTTGATTGAATATCCCGTACGATGGTAGCGGTGCCATCTGGTGAGCCATCATCGACTATCAGGACATCC
This sequence comes from Bacteroidota bacterium, assembly GCA_038523965.1. Taxonomy (GTDB): domain Bacteria; phylum Bacteroidota; class Bacteroidia; order Chitinophagales; family Saprospiraceae; genus JAJRXG01. The sequence continues at coordinate 5,128 of JBCBIX010000043.1, forward strand.
ATTCCTCCGAGATCCATGACAGCCTCAATGATAGCGGCGACATTTTCTTTCTCGTTATACGTGGGAATAATGACCAGATGCTTCAACAGCTCCAACTTGTCATGCAATATTAGAAACTTTAGTCATACGTTAATCTCGAGGATAGATTGGTCTCATGCTAAACCTCAGAAAAAGATCTCCTGAGCAGCTTTAAAGGTATTCGCATGAGCTTCTACGATATCCGCAACACGATGTGAATATCCCCCTCCCATGCTGACTGCAACCGGAATCTGATGCCGATGACAGAGCCGAAAGACATATTCGTCTCTCCGCATACATCCTTCTTTGGATAGGGATAAGCGACCCAGCTTATCTGTCTCCAACACATCGACACCGGCGAGATACATGATGAGATCAGGTTGTACCTGATCGATCAACTTAGGTAGATGCTCCTCCAAGGTGAGTATGTATGCCTTATCGCCAGTCCCATCAGGTAGTCCGATGTCCAGATCTGAGGTTGTCTTTCGCAGCGGATAGTTCTTCGCGCCATGTACGCTCATTGTGAATACACGTGATTCGGTTTCAAAAATCTTGGCAGTGCCATTGCCCTGATGTACATCCAGATCGAGAATTAAAATTTGCTTTACACTACCTTCCGCCAACAGCAGGTTGGCGGCGATTGCAAAATCATTGAACACACAAAAACCCTCACCATGGTCTGCAAAAGCATGATGGGTACCCCCTGCTACATTAAGAGCAGCTCCAGACTCGATCGCATGGTAACAGCACTGGAGAGTACCCTGGGCGATATGACGTCCACGATGAATAAGATCCTGACGCACAGGAAAACCGATTGCGCGTTCTTCCTTTCGAGGCAATGGAAGGTTTTTCAACTTGTCGAGATATTCAGCTGTATGGGTCGATAATAGCTGTTCATCTGACAATGGCTCTGGATGGAAGAAATGACCCTCGTTGATCGTGCCTTCGTGAAGTAACTGCTCTGGTATGAGCTCGTACTTGATCATTGGGAATCGATGACCTGGGGGTAAGGTATACTTGTAGATTGGCGAGTAGGCTATCCTTAGCATCGTGATCAGCAACGCAGTTTAGCTCCAAAAAGATCAGAAAGACATAACCAATGGGCCAAAGACCAAAACTGCAATCACAACTGCCGTAATCGAAGAAACCAAGACAGCCCCAGCCGCTACATCCTTAATGCGTTTGATCGCTGGATGCTGTTCTGTGGTGAGAAAATCACAAATGTTCTCGATTGCAGTATTCAATAATTCTGTTGACATCACCAATCCCACGGCCAATGCCAAGATCAACCAACTCCGCGTGTCTACCTGAAGTAATACCCCAGCGATAACGACCAGGACGGTTGCTACGACGTGAAACTTGAAGTGCGGCTCTTCATCGAATGCGATGATAAGTCCATTAAGCGCACAGCGAAAGGCATGGATTCTGGATCTCATGGCACAAAGATGGAGATCCTATTCGTACCTATATTACCGCGTATGATCGATCTGCTCATTGTCCTGCTCTACTTTGCCGTGATCTTCTTCATGGCGCTTCGTGGTAGATCTAAAGGTGAACCAACAGCGGAGGAGTATTTTCTGAGTAATCGTAACCTAAGTTGGTCTTCCATTGCATTGTCCACCATCGCCACCAATGTCCAGGGCTACCAATTTTTAGGAATGATGGGGTCGGCATATCTGTATGGTCTTGCTCAGGCAAGCCTGGAGATCAATGCCATGCAAGGCATCCTCATGGCGGCATTCATCTTCGTTCCGATGTATCTGAGAGAACGAATCATCACGATCACTCAATTCATTCGCGCTCGCATGGGATGGCGAGTAGCACTGGCCTACACAGGGGCAAATATTTTGCTCTTCTCGACGATCACCCTTGGTGCGGCCCTTTTCTGGGGAGCCTATGCGGCCGAATTGGTTTTCGCGGACTATCTATCAGTGATTCATGAGGACCGATTGGTGAGAGTATCGATCCTCATTGTCGTCTTAGGTGTATTCAGCGCAGTCTATACCTATCTCGGAGGTCTGGCAGCTGTGGTGAAGACAGACATCGTACAGTTTTCGATTCTTTTCATCGGCGGCATCGTGATCCTGTTCGTATCTGTACATCATCTCGGAGGTTGGAGTGATCTATACGCCATCACGGGAGAGAAGATGCATCTGCATTTGCCAGTTGACCATGATACACTTCCCTGGACTCATGTGTTCGGTCTGTTTCTTCTGAATATCAATTACTGGTGCGCTAATCAGACTGTGATCCAGCGATCACTGGCTGCACGTAGTCTTCGCCAGGCACAATTGGGCTTGATGGCTGGGGGGATCATGAAGTACTTCATGGCAGTCATCATCGTAGTTCCAGGAATTGCCCTGTACGGTATACTCAGGGATCAAGGCGGATTAGATGATCCAGATATGGCATTCCCATACCTCGTCTCAACATATCTTCCGGTAGGAATCAAAGGACTCATACTCTGTGCATTGTTCGCATCATTGATGAGCACTGTAGACAGTACATTCAACTCTTTGGCCACACTTTGGTCGATTGACATTTACAAACAATATCTCAATCCAGGGGCCACCGATAACGAGGTCGTAAATGCGGGGAGGCGCATGATACTTGTCACACTTGGTACTGGGGTTACGATGGGTTTGGTGTTGCTCTATCTAAAGTTCAATAATCCAGAGGCAGCATTCACACATACTCTAAACGAACTTCGCTATTACATCAATTGTGGCATCGTGGTCACGATCTGTGGTGCCGCGTTTTTAGTTGCCCCTAATCATCGTATTGCATTGTTGGCATTTGTTGTAACCATACCACTTCATCTTTTGATCATCGGCATATTCCCAGAAATGAACTACTTCGTTCGGGCAATGTGGGTCATACTAATCGCCCTATTTTTTCTGACGTTGGGAAGTCGATCCAAATGGAATAGTTGGAATCAGCTCTTCCATTATGAGGATCAGGTGATCAGACGCCTTGGGATGGTCTTTTTGTTGTCGTTAGGAGCACTTCATGTGATCTTCCATTGAGTTTTTTTTAATTCGATCAAATCAATATTCGGATTTGGCAAGCTACATGTGCTTAATAATTGTCAAAGGCGGGATACGCCAAACAAGATTTTGCTCGAACAAATTGAATTGGTCTAAGCACATATTTTCATCGGTGTAACGGTGATTACGATATCATTAATTCTATGCCTTTTGATGGATAGGACGTGGCATTTTTTACGGTAATTCGCTGTGCATCCATCAAATCACCTATCTAAAACAACGCACCATGGGAAAGAAAATCGCAATTAACGGGTTTGGTCGAATCGGCCGACTAACTTTCAGAAACCTTCTGCAGAAAGAGGATATCGAAGTCGTTGCTATCAATGATCTCACAGACAATGCCACTTTAGCTCATCTCCTCAAGTATGACAGTGCTCATGGCAAATTCGATGGAACTGTAGAATCAACCGATGACGCCCTCATCGTGAATGGTAAATCGATCCAGGCTACAGCTGAACGCGATCCAAGCAAACTAAATCATGGAGACCTCGGAGTGGATCTTGTATTAGAATGTACAGGAATATTCCGAACCACCGAAAAAGCTGGCCTACACCTTCAGGCTGGGGCTAAAGACGTGCTTATCTCCGCACCTGCTAAAAGTGATGGTGTCCAGACCATCGTACTCGGTGTGAATGATCACGAATTGGATCGTAGCAACCATGTCTTTTCCAATGCTTCCTGTACGACCAATTGCCTCGCACCAGTCATGAAGATCTTAGATGACAACTATGGGGTGAACTTGGGCTCCATGACAACCATCCACGCCTACACAGCGGATCAACGCATCCAGGATGCTCCACACAGTGACTTAAGACGCGCACGCGCTGCAGCTTACAACATCGTTCCTACCAGCACTGGAGCAGCTAAGGCCGTAGGAAAGGTCGTGCCTTCAGTAGATGGAAAGCTATTTGCAATCGCAGTCCGTGTCCCTGTAGTCACTGGATCTATGATCGAGGTTAATGTCCGTCTGGATAAGCCTGTCACCGTCGATGGTGTGAACGCCAAATTCAAGGAGTATGCCGAGGGTGCAATGTCAGGTATCTTGGAGTATGCTACGGATCCATTAGTGTCAAGTGACATTGTTCGCAACCCACACTCATCCATTTTTGACTCGCTCATGACCTCTGTCAAAGACGACATGCTAAAGGTGGTAAGTTGGTATGATAACGAGGCCGGTTATTCTGCACGATTGGCTGATTTGGCCGAGCGCATCGTCCAGGGTTAATCCTCAAAGCACAGATCATGAAAATCAATGTAGCAGGTAAACGAGCCTTGGTCCGGGTAGACTTTAATGTTCCTCTGAACAAAAAGCATGAGATCACGGACGATACCAGAATGAGCAAGGCTCTACCAACAATAAATAAGTTGTTGGACGAAGGCGCGTCAGTCGTACTCATGTCACACCTCGGAAGACCTCAGAAGAAGCTCATGGAGGACGGATCAATAGATGTGAAAAAATTCACTTTGCGGCACATCGCTCCACATCTAAGTAATCTTCTCGATAGACCTGTGAAGTTCGCTGATTCCTGCATTGGCGAAGAGGTGGTCATGAAGGCACGAGCTCTACAGTCGGGTGAGGTGCTACTGGTCGAGAACACGCGATTTCACAAAGGAGAAGCGAAAGGAGACTCAGAGTTTGCTGCCGAACTGTCTAAGCTGGGAGAAGTGTATATCAATGATGCTTTTGGCACCGCACACCGGGCCCACGCCAGCACTACGGTAGTAGCTGACTCATTTGATGCCTCCAGCAAAGATTTTGGGCTGCTTATGGCAGCCGAAGTTGAGAATGCTAATAAGGTCTTGCATAACCCAGATCGACCGCTCGTCGCCATCACAGGAGGAGCCAAGGTCTCTGATAAGCTTCTTCTTCTCGAAAAACTGATTGACTTTGCGGATACGGTCATCATCGGTGGAGGTATGGCCTATACCTTCTTCAAGGCACAGGGTGGAAGTATCGGGGATAGCATCTGCGAGGATGATAAGCTTGACTTGGCAATCCAACTGATGGAGATGGCCAAACAAAAAAACACTACACTGCTGCTGCCGACAGACAATATTGCTGCAGACAAGTTTAGCAATGACGCCAATCGCCAGACGGTAGATAGTATGTCTATCCCAGATGGCTGGGAAGGCCTTGACATCGGCCCCAAGAGTGTGGAGCTCTTCTCATCGGCTATCAAAGGTGCCAAGACTATCATATGGAATGGCCCGATGGGTGTGTTTGAGTTTGACAATTTTGCTGCAGGAACCAACGCAATCGCCCAGGCCGTAGCAGATTCCACCGCCGCTGGTGCGTTTTCGTTGATAGGTGGCGGTGATAGTGTTGCTGCGATCACCAAGAATGGTCTTGATGATCAAGTAAGTCATGTATCCACCGGAGGTGGAGCCATGCTGGAATATCTCGAAGGAAAAAAACTACCCGGGATACAGGCGATTACTGGTTAGGTCCTGCTAACGATATCCTAATTTGAACTAACAGTCCTCATCTACGTCATCTAAGAAGTAACTTAGGAGGGCTATGAGGACTTTTCGACTCTCCCTACTTCCGATACTGCTGGTTATTTCAGCAGCGTTAATCTGTACGGGAGTTCTCGATATCGGATATCTGTACATCAAGTCCTATGAGATGAAATGGACAGATTACAGTACCAATTGGCATCCACGAGAGAACGACTATTTCACAGCTGGAGAATATGTGACTAACCATCTGAATTATGAGGATGGTGTATTCGGCTTCCTCCCTGATTACCATAAACTTCTGAAAGAAGATCTACGCTCAGTCTCTGATGGGCGGCCCGATGTGGATGACATTGATCCAATAGAGCTAACGATCGCTACTGGCGACTACAGAGTTCAACTCTGTCTACAAGAGAAGAAGATCACATTCTACGATTCTACCCTGTTCAAAAAAGTCGTTCACTTGGATATCATGGGCTCCTATGAGTTATATGATGAGGACATGTGTGAACTCTTGTACATCAAAGAAGGACGCACATTCAGAATACGAGATAGTCTTGTCATGCGAGGATATGCTGATCCAAGACTGATCCACAACAAAATCGATGAGATCTGGCTATCACAGATTAGTGATCGCGCACCTGAGCTGGTCGATGAGTTCGAAATCCCATACAAGCGACGCCTCCTCGAAAAGGACCTAATGGCATGGATGCTCTACTCACGAATTACTTCTGGGAACATGACCGAATCCTTCTATTTCCTTCCTCTCCAAGCTAAGCAGCTGTTCTGGGAATTTCGACGCGCCTATAACAATGGATCTCCGACTTATGGATGGTGGAAAGATCCGAAGTATCAGCAGGCCGTATATGGTCAAAAGCGGTCTTAATCACTTAGGACCTCAGATCGGACAGAACTTGGCCTTACCCTGCTACACTCACGAATTCCAAATCTCCCAAGAGCGCTCTGCCTGAAGTGTTAGCATATCGTAACCATTTTTTACGGTAGCACCGACTTCTGCTCCTTTCTGGAGAAATAGTGTCACTGATGGATTGTAGACCAGATCAAAAAGAATGTTTTGCTCAGTCAAGGCTTCATATGGTAATTCAGGACAGGAATCCACCTGTGGGCTCATGCCAAGCGGAGTAGTATTGATCACTAAGGGATGAGTATTGAGGTGATCTGGAGTGATATCCTGGTAAAGTAAGTCCCCTTTTGATCTCGAAACTTTTAGAAATGGGATTCGTAACTCATTCAAGACATACCATACAGCCTTAGCAGCTCCACCGGTGCCAAGCACCAATGCCCCCGATGGTGGTTTACCCCAACAACTTTCGAGAGAAACTCTGAATCCATACACATCGCTGTTGTGACCTGTACTACGCCCCCCACGCAAGTCAATAACATTGACAGCTCCTATAGCCTTGGCAGCTGGCGTAAGTTCATCGAGAAAAGGAATGACCTTCTCCTTGTATGGAATCGTAACATTCAATCCCTGTAAATCATCCTTTAGAAGGTCACAGAACGTGGATATCTCTTCGAGTGGGTACAAGTCATACCGTGCGTCATCGATACCCTCTCGTTCGAATCGTGCCGCGAAGTATCCTGGACTGAAGGAATGGGACAAGGGATAGCCGATTAAACCAAATTTTCTCATGGCCGCAAAATATGATCGACCTTGATAAATTCAAGTGTTGACAGTGTAGCTATATTACTCTGTAAGAAGATCGTTTGAACTATGAGTGAGCCTTCTCCAGCGTCCTACTGGAAACAAAATCTGTGTTATCTGGGCATCCTGCTCACTGTTTGGTTTGTAGTCTCCTTCGGCCTTGGGATCCTTGGTGTCGATGCGATGAACGAGTTTAGGATTGGAGGATTCCCTTTGGGCTTTTGGTTCGCTCAACAAGGGTCGATTTATGTCTTTGTGATTCTCATCTTCATCTATGTACGATGGATGAACCGATTGGACCGAATCCACCAAGTACAGGAGGACTGAGATGACAGTACAGACATGGACATTCATGATCGTGGGCATCACTTTTGCCCTCTACATCGGCATCGCCATCTGGTCAAGAGCTGGATCTACTAAGGACTTCTACGTAGCTGGAGGTGGTGTTCATCCATTGGTTAATGGTATGGCAACAGCTGCTGACTGGATGAGTGCTGCTTCGTTCATTTCAATGGCGGGATTGATCTCCTTCATGGGCTATGACGGAGCGGTCTATCTGATGGGCTGGACTGGCGGTTATGTTCTGTTGGCGCTGCTTCTCGCCCCCTATCTACGCAAGTTCGGGAAGTTCACGGTACCCGATTTCATTGGAGATCGATACTACTCGAATACTGCGCGAACAGTGGCCGTGGTATGTGCGCTCTTAGTCTCTTTCACCTACGTCGCGGGCCAGATGCGCGGTGTTGGAGTAGTCTTCTCCAGGTTTCTGGAGGTACCAGTGAATCAGGGAGTGTTGATCGGCATGGCGGTAGTATTCTTTTACGCTGTACTTGGTGGGATGAAAGGTATAACCTACACACAGGTAGCTCAGTATTGCGTCTTGATTTTTGCATTCATGGTTCCTGCCATTTTTATCTCGATCCAACTCGTGGATCATCCGATACCACAACTTGGTTTTGGTGGACGTCTGGAGGATGGAACTTACCTTCTGGACAAGCTAAATGGACTTCACCAAGAACTTGGCTTTGCAGCCTACACAGACAGTGTAAAATCACGTGCCGATGTGTTTTGTATCACTGCAGCACTTATGCTTGGCACGGCTGGCCTACCACATGTTATAGTCAGATTCTTTACCGTGCCAAGGGTACGTGATGCTCGAATCTCCGCAGGTTATGCGTTGTTATTTATCGCGATCCTCTACACCACCGCACCTGCCATCGCCGCATTTGCCAGAACGAATTTGATCACCACAGTGAATAATCAACCCTATGCATCGATGCCAGAGTGGTTTGACAATTGGGAACAAACAGGTTTGCTCACTTATGAGGACAAGAACGGTGACGGACTAATCCAGTATTATAATGACCAAAATGAAGACTTCATTTCTGAGGCCAATAGCCATGGTTGGAGTGGGAATGAGCTCACCATCGACAAGGATATCATGGTACTCGCTAACCCTGAGATTGCACGTCTCCCGGCCTGGGTAATCGCATTAGTTGCTGCTGGAGGGTTGGCGGCAGCGCTATCAACGGCAGCAGGTTTATTACTGGTCATCTCGGCATCGATATCTCATGATCTACTGAAAAAGCAACTTCTGCCTCACCTCAGCGATCGTCAGGAATTGCTATCAGCTCGTCTGGCCGCAGCTGTTAGTGTCGGTGTCGCTGGGTACTTTGGCATCAATCCGCCTGATTTTGTTGCCGCCGTTGTAGCCTTGGCATTTGGATTGGCAGCCTCGTCATTTTTTCCTGCTATCGTCTTAGGGATCTTTGATCGACACATGAACATGAAAGGTGCTGTCAGCGGTATGATTTTCGGAATCGCCTTGATGCTATTCTATATTCTTAAGTTCAAGTTTGGCGTCTTCGACGGGGGGATGAATGCGGTGCCATCTTTGCGCAGCAACTGGTGGTTAGGCATTAGTCCAGAAGGGTTTGGCACGATTGCTATGCTGGCCAATCTCGTCGTAGCAGTTTGTGTTTCACGAGCTACAGCACCACCACCTGATAATATCAAAGTATTAGTTGAAAACATTCGCATACCTCGAGGAGCGGGTGCAGCTACTAAGCATTAATTACAGTATTCATTGACTATAACAATCGATAACTTCATCAGAAACCATCCTCATTGATATGACTCACCAAATCAAGTCACTCGAAGACTATAAAACCCAATACCAGGCCAGTGTGACAGATCCCGAAGGATTTTGGAATGAACAGGCTGAAACCTTCTCTTGGCATAAAAAGTGGGACGAGGTCCTTCGATGGAATTTTCGTGAACCTAAAGTGGAGTGGTTCGTCGGTGGGCAACTGAACATTACTGAGAATTGTCTGGATCGCCATGCAGCATCAAATCCCGATCGAGTGGCCATCATTTGGGAACCAAATAATCCAAATGACAAAACGAAGACATATACCTACTCACAATTACTGAGCGAGGTTTGTATCTGCGCCAATGCGCTCCGAGCCCAAGGCATCACCAAAGGAGATCGAGTGGTCTTTTACATGCCGATGGTACCTGAATTGGCCATCGCTGTGTTGGCATGTGCGCGAATCGGTGCAGTCCACTCTGTAGTATTCGCAGGCTTCTCAGCACAAGCATTGGCAGATCGAGTAAATGATGCTTCTGCCAAGATGATCATCTGCTCAGATTACAATAGACGAGGAGCGAAACTGATCCCTGTTAAAGCGGTAGTAGACGATGCCATGCAGATCGGGTGCCCGTCAGTAGAACGAGTTATCGTACACCAGAATACGGGAGGTGAGATTTCCCCCTCTTCTCTCGATGTGATGTGGACGGATGCCATGCAAGGTCAGCCCTCGACTTGTTCTCCCGAAATCATGGATAGTGAAGACCTCCTGTTCATCCTCTACACTTCCGGCTCTACAGGTAAACCCAAAGGGGTCGTACATACCTGTGGAGGATACATGGTGTATACCTGTTATACGTTCAAGAATGTCTTTCAGTACCAACCCGGAGATGTATACTGGTGTACCGCGGACATAGGTTGGATCACCGGTCACTCCTATATCGTCTATGGACCACTATTAGCGGGTGCCACTACGGTGATGTTCGAAGGAGTGCCCACGTATCCCGATGCTGGACGATTCTGGGAGGTCTGTGAAAAACTTAAAGTGAACCAATTTTACACCGCCCCCACCGCAATCCGAGCGCTTATGGCTAAAGGAGATAGCTTCCCTGCCAAATACGATCTCAGTTCACTTCGTGTATTGGGCTCTGTAGGAGAACCAATTAATGAGGAAGCATGGCATTGGTATGACAAGCACATTGGCAAACACAAGGCACCGATAGTGGATACCTGGTGGCAGACAGAGACAGGAGGCATTATGATCTCGCCAATTCCAGGAGTCACAGACACTAAACCTACCTATGCTTCCTATCCCATGGCAGGTATCCAGCCAGTCCTGGTCAACTCCGTTGGACAAATTCTTGAGGGTAATGACGTCGAAGGCCTGCTCTGCATCAAGTTCCCATGGCCGTCGATGATTAGGACCACCTATGGGGACCATGAAAGATGTCGGCAGGTATATTTCTCGGCATTCGAGGATATGTACTTCACAGGTGATGGGGCACGCCGAGATAGCGAAGGACGCATCCGTGTCATCGGTCGAGTTGACGATGTGATTAATGTCTCAGGACACCGCATGGGAACTGCGGAAGTCGAGAATGCCATCAATGAACATCCCCAGGTGATCGAATCTGCAGTCGTCGGGTATCCACATGATATCAAAGGACAGGGAATTTATGCCTACGTCATCACCTCACCTGAAGGGCCCGATGAGGAGGCCTTCACCAAGGAGATCAGGGATGTGGTCACTAAGGAGATCGGTCCCATCGCTAAGCCAGATCAAATCCAGTTCGTAACTGGTCTCCCAAAGACAAGGTCGGGTAAGATCATGCGGCGCATCCTAAGAAAGATCGCCTCTAAGTCTACAGATAACCTCGGTGATACAAGCACGTTGCTCAATCCAGAGATCGTAAAAGAACTCATCGCCGGGGCAAATAACTAAAGGACATTGGTTTAAACTCGGTACTCTTCCTTGAGTCGCTCCGCATATTTGGCTCGAACCTTAGCCACCTTCGGATCTATGATTACGCGACAGTAACCATAGTTGGGATTGAGTCGATAGAAGTCCTGATGATATGCTTCTGCCGGATAGAACACGTCGAGTGCCTCGATTTCTGTGACTATTGGGTCTTGGTACATTGTCGTAGCGACTTGTTCGGCCGAGAGTTCTGCAGCGTTCTTTTGAGCTAAGTCGTGATAGTAGATCACAGATCGATATTGCGGACCGCGATCATTTCCTTGACGGTCTTTGGTCGTAGGATCATGACTCGCCCAAAAGATCTCTAAGAGCTCCTCATAAGAGATCACTTCTGCATCAAAATGTACCTGAGTAACCTCGGCATGGCCGGTTGTTTTGACACAAACTTCTTCATACGTTGGATTCACAACATGCCCTCCAGCATATCCTGATATTACTTGGTGCACACCCTCTAATCGCTCGAATACGGCCTCTGTGCACCAAAAACATCCACCCCCAAGGGTCGCTATCTGTAAGTTTTCATTCTCCATAGACATGAAAACAGCTGGTTCGAAGCAAGGTTCTCTTAGCCCAAGAATGGATAGCGGTAGTCGGTAGGAGGTATAAAGTTCTCCTTGATGGTACGAGGAGATACCCATCGATAGAGATTGAGTATGGAACCGGCCTTATCATTCGTACCTGAGCGTCGAGCCCCGCCGAATGGCTGTTGTCCAACCACTGCACCTGTGGGCTTGTCATTGATGTAAAAGTTACCAGCAGCATTGCGTAGGACATATCTGGCTTCATCGATGGCGGCCCGGCTCTTCGCAAAAATGGATCCAGTTAGGGCATACCGAGACGTTTCGTCCAGGGTATGAAGTGTCTCTGTATACTGGTCATCGGGATAGACATAGATCGTTAGTACAGGGCCAAAAATCTCTTCGCACATCGTCGTATAATCAGCCTGATGTGCTCTTAGGATCGTAGGGGCGATGAAGTAACCCTTAGACTTGTCGTAAGTACCACCTATTAGGACATCCACATCTGCATCTGATTTCGCCTGCTCGATATAACCAACAATCTTGTCAAACGCCCGCTCGTCGATGACTGCGTTAATGAAATTACCGAAGTCCTCAGGTGTCCCGACCTGTAACTCTTTGGTCATGGCCAGCAGCTTTTCTTGGACTTCTGGCCAAATGCTCTCGGGAATATACGCACGTGAGGCAGCACTACATTTCTGCCCTTGGAATTCGAATGCTCCGCGCAGCAGACCGACTACTACTTGATCTACTACTGCGGATGGATGTACCATGACAAAATCCTTTCCTCCCGTCTCGCCGACTATACGTGGGTAGGTCTTATACGTTTCGATATTCTCGCCGATTGTCTTCCACAGCTGGTTAAACACCCCAGTACTTCCAGTGAAATGAAGAGCTGCAAAGTCTCGATGAGCAAAGATGATATCTCCCGCTACTGGGCCATCTGTGTAGATCAGGTTGATCACCCCGTCTGGAAGGCCAGCCTCCATCAAAATCTGCATCACTGCATAGGCTGAGTAGATCTGACTGTCTGCTGGTTTCCACACGACAGTATTACCCATCATCGCCGGTGCCCCTGGCAGATTACCTGCTATGGCGGTAAAATTGAACGGAGTAATCGCAAAGACGAATCCCTCCAGTGGGCGAAACTCCATCTGGTTCCATATGGTCTTGGAGCTTTCGGGTTGTTCGGCATAGATCTCCTCCATATAGGCCGCGTTAAATCGAAAGAAGTCCGCCAACTCCGCTACAGCATCGATCTCTGACTGATAGATATTCTTGGACTGCGCAAGCATTGTAGCAGCATTCATGAAGTCCCTCCGAGGACCCGAGATAAGATCCGCTGCACGTAGAAATATAGCCGCACGATCATTCCACGGCATGGCCGCCCAGCTCTCTTTAGCTGCCAAGGCAGCATCTATCGCTTGTTGGACATGAGTCGCATTTCCCTGGTGGTAGTGACCTACTGTGTGAGCATGATCGTAGGGTGGTGCTAACCGATGTGTGGTGCCGGTCCGTACCTCCTGACCACCGATGATCATTGGGATATCCATCTCGATACTTCGGCGTCGTTGGACCTCAGCAAGGAGTGTCTCTCGCTCCTCACTGCCGGGAGAGTAGTCAAGCACAGGCTCATTCGAAGGTGTCGGGATGGTGTAAAATGCGTTTGCCATGGTAGTTTTTCTGTGGTTGAAATGTAAATATCAGATTCGTTGAAAACAACGAGGTTGCCCTATTCAGGTTTTCGGATGTCAGGCCTACAGCTGTGGAAGCGGATAGTTTTTCAGATCGATCTGTGGAGGTATGAAAGCCTCCGTATTTCCTTTTCCCTTGATGATCTCTCGGACTATCGTAGAGGAAATGTGCGAAAACTTAGGCCTGCTGATGAGAAATACGGTGTCTATGTTTTCTCCCACGATATTGTTCAGCTGCGAAATGGTCTTTTCGTAATCGAAGTCAGATCCATTACGTAACCCTCTGATAAGAAAGTTGGCATCCATCTTCTCACAATAGTGAACCGTCAGCCCTTCGAAATGATCCACTCTAACCTTGGGCTCATCTGCAAACACATCTTCAAGCCAAGCCAACCGCTGATCCAGAGGGAATAGTGTGCTTTTTACTGAATTCGTACCGATGGCCATAATGATCTCATCGAATAGTGGTAGAGCGCGCTGGACCAAGTCAACATGGCCTATAGTGATCGGATCAAAGGACCCAGGAAAGACCGCAACTTTGCGACTTCGATTGACCTCCATAGTAGTAGTTTTTCACACCGATGAAAGGACAAGGTAACCGAAACGAAAGCGTCTTCGGGTACGGATACAAGTAGAATTCATTACCAAATCTGATACAATGATTATCAGGACGACATTTAGACGTGGAAAGCACAAGCAAGCTGAATCTTGCTTACTTCGGCCTGCTTAAGCAACCTTGGTCTTGTTATAGAAGTTGTGTCATCGGGCAACCCAAAGACGGACTGTGAAATACTATTTTTGCAGCCCGAAAGGACGGACAAAAAGCGTCCGTACTGTTGTCATCATTAATCATCGTAAAAGACCCAAAAATGAAGTTTGATCTCATCGTAGTAGGTAGTGGACCAGGAGGATATGTAGCCGCAATACGTGCGTCACAATTAGGGCTGAAAACAGCTATCGTCGAAAAAGAGAATCTCGGTGGAGTCTGTCTCAATTGGGGTTGTATCCCGACAAAAGCCCTGCTCAAAAGCGCGCAGGTATTCGAATACATCAATCATGCTGCCGACTATGGCCTTGAGGTCAGCGGTGCGAAACATAATTTTGATAAAGTCATCAAACGTAGCCGTGACGTTGCTGGAGGGATGAGCAAGGGTGTCAACTTTCTCATGAAAAAAAATGATATCACTGTTATCGAAGGCCACGGAAGACTGGCACGAGGGAAAAAGGTAGAGGTCGAGAAAGCCGATGGATCAAAGGAGGAAATCTCTGCCCCACACATTATCGTCGCAACTGGTGGACGTAGTAGAGCCCTTCCACATATCCCGATAGATAATGAAGTCGTGATCGGATACCGCAAGGCAATGACCCTCGATAAACAACCAAAGCGTATGGTGGTCATCGGTGCTGGTGCGATCGGCGTAGAATTCGCTTATTTCTACAATACGATGGGCACAGAGGTAACCGTCGTAGAGTTTATGGAGCAAGGTCTACTCCCGAGGGAAGACAAGGACATCTCCAAGGAACTGGGCAAAATTTTCAAGAAAAAAGGTGTCCAGATCATGGCCAACGCGTCGGTCGAAAGTGTCGAACGAGATAGAGATGTCGTGATAGTCTCAGTTAAGAATCGCAAGGACAATAGCATCAAAAAGATCGAATGTGATATCGTCCTCTCCGCTACCGGGGTGGCACCTAATGTCGAAGACGTTGGTTTAGATGTGCTCGGGATCAAGACAGAAAAGGGTCTGATCCAAGTCGATGACTATTACCAAACTAATGTACAGGGTATCTACGCCATAGGTGATGTCACAAAGGGTGCAGCTCTCGCACATGTTGCTTCAGCGGAAGGCATCATCTGCGTGGAGCAAATCGCTGGTCATCATCCCAAGCCACTTGACTATGGTAACATCCCATCCTGTACTTACTGCGTCCCTGAGGTAGCTTCAGTTGGCATGACTGAGGAACAAGCAAAGGATGCCGGTTACGAGATTCGACTGGGTAAGTTTCCTTTTAGTGCTTCTGGAAAGGCAAAGGCAGGTGGCAATCCCGAGGGATTTGTCAAGGTCATCTATGACGCCAAATATGGTGAGCTTCTCGGTGCACATCTCATCGGTAGTAATGTCACAGAGATGATAGCTGAGATCGTGGCTGCGAGAAATCTCGAGACGACCGGGATGGAAATTGTCAAAAGTGTCCACCCACACCCTACCATGAGTGAGGCTGTAATGGAGGCATCTGCCGCAGCATACGACGAAGTGATACACCTGTAGCCATGAATAGAGTTACAGTTACCGTATTAGGATTCGTGCTGTTTGGAACTGGTTTTGTAGCCCTTCTTTTGGGTCTCATGGGCCTCAGTTTGAGTCCACTTGTATTTCTGGATCGCTTGCTTAATCCACTGGGGTCTTTTGTGGCCAAAATCATCATCATGCTCGTGGGCTTTATAATGTTCTATGTAGCACGTACAGCAGATGAGGAGGTAGAAGAAGTCATCGAATAGGAGCTAAGTCATGGCTCGCTGACTTATCCGCACACCAAGCGACGAAAAGGTCGGTGTCGTCTTGACACCGTCTTAAGGTAGAATGGCATAGCTGTTGTGGTTGTGACCTAACCTTAGTACATTTACATATTATAATTTTTTATCATGTGTAAGTGTCTTCAAAGCAGAGGATTACTAATCATCCTCTCGATTTTGCTCGCCCAACTTGGGCTTGGTCAAGCAGATCTGCTACCAGGAGATCGAAGTCTTACGATAGATGAGGCAATGCGTCATGACCTGCACCATCAAGTTTTGCAAGAGTTGGATCCCTATCAAACCTTGCTGAAACCCTCATCCGAGAACCACTATCGAGTGGTGAGCTTGCTTCACACGCTTTATCCTGAACTTATCAGCGAGTTAGAGGATACTCCAGCAGACATCAGAA
>JBCBIX010000044.1:0-21489 GCA_038523965.1 Bacteroidota bacterium
CAGCAATGCTGACCTTCTAATCCTCTACCTACTTTTAGGACAATTTTCTATCGTTTACCCCTAAAAGATTTGCGAATATATGCCGTATTCACCTGAGGCGCACGGATTAACATATATATTAAATATTTAATGTGTGGTTGATACATCCTCATCAGTACAAATCCCATACCATGAAAACTGACGAGATAAAGAGGAGAAAAGATCGAAAGGATACCCCTAAGGGTTGACCCCAGAGGCGGCTACATAGCCTTGCAGATCAAATAATATGTTCTCACGAAATGCACTACTCATGAATTGAATCCCACTGGTGAGATCTGTGCCTTCGACGGCTAATGGCATTGATAGTGCTGGTAGTCCACAGAGGTTGGCGATAACAGTGAAGACATCGCTGAGATACATGGCTACTGGGTCCTGAACCGAAGCACCTAACTCCGGTGCGACAGTTGTCGTCGTTGGGGTGACGATGACGTCATAGGATGATAGGATCTGGTCTACTTTATCGATAATAAGCCGCCTGACTTGTTGAGCCTTAGTGAAGTAAGCATCGAAATATCCTACACTGAGTACAAAAGTACCCATCATGATCCTCCGCTTGGCTTCGAGACCAAACCCCTCAGATCTGGTCTTGGTATATAGAGTATCTATATCAGTAGCCAGATCAGTTCTATTCCCATATCGTATGCCATCATAACGACTTAGGTTAGACGATGCCTCGGCTGTAGTGAGTACATAGTAAGTTGGCACCAAGTAGTCTAATAGATCAAACGAAACGGCCTCTACATGATGCCCCTGGAGTCGGAGAGAGTCCATCACAGAACGTGTACTTTCCCTAATACCTTGGCCCAGTCCAGGATGGTTCATCACTTCCTCCAAGTATGCTATCCGTAAGTGAGTTGTCGAGGGGGGATTTAATTGATGTTGATATAAGCTTCTATCCGATGAGGTTGAATCCATTGCATCGTACCCTTGGACTACTGCTAACGTCAGTGAGATATCGGCCGCCGACTTAGCCAGGATACCAATTTGGTCAAACGACGAACCGTAGGCGATGAGGCCGTATCGACTTATCCTCCCGTATGTCGGTTTTAGTCCATACACACCACAGTAGGCAGCGGGCTGGCGGACTGATCCACCCGTATCACTACCCAGTGCAATTAGGCAGGTGTCCATCTGGACGGATACTGCTGCTGCACCACTCGACCCGCCTGGAACATGATCGGGATGTGATCCATGTCTGGTAGGTCCGTAAGCACTATGCTCATTCGTACTTCCCATGGCGAATTCATCGCAGTTAGTCCTTCCGATGATGATGGCCCCCTCATCAAGCGCTTTTTGGACAGCTGTCGCGGTGAACTGTGATGTAAAACCACTAAGTATTTTAGAAGCTGCTGTGACTTTATGGTTCTTATAGCAGATGACGTCTTTGATACTAATCACAGCTCCGAGAAGTCTCGGAAAGTCTTCTGTGTGGTTGTTGATCTTGGATTGAAGTGACTCTGCTCGCTCCACGGCCTTAACACCCCAAGTTTCGACGTAGATGTTCAGGTCCCTTGTTTGCTCAATCCGTTGGAGATAGTACTGGACGATCTCTTTCAGGGTTAACTCGCCAGCGCGAAGCGCCGATTGGATTTGTTGCAGTGTTCTTCCCTGCACTATGATACACTTTGGAGAAGCTCGATGAGTTGATCCAGCGTACACTTCTGCTGATCTCCACTGGACAGTTCTTTCACTGTATACACTTGTGTAGAGAGTTCTTCAGACCCGATAAGTATGGCATAGCGATAGGTACCATTGCCAGCATATTTCATCTGTTTCTTGAATTTGGCTGCTTCTGGATAGATATCTGTTGCGATATCGAGTTTTCGCAGTTTGCTTGCCAGTACGAAGCCATGCTCATGGCTGTCCTGATCAAAAGCCAAAATGATGGCTGTGATCTGACCGATCTGTAGCGAATCAAACAGGTTGAGCTCCTCCATAACGTCATAGATGCGCTCTGCTCCGAAAGAAATACCTACACCGGAAACACCTTTTAATCCGAATATTCCAGTTAGGTCGGCATACCGTCCACCGCCGCCGATGCTACCCATATTTACATCTGTACTCTTCACTTCGAAGATGCAGCCGGTATAGTAACTCAGTCCCCTTGCGAGAGTAGCATCGAAGAGAATTTTATTCTGGATATTGATCTTATCGAGATAAACATGTAAAGAATCGAGCTCACGTAGTCCCTCCATTCCAACCTCGCTGGTACGAAGTACATCTGACAGATCACTACGCCCCTTAGAAATTAGTTCCAAGGCGCGCGTAGCAGATGACTCTGAGATACCACCACGTTGCATTTCTTCAATTACTTTGTCTCTTGGGAGTTTGTCCAGCTTATCGATCGCAACTGCAAAGGTGGAGAAGTGATTGCCGATCCCGGCTATCTCAGCGATACCTGCAAGGACCTTCCGGTGATTGACTTTGATCTCTACATTAAGGTCGAGGGTAGAGAATACCTCATCATAGATCTGAATGAGCTCGGCTTCGTACATCAGGCTGTCTGATCCAACCACATCGACGTCACACTGATAGAATTCCTGATAGCGGCCTTTCTGAGGGCGATCTGCGCGCCACACGGGTTCTATGGCATATCTCTTGAAGGGAAGTTGGATATCATTCTGGTGCATGACAACGTATCGTGCGAATGGCACTGTAAGGTCATATCTCAGTCCACGTTTGGAGATGGAGGATGTCACTGCACTTGAGTCTCGCGCATCGAGTGCGTTGGGATTCGCTTTGGCGAGATAGTCACCGTTGTTCAGCACTTTGAACAATAGCTGGTCGCCTTCGTCACCATATTTACCAGTAAGAGTGCTGAGGCTTTCCATCACTGGCGTCGATATACCTTGATAACCGTAGCGACGGAATACTTCTCTAATCGTCGAGAAGATATGGTCTCGTCGTACAACCTCATGTGGTAGAAAGTCACGTGTACCTTTCGGAATCGTCGGTTTGCTCATAATGGGTGGTCAGGCTTCGATTAGAGGGCAGAGGTGAACTGGCGTAAAAAGCGGACATCGTTCTCAAAAAGTAAACGGATATCGCTGATACCATACTTCTGCATAGCGCTGCGCTCGATCCCAATGCCAAAAGCGAAGCCACTATACTCAAGTGGATCAATTCCACAGTTTTCAAGGACATTTGGGTCGACCATCCCACAACCCAAGACTTCTAACCATCCTGTTCCTTTTGTGAGTTTTCGAGCAGTTTCGGTCTCCGTGCCTAACCACACATCCATCTCGGCACTGGGCTCAGTGAATGGAAAGTAACTGGGTCGTAGCCGAATCTCAGTCTCTGGTCCATACATCTCTCGAGCGAAGAACTGTAAGGTCTTCTTCATATCAGCGAACGATACTCCTTTGTCGATGTAGAGGCCTTCGACTTGATGAAACTGGCAATGCGATCGTGCTGAGATCGTCTCATTACGATACACTCGTCCAGGAGCGATGATGCGAATCGGAGGCTTCTGAGTCGTCATGACTCGCGCTTGGACAGAGCTGGTATGAGTACGCAGTAGCATGGTAGTACTATCCTTGAGGTAGAACGTATCCTGCATATCACGTGCGGGATGATGGGCAGGAGTGTTCATAGCCGTGAAGTTGTGCCAGTCATCTTCGATCTCACGATCCTCGGCAACCACAAACCCAATGCGAGCGAAGATGTCAATCATATGGTCCATGACGATCGAAACTGGATGACGTGAACCTAATCGGATATCTCCGGGTGGTCTGGTCAAATCTAAATGAGCTGCTTTCTCCTCTTGATCCTGGACGTCAATAGCTGCTGATAGCTCTTGGTAACGATGTTCAGCTGCTTGCTTCAGCTCATTTAAGCGCTGGCCAAACGCCTTTTTTTGATCATTGGCCACATTGCGGATTTCAGCAAAAAGTGGCTTAATTATATTCTTGGTACCCAAAAATTCGATGCGAAAAGCCTCTAACGCTGTCTTGTCCTCGACAACTTTTGTCTTGATCTGATCTAACAGTTCATCAACTTGCGCAAAAATCTTCTCCGCCATAACATGTGATAATGCTGGGACAAATGTACTCTTTGATAGGAGGATCTATCCTTGTGAAGACCCTTGTAGAGCCAGATTGCGCAAGATGTATTTACCCAAAATGTCAAATTCTAAATTGACAGAGTCACCGGTCTTTATTTGATGAAAGTTGGTATGCTCATAGGTATATGGGATGATGGCAACACCAAAGTCTGAAGACCCAGGATCGACGACGGTAAGGCTGACTCCATTGATTGCAACACTTCCTTTTGGTATGATCAACTTGGCATGTTGTGGTTCATGCTCGAACCGATAGGTCCAGCTGCCATTCTCTTCATGGACCGCAGTACAAATACCTGTGGCATCCACATGCCCTTGGACGATGTGTCCATCTAATCGACTGTCTAACCGTACACATCGCTCCAGATTGATGAGGTCACCTGCGGACAGGCTGCCAAGATTAGACCGATCCAACGTTTCTTTAATCGCGGTTACAACGTATTCATCTTGATCGATCTCGACGACTGTTAGACAGACTCCATTGTGAGAGACACTTTGGTCGATTTGCAGCTCCGTGGTAATCGTTGACGATATCCGGATATGATGGTTCGAACCTTCTGCTTTGACATCCTTGACTTCGCCAAGGGTTTCTATAATCCCTGTAAACATATTTCTCGTCTGCTATCGAAGTAATTGGATAGATCCTCTGAGTACATCTGGTCGCTGTATAACACCATTTACACGACTCTCGAATACCTCGCAGATGTAGTAATAGGTCCCTTCGGCCAACTCTTGATCGCTAAGGTTAGTTCCGTCCCAGTTGATCTGGGGATCAGTGGTCTCCCATACCTTGTTGCCCCACCGATTAAAGACCTCAAACTGGATCCGATCGATGAACAGGTTCACGCGTGGTGTGAACAAGTCGTTGGCATCGTCATCATTAGGCGTGAAGGCATTGGGGAGCTCGTAGTTTGGACAGTTATCCACACAAATTTCGATATCGCGTTCGCTCTCGTTGCCTCCTTGGTCAAAGGATGCGATGGTGTAGCACCCAGCGATATTATCATCTAAGATGTGGTCAAAGGTCACGGCGGAAGCATTCAGTTCTGCGATGAGCTCCTCTTCGGACCCTATGGAAGGGGTGTAGTAGATCCGATATCCGTCCAGATCACCATCAGGACACGGACTCCAAGTGAGGGTATTTACAAGACGGCTGGGGTCTTGGAATGCAGGATTATCACAAATCGAATTGACCGTTAGAATGGGACTGCATGGCGCTTGATCATCTCGGGGTGTTGCACAGCTTTCGTTGCTTAAGTTAGTCAGCGGATCAGGCACACTTTCCAAACCATAGCTTCCCACACTCTCGATGATATAGCAGTGCTCTTCACCATTGACGAGACCGTCTACTTCGTAAAATCCATCAGTAGCCTCGTCTATCATAACGATCGTTCCATCTGGGTTCACCTCGGAGATTCGATAGTTAAAATTATCCCAGGGGACTCGTTCGGACCAATTGAGGCGGATGGACTGGTCACTTCCCTGGCTTGTGAGAAACACGCTGCTCGCAGGATCAGAGGACGCTACGAAGGCATCTTGATCAGTACCTGAAATGAACTCTATGCGATAATCATAGGGAGTTAGTGACGTCTGTAGCCCGGATCGAACCAAAACTGAATCCGTTAAGCTGTCAAATGATAGCGACTGAATACTGCGGATCAGTGTTCCGGGGCCATCGATGCCAGCAGACTCATAGATGTCTAAGGAATATGGCCCTACTAACTCTGTGGTATCTACTAAGGAGGCATCTGGCCCGAGCCATCGAAGGGTCAGACCTCCGTCGGTGTCATCCGTCTCATCTATGGTCACATTAGTGATCAACGGTTCCTCTCCACTCGTTCTAATACAGACCTCCTCAGAAGGGAGACTGGCTGTACGATTGAACAAATTTCCCGCGGGTGTTAACTGTGCGAACTCGGCCACAACTCGGTAGCACAGGATCTTACCTCGTTCAAGCTCTGCATCCTGAGCGATGTATCTGTCTAATTCTGTCTCGTCAGTTAGAAAAACTACTCGTTCATAGCCTCTTCCTTCGAGTCCGTTTAAACAAGTGTCTTGGTTAATATCGAGACTTCCCTCTCGCCGCCAGACGGAGAAGCCCTGAAAAGTACGGGCAAAGTCGCAGGTGTAGGGATTGTCCCAAGAGATGGTCACCAGGTCATTCACTTTTTCAGCTGAGATACCTATGGGTGGCGGAGCGACAACCTTGATTCGTATGGTCTGAAGTGTGGCAAGCCCACTCATGGGGCGCGATAGGTCATCTGTAACCTTGATGACAACTTGATAGAACTCTTCCTGCACGTGATCACATATGGTCTCCCATGTGAATTGTGCTGTGGCCTCTGATGTCGGCAGAGGGTTGTCGACTGTGATCATGGCGGCAGACTCCTCTACCTCAAATGGTCCACCGAGTGCCGTGATTGTTAATATCTCAAATGAATCCAGATCAGTGGCCAGGATATCCAGTCTAACAGTTTGCCCTGCAACAACACAGATTTCTGCCGGTACGTCGATGATCGGTGGGCGGTTTTGATCTGGACAGGCACGCACGAGAATCTGCATGTCACGGATGATGGTATTGATGAGAACGCCATTGCGAAACTCGCTGATGCGATAGGTGATATTGAAGTCGCCCAATATCGGTGGGCTCTCCCACAGAAATTCACCCGTGATGGGGTCCAGATTGATTTGGTTATCTGGTCCTGGAGTGATCCGATCGGGTAGTTGGTAGTTAGGGACTTCCACTCCTTCTTCTTGAAAAGGCGTAATCAACTCATAAGCAAGGCTGTCCCCATCAGGGTCATAGGCGTTCGGATTATGAACGAAGGGTTGGTTCACGCATGCCACATCAATCGGCGGTTGAAGCAAGATCGCCGAGTTATTCTCTCCTTGAAATCTTGGATCGAGCAGTGTGAACGTTGTCTCGAGATAGAATTGGATGTTGACCGAGTTGGGAAAATCAATATTTAGGATACCAGCAACACGGTTGGGGTCTACTGTAGAAAGCTTGAACTCTCCTCTGGTGGGATAGGTGTGCTCACCGATATATCGATTTACTTTGATATCGTTCGGCAGCTCTTCGCCGTCGCCATTCGCACGCAGTAGAATATCAAAGGAGCCATCTCCCCAAAACATTTGGAGACTATCTCTATCAGCGGCAAAGCTACTCGTCCTTGTATATGTCGTGATGGTCGCCCGAATGGTTAGATCTCCTATCTGCTCATAGGTTATTTCTCCAGCCCGATTATGCGTTGCCTGGAGCTGACATGTCACTCCTAAGAGTAGGATGAGGAGAATAAAGCGAGAGAAAAGTTGGGTAGTCAATGTGGCTTACTTGAGAGCATCCTAAAGTAAGCAATTAACGAGGCGAGGAACCCTTATGTTGACCCTCGCCTCGATGAGTAGATGTTTCTACTGTTTTTTGCTTCTACGACGTATAGCCTGCCGTTGGCGATCGTGGATTTTCAGCTCGACGAGTTCTCCTATGGAGAGGTTTTCAAAACCATCTGCCTTGACCTCTTTGATGAAGTCGGCATCGATATCATGTATAGAGGCCTGGATTAGATCTCGGATCTCCATCGAATCACCAAGAATGTCTCGGATTCCAGCATCCTGTAATCGTTTGACATATCTCGAGTCCACACCGTGGATAGAGAATGCAACAAGATCCTGAAAGTCGAACTCCTCTAATCCAATGCTCTGGAGATCCTTGATTTGGTTAGCGTCGATATCATGGATGGCCGCTTGAACGATCTCGGCACGAGAGAGATCGGTTAACCCTAAGTCTCGTACCGACGCGATGAATGACGGATCAATGTCATGAATGGCAAACTCTACAATCTCATCGATGGATTCTAACTCATAGCCGACATCTGCGAGAGATTCTATATAGTCCACATCGATATCATGGATGGCCATTTGAATGATTTCATCAAAGTCAAACTCGGCCAACTTCAGCTCTTTTATCGATTCTACGAAGGAGGCATCTACATCATGGATAGCCATCTGCACAATCTCATCAACATCTAAGTTTTGGAGACCTACTGAAGCCAATTCTGTGATATAGCTTTCGCTAACATTATGAATCGCCATTTGGACTACCTCATCTGAATCAAGATCTGTGAAGCCTGCTTCCTGAAGCGCGACTACAAAATCTGGAGATACATCATGGATTCGCATCTGAACATAATGTTCGATACGACTTCCGTTATAGCCCATGCCATCAATCTCATCCATGTACTCGGAGTCAATCCCATGGATCGCCATAGCGATGAGGTCCTCCGCATCTGTGCTTTTGATGTTCCGCTTTTTCAAGGCATTGACCTTATCAGTTAGCTCATCTATATCGACACCATGAACCGCTAACCCAAGAAGCTCATCTGTATCGAGACGAAAGCCCTCACGTTCGAAGTAGGCGAGATACTCTTTATCTATGTTAGTCTGGAACATGTGCATGAGTGAAACATCTTTGACATTCTTGTAGCCAGAAGACGTCAGATACTCTCTGAAGGATTCGTCTGGAACAAAGGTGAACCGACCCGACCCTTCGTCACCCGTTCTTTCTCCACTTAATTTTAATGTCCCAGAAGCACGTGTGATGCTGTGTTCTTCAAATTCACCCTGAGGGATGCTACTCACATTTATATCACAGTCTGACCAATTCGAGAAGTACCGCTTACGTCTGACGTAGATATACAGACAAGTCATGCCCAGATCATCTTCGAGCTCCCAGTGTCCCTTGATGGGTGACTCCAGGGCGTCCTCTTCGATGATGTCCACTTGGCGATCAATAACCGTAGTAGATTCAGGGTCTGCTTTAGACATTACAGAAGGCTGAGGTTGCAGTTGTGCTTCTGGCATTGTTGCAGGCTGTGGATCAGCGATAACTGCGAGCTCAGTCTCTGCTATTGGCGTTCTGTCTTGCACCACTTGCTTAGTCTGTACTTGCTGCTTCGTTGGTATCGCCTGTAGACTTTGCTCAGCAACTACATTGTTGATACCAGAGATAGCAAGTCCGAGGAGAGGCGCCAATAGAAGCGTCTTCCAGATCTTGTAATAGCTTGAATATTTCTTGTTCATCATGATTATTCTCTGTTTGAGTGTTGAATGGTTGTAGTTATTGGCCAATGCAACAGCAGCTGTTGGTTGGCGTAGTTGAGATAAAGTGTGGGGTACTGTGATACGGACGAGGCTCATTTGATACGCTTTTGTATCGGCTCCTTCATCGATCATTTGTCGATCCGTGATGTACTCCAGATTATCTCGGATTGCCCTCTTATACATCCACGCAAAGGGGTTAAACCACAAGACTATAGTCAAACATTCGCTCAGTAGGATATCCACGCTGTGCAGCTGGCGAGCATGGATTTTTTCGTGTCTGATGATGTGATCGCGATCCAATTGAGCGTCAGCTCCTGCATGGACGTATATCGTACGTCCAAAAGAGAAGGATTGGTCACATACATCGTGTTCTACGATTGTATATCTCCCTTGTTGAGAGATATTTCCGTGGCGCCTAAGACGCGCCAATGACAGTATCTGGTAGATGAGGTAGCTCAGCAGGATTACGAATCCAGCGAGATAGAGCCACATCGCTACCCGTGGGAGAGTCAGACTTGTTAAGAAGTCCGGTTGACTCTGTGGTGTGGTGTTCGAGAGACGTTCGGTTTCCTGTGATATCAGATCAGCACTTTCTATAGCCAATGAAAAATCCCCTGATGAAGGCGATGCTTCACTCGCTTGAATAATGAGAGCATCGGAGACCGTTGACATCTCTTGAGTAACATTCTTTTCTGCAAATGACAGAGCAGAGCGTTCCTCTTGAGGGATGAGTCGATCCCTGATCGAATAGTTTGCCGGAACTTCAACGAGCGGAAGACAGAATGATAGAGCTATCCCGCTCAGTAGCAGCCACCGATGCAGTCCGAAGAAGGTCTCTTGAGACAACAGTAATCGATAAGCTCCGTATACAATGGCCAATAGTACAGAAGCATGTAGTAGATAGAGGATCATGACCCCTTGTTGATGAGGTTCATAATCGATTCTAATTCGTCCTTGCTGATCTTGTCTTTTTTGGCAAAGTGCGTGACCATCTTCAGATAGCTGTTGTCGAAGTATTTGCTGACCAAATCACTGACATGTTCTTGTTGATACTCCTCCTTAGACACGAGGGGGAAGTATCGATGACTCTTACCGAAGGATTCATGGTCGACGAATCCTTTGTCTTCTAAGATTTTGATAATGGTGGCAACGGTATTGTAATGTGGTTTAGGATCGTCAGGTAATGCTGCGATAATTTCTTTGGTGAATGCATGCTTCAGATCCCAGAGGACCAGCATGAGTTGTTCTTCACGTTTGGCTAACTTTTGCATGGATGTATCATTAGACATCACAAGTATATTACTAATGAATTAGTTTTCAAACTAAGTGTTTAGTTATTTGAAGAAAATGCCTCCTCCTTCCACCATGTAACCATATCCTATCTTCGCTGCTATGATAGAACGACCACGTCGTAATCGACGATCTTCATCTATACGGGCCTTGGTTCGGGAGCACCGAGTCACCGCTGACGATCTAATCGTTCCTTTGTTCTTGGCGGAGGGGGAAGGACAGCCGGTCGAGCTGACATCTCTGACTGGCAACTATATCTGGACGAAGGGCACAATCCTTGGCGAGATTGAATCATGCTTGTCACTCGGTCTTCGAACGTTCATTCTTTTTCCTAAGGTCGATGCATCCCACAAAGACAAGACAGCGAGCTACGGTTGCGATCCGGCTAACTTCTATCTGCGCTCAGCGACTGAAATCAAGTCCAAGTTTCCGGAAGCGACCCTGATCAGTGATGTTGCCATGGATCCCTACAGTGTGGATGGTCATGACGGTCTTGTCGCCGATGGCAGTATTCTTAATGATGAAACACTTGACATCCTGGCAGACATGTCAATAGCGCAAGCAGAGGCTGGGTTTGATATCCTCGGCCCATCTGACATGATGGATGGGAGAGTCGGATTTATCAGAGAGGCACTTGATGATGCCGGTTACTCTGATACTGGGATCATGTCCTATACAGCAAAGTATGCCAGCGCATTTTACGGTCCCTTCAGAGATGCATTGGACTCAGCTCCAGTAGATGACCCAACCATACCGTCTGATAAAAGTACATATCAGATGGATCCGGCGAACGTACGAGAGGCGATACGAGAGGCAGATCTTGATACTGCAGAGGGAGCCGACTATCTCATGGTGAAACCTGCGTTACATTATCTTGATGTCATTCAGACTCTACGTAGACATAGTGAACTACCGATAGCGGCGTATCACGTGAGCGGGGAGTGTGCTATGCTTGCTGCTGCTATAAAACATGGATACCTCGATCGTGACAAGGCGATCGCAGAAACATTACTAAGTATTAAGAGAGCTGGCGCAGACGCCATTATAAGCTACTTTGCAAAGGCCTATGTAATGCAGCCGGAGTAAGAGTATCTGCTTATGCTTTCTTGTATTTAAATCGAACAGGTGTAGTATTCGCCATGATCAAGATCGCTCCCTGATTTAAATTCCCAGTTTCGCCTTCATCGTCGGCATTAAGTCTTCGCTTCCCTCTACGAAAAGCAGGCCTCCCATACTGGTATCGAAGATCATGGTGTAATTCATCTCCTTCCCGATCTGATCTACAACTGTCTGGACCTTATCGAGGATGGGTTGATAGAGCTCTTGCTTTTTAGTGGCAAGCAGTTCTTGTACTTGGAGTTCGTAAGTTCTGATCTCATTCTGCTTTTCAGCCAGTGCTCCCTCCTTGGTTTGCATCTGAATCTGCGAAAGCTCACCAGAGTTAGCCTGTTGGAGATAGGCATTGTATTCGGTTTCGAATGTCGATACCATCTCCTCTCCTTTGGCGAAGAGTTGTTTTTGGTAGCTCTCTAACTGCGCATCCGCCGTCTTGACTTCTGGCATTGATAGGATGAGCTGTGAGCTATTAAGATGACCATACTTCTGGGCCGAAAGTGTAAGTGCAGCTACGATCAAAAGGATCGCTGAAATCAATATTCTTTTCATGATAGTTGTTGTAGTACGTCTGTGATCGAGTCCGAAATCTTTAGATAATACGGGTGATGCTGCAATTGTGACGCAAAAGTAGCCCTTGGGATAAGCTGTGCAAGTTGATTTAACGCGAATTTAAGCGCCTGCTAATCTGGCTCAAAGCCAAGGACGATACTGAATTTGCCCAATTGGCCAAAGGACGGGTTCTCGTTTCCATCGACGACCTTGTCCAATCCAAATCCGTAATCAAATCCGAGGAGACCAAACATCGGTAAGAAAACACGAACCCCTGCACCGACGGATCTACGCAGATCGAATGGGTTGTATTCGTTAAACCCATTCCACTGATTTCCAGCCTGTAGGAATAAGGTACCGAAGATGGTAGAGTTAGGATTCGTAGATAGCGGATATCTCAGTTCGGCGGTGAATTTGTTAAAAATAGTGCCTCCCTCTCCACGACCATTGGTTGGGTCGATATCCTCTGGTTCATATCCCCGAAGAGCGATGATATCTGTACCCTGAATACCAACATTCTGATTAGATAGACCATCACCACCGAGTTCAAATCGCTCGAAAGGAGAGTCACCAATGTCACTGTTGTAGCTTCCCAGATATCCCATTTTGGCCTGTGTCATGAAGACCAATTTGCCGACAACATTGAAGTACCACTCTGCGTCAAATCTCCATTTATGATATTCCAGAAATTCGAATTTGCGTTCCAACTCTTTGTTATCTAAGAAAGCCTGCGCTTCTTCACCTACTAATTGGTCGCGTTTGCCGCGAAGCAGGTTTTCTTCATTGATAAGCTCGGCGGCCTCCGAGTCTGATATTTTGAAGAAGTTGTCCCCTCTGAATAGCGAGTAGGGTGGAGTCAGTTTCAACTGTAGTGATATCCGTGATCCAGACATCGGAAACATCGGATTGGCGATGGAACTTCTCGAGATCGTTTGGCTGATGCTAAAGTTTTTGAAGTTTCCATCTCGCACGAAAAAGCGACTCGTATAGTTGTCCAGACTGATGTTCTCGATATTTAGCTGGGTCGATGACACAAAGAAGTCGTCAGGGAATTTAAGAGACGTCCCCAGGCCTACAAAAAAGCGGCGGATACTCAGCTTACCTGCACCGAATGATGAGTTATCAAACGAGGAAGTAGACACTCCTAAACTAAGTGCATTGGGTTTACGTCCACCTAACCAAGGCTCAGTGAATGAGAAATTAAATGAGCTGAAAAAACGACTGTTTGACTGAAGACGCAGCGATAAGCGTTGGCCATCACCTGTGGGAAGTGGGCTCCAAGAAGCTCGATTTGTGATATTCTGGATCGAGAAATTATTGAAAGTAACTCCAAGGGTTCCGATCAATCCTTGGAATCCACCATAACCAGCAGACAATTCTAACTGATCACTTGGACGCTCGGAGACGATATACTCGATGTCGACAGTTCCTCTCTCATAATTCACGGGAGTATTCATCTCCAGGCTTTCTGGATCGAAGTACCCGAGATTAATGATTTCACGTTGAGACCGCACAAGCTGAGAGCGGCTGAATTTTTCGCCTGGTTTCGTACGAAGTACACGCCGCACCACATGGTCATGAGTGCGATCATTCCCCTTGATCGTCACACGATCTATGGTCGCCTGAGGACCTTCGTATATGCGCATCTCCAGGTCAATCGTATCCTTACGAATGGCTACTTGCTGCGGCTCTACATTGAAAAACAGATACCCATTATCCATGTAAAGTGACGAGATATCTCTCCCATCGAGACTAAACTGAAGTCGCTCGCTCAGCTCCGCAGGATTAAAGACATCTCCAGGGTTGATACCAAGCACCGACTGGAGTTGATCTTCTGTATATATGCTGTTCCCTTTCCAAGTGATATCCCCGATTTTGTACTGAACACCCTCGTTGATGTCCACTCGAAGATTCACAAAGCCGTTATCATCTCGCCACACGCTATCTCCTAAGATGATCGCATCGCTGTGGCCGATACTGGCATAGTATTCGAGGATTTTCTTTTTGTCATCTTCGAAATCAGCCTTGATGTACTTTGACTTTTTGAAGACTGTTCCCTTCTTTTTAGTACCCTTCATAAGCTTACGCAGCTTCTTGTCAGGGACTACCTCGTTACCCTCGAAACTGATCTTACTGATCTTGACACGATCATTTTTTTCGATATCAAAGACCAGAGCCACAGAATTATCGCGAAGCGTATCTGCGATTTCACGTACGTTAACTTCAGCATCTAAGAAGCCCTTGTCGACGAAGTATTGACGTACTCGATCGGTAGCTAACGTTTTGGCATTCGAGGTAACGATACCTCCTATGCGAGGACTATTATTCAGTTGTTCTTTAAGCTTGTCACTCTTTGTCTTATTCTGACCTGAGAAAATGATACGAGTCAGAATGGGCTGCTCTTTGAGTTTAATCGAGAGGTAGACCTGGTCTTCGACTAAACTGTCTAAGACCAAGGAGATATCTGAGAATAGACCGAGGTTCCAGAGTTTCTTGATCCCGTTCGCTAATTCTTGGCTCGGAAGAACGATTTCCTTTCCCTCGCGAAGCCCAGTTATCGATCGTATCGCATTTCCATCACGGCGTTCTGCACCAGTTACATTAACCGCAGCTATCGTATATCGCTGAGGCGCACTGTAGTCCAGGATTGCAAAGTCTTTAGCAAAATCATTAGCCTCCTGGCTCAGCACCAGAACAGGCATACAGCTCAGGATGAACAAGACAATGCCAAATTTGGCCAGGTGCTGGGCTACTTTCATCGCCGAAAAGGAACGGCATCGGGTAAGTGTTGCTGCCAAAGTTGAATTCATTTAACCTGCTCTTAAGACTTGGTTACTTGTTCGCTTGTCATGCCAAATCGTCGTTCCCGTCGCTGATATTCTGCTATGGCACGGTACAGATCGGCTTTGGTAAAGTCGGGCCACAGGGTAGATGTAAAAATCAGCTCCGAATAAGAGATCTGCCACAAAAGGAAGTTGCTAACACGCGATTCGCCACTGGTTCGTATTAATAATTCTGGATCCGGATAGCCACATGTAGTGAGGTGTGATTCGAAAAGCTCCTCATCGATATCTCGTACGTCGGAGGTTCCATCGGCTACCTGCCCTGCTAATTGCTTAGCGGTCTCTACAATCTCCCATCGAGCACTGTAGTTCAATGCCAAGACCAATGTCATGTGATCGTTGTGCGCAGTGTTTTCTATGGCGTACGTAAGTGCATGTAACGTATCGTCTGGCAGCGCATCGAGATCACCTATGGCCTCAAGGCGGATATTGTTTTCGTTGAGTGTCTTGAGCTCTTTACTCACGGTCGTGATAAAGAGTTTCATCAATGTGTCTACCTCTACCTGTGGCCGCTTCCAATTTTCCTTGCTGAAGGCATAAAGGGTCAGATACTCAATGCCCAATTCTGCCGCTGCCTCCGTGACATCTCGTACGGCCCGAACCCCATTCTTATGTCCGAAGACTCTTGGTTTGGACTGTTGCTTGGCCCATCGACCATTACCATCCATGATGATGGCGATGTGTTTAGGAAGACCGTCTTTGTCGATATGTTGGAAAGGTAGCTCCATGCGGGATGCTCCAAAAGGGCTGCAAAATTAAGGAATTATGTCCTTTGGAGCCGATCGAATTATCTGCTACCAGTTGAGGATAATTCTTCAAGGATGCCAAGAAACGAGAAGACTACATTTTGTCCAATGCCTGGACAAAAAAGGTCAAGACAAACGGTAGCCCCACCCAGAACCATTCATTTACAAAAATGAGCATCAGGATAGTCAAGAAGGTCGACAAGGCAAAAAGTAACCAATACTTGCGTGTAGACGGGGTAACGGTTTCTTCACTCATGAAAGCCATATTCAGATGAGCAGCAAATGTAGGTAATCCGTGCATGTTGATCCACCTTAAGGTCTATAGCTAATCGATAAGCACTGATACCTGATTCAAGCGTCACTCTACGCAGAGTACTATTTTCGTGACTTCATCTTTCGATCACAAAACATCTGGACGCGCAGACGTTAAGAAGGCACCATGTTGCAATCTATACTTGACGATGTCAAAGCTCAGTTCGACCACGGGAACATGGTCACTCGCATCATTCTGGTGAACACCTTTGTGCTGTTGATCGTGTCATTAGTCAGGGTGTTCACTCCTCCAGGCAGCGATGTGTACACTACGTTTATCCAGCATATCGCCCTAAATGCGGAGACGTTTAAGTGGCTCACACGACCATGGACATTTATCACACATATGTTTGTCCATGAGGGCCTATGGCATTTCGCGTGGAATATGATCATGCTCTATTGGTTCGGGCGCATCGTTGGTGACCTGATTGGCGATCGAAAGATTTTGCCGCTTTACTTTATCGGAGGCATAGCTGGAGCGTTGTTTTACATTTTATGGGTGCAGATCAGCAATGTCATGGGCATCGCCTACGGGGCAAGTGGAGCTGTAATGTGCTTTGTAGTAGCGGCGGCGTTTCTCGCTCCGGAGTACAACATGCGGTTGTTATTGATCGGAGACGTTAGGCTGAAGTATGTCGCTTTGGGCTTAGTAGTCATTGATATTCTTTTCCATTCGGCTTCTAATCCTGGCGGTACATTCGCTCATTTCGGGGGCGCCTTGATGGGTGGGTTTTACGTGCACCTCTTACAAAGGGGTCGCGACCTTACAGATCCTCTTCAACGTATTTTTGACGGTCTTCCAGATTCAAACTGGAAACCACAGCGCAAAGCCTCCATGAAGGTCGTCCATAACCAGCGCAAGCAACAAAAACAATCATCCTCTGGATCGACGACAACTTCGATAGATGTCCAAGATGAGGTGGATAAGATCCTGGACAAAATCAACGTATCCGGATACGAAAGCCTCACTAAGGAAGAAAAGGACATCCTTTATCAGGCAAGTAAAAAGAACTGACTTCTACCTGTGAAATGGCGGATAACAGGCGTGATCGGATTCGTGGCGGCTATCATGCTGATCTCAGCCATCATAGCGCCATACATCAAGCCCAATGAGAAAGATGCACTGGTGCTTTTTGGTCTGGTCTTCCCTTACATCTATCTGTTTGCGATTGCCTGCTTGACGTTTACTTGGTATCGGAATAGAATCACCTTTGGGCTGCTTCTGCTCTTGGTTATCGGAAGCACCCGGAGCTTTTGTCACTATGTGAAGCCTGCTCTGAGTCCACCAAGGCATGATGGGAATCTCCATGTCCTATCCTTTAACACCATGATGGGAGTAAAGCTGGTCGATCATAAGCACAACTATTCCAATTTGCAAAAAGAAGCTTTCGAACAGCTGATGTCACAAGGACCTATCCCCGACATTATCTGTGCCCAAGAAGTGAACCATATCGCAGAGGATGCACTCCGAGGAGTGTTCGATTATCAACACTATCACAAAATATCTGACCAAGGTGCTGTGATCCTGAGCCGCTATCCGATGGTCAACAAGGGAAAGGTTGACTTTGGCTCTCCGGTGAATACATGTTTATGGGCGGATATCGCTGCTTTCGGAGATACTATTAGGGTCTTCAGCACCCATTTTGAGTCAAACAGGCTCAATCAATCGTCTTATGACTTTCTGGCTAATGAAGATGGATACCAAAGCACTGATGCCGTAAGAGGATTAAAGGACCTATTAGTGAAATATCCCAAGTATGCGACACGACGAGGTCAGCAGGCGCTTCAGGTTCGTGAACGAATTCGACAGAGTCCACATCCAGTGATTCTGGCTGGAGATTTTAATGATCCTCCGATGTCATATACATATCACGTCTTTAGGGATATGTTGACAGATACCTTTCTGAGCAAAGGGCGTGGCTGGGGTACTACGTGGATTGGAGGAATCCCACTACTGCGCATTGACTACATCTTATCGTCCCCAGAATTAGAGGAAGTAGGCTTTACTTGTCTTGAGACAGTGATGTCCGACCACTATCCACTGATCGCGTCTTACGAACTCTAATCCATGAAAAAAGGGCGTCATATCTGATCGACATGACACCCTCAAATGCACGTTTATGTACCAGAGCGCTATAACGCTGGGATACGAAGTATTTGACCTGGATAGATCTTGTCTGGGTGATCCAACATCGGCTTGTTAGCCTCGAAGATGATGTTGTACTTCATTGGATCTCCGTAGACTTCTTTTGAGATTTTACTCAGTGAATCTCCACTTTTCACTTCATGAAAAGTAGACTCTGGCTCAGGGTTGGCCACAGTAATATGATCAGCTACAGCACCAATTCCTTCGACGTTCCCCAGTGCGAGGATGACCTTTTCTCGATCTGCATTCGTATCACAAGAGCCACCTACGATCACTTGCTCAGCTAAGTCAATGTCCAAGCCATTGACGGGAATGCCAAGACTGGTGACTGCGTTACGGAGTGACTGAATCTTTTCCTGCTCTGCGGTAAGCTCAGGAGCGGACTCCTTTTTCTTGAATACTTTTTTTCCAGAGTTCTTGATGAATGAAAATAGTCCCATGGTTCTAAGATTTAGTTGTTAAGAGAATGTGGACGTTGAAGGTAAGCGAATACCGCACCCGACAGGTCCTACTTCGATGCCTTAACACGGTAAGATGCCGTCTATGAGAAAGAGAACGGTCCCGTTTACTTTGATATCTCAAATGGTACCATTACATCATCCCATTTCAGGACGATACCATCTTCCATAGCTTCGAAAGTCATCGTCTCAACGATTTCTTTATTCTTCTTAGGCGTTACAACAACACGAAGGGCATCATCTGCTTGCTTGTAGCTGTAAGCGCCCCATTGCTTGGCGGTCTTGTTAAAGATGACAGTCCACTTGTCTTCGCCTGGGATGGTAAATAAAGAGTAGGTGCCGGCGGCGATGTCTTTGCCTTCAACCTTGGCATTTGAGCCAAAAGTGATGGTAGTCGCCTCGTTAGCTCCCGTTCGCCAGACTTGATCATAATCCTCAAGGCCGCCAAAGATGACTCGCCCTCTTTTGGATGGGGCATTATACTTAATCGTGATGTCAGTGTCTTCGATGGTTGTTTCGAGAGACATAGGTGGGCTGAGAGGCTTTTTGTCTTGAGCGGATAGCACTACTGCACCGACTACAAAAAAGAAGGAGATCGTGAGAATGGATTTCATGTGTTGTGTTTTGTCAATGGATAATCAAACGACATAACGATAGATCGCCGTCGCCCACATGTAACTACAAGAAGCCTGTGGAGTGGATTTGTTTCAGTATAAATCTTCGTTAAAGTGGCAAGTTGAGGTATAGATGACCTCGTGTCCAGATGCGAAA
Source organism: Bacteroidota bacterium (assembly GCA_038523965.1). Classification (GTDB taxonomy): domain Bacteria; phylum Bacteroidota; class Bacteroidia; order Chitinophagales; family Saprospiraceae; genus JAJRXG01. The sequence continues at coordinate 19,431 of JBCBIX010000044.1, forward strand.
TCTTGCAAGGACTTACCAAGAAGTCCCAAGTGGAGATGTGAAACGATCCACGATTGCTTTTAGACCGGGATTATCCATTTGTATGAATGAAACAAGTCCACTCAACAAGACAAGGACTACTGGAAGACTTATACTTGTAGGCATGGGTTTCATCAATTTTGGCAATCGGATTAAGCATCGCAAGTTTGATTACATCCCGAGATATTACGATCCAGAGAAAGAAGATCTGGATCGACGGGTTAAAGCCTACACATCAGACAATGCAAGGAATACAAGATTAGCTCAGGACCGAATCAAGGCCGGGTTTCGTAAAAAGTATCGTGCCGGCGAGGATTCTTATGCGTCGTCTGCTAAGCGAAAGTCAAATCGAATCCTCATACTGGTGATGATGGGTCTACTCGTTGTCACCTACATCTTCTTAGTCGAATACCTACCCGCGATAGCGGAGAAGTTCGGGGACTAAGACAGTCGTTATAGGCGTCGATCGAGACGCTGAACCATGTCTGACTTCCACGTGGTGTAATCTCCCTCACGGATATGGTTTCGTGCTTCTTTCACTAACCACAGATAAAAACTCAAGTTGTGCATGGTGGCGATCTGGTGCCCCAGTGCTTCTCCTACGCTATACAAGTGCTTCAAATAAGCCTTGGTATGTTCTCGACTCAGAGCCGAGGTCGAATGTTCATCGATCGGCTCGAATACATCCTTCCATTTGGCATTTTTGATATTGATCGTTCCCTCTGCTGTGTAGAGTAGTCCATGCCTGGCGTTGCGCGAGGGCATCACGCAATCAAACATATCAATCCCGCGATCGATGCACTCCAGGATGTTCTGAGGAGTCCCTACGCCCATCAGATATCGAGCTCTATCGACGGGTAGATGCTCACACACTAATGTCGTCATATCGTACATGATCGGTGCTGGCTCGCCTACTGATAGTCCTCCAATGGCGTTAATGGTACACCCTTTGTCAGCGATATACTTGGCGGATTCCACTCGAAGCTTAGGATAGGTGCTACCCTGGACGATAGGTGCGAGGGTTTGGGCATAGTTGTGGGGTCCATCATGTTTGGCGAAGTAGGTCAAGCATCGCTCCAGCCATCGATGCGTCATATGCATACTCCTGCGAGCATAATCTTCTTCGCAGGGATAGGGTGTACACTCGTCGAATGCCATGATGATATCGGCACCGATATGTTGTTGTATTTCGGTCGCTGATTCGGGGCTGAAGAAATGTTTTGAGCCATCTATAGGAGATCTAAACTTGACTCCTTCTTCGGTGATCTTGCGTAAATCACTCAAGCTGTAGACTTGATATCCACCACTATCTGTGAGCATAGGGCGATCCCAGCGGATGAATTCATGAAGACCTCCGGCTTTGGAGATCAGGTCGCTCCCAGGTCGGAGATAGAGATGGAATGTATTCCCAAGAATGATCTGTGCCCCTAATCCGATCAAATCCTGCTGGCGAAGTGCTTTCACTGTGCCCTGAGTGCCGACAGGCATGAAAATGGGCGTCTCAATAAGCCCGTGATCCGTATGCAAGTAGCCGGTGCGTGCATGACCACTTGGCAAGGTGTTTTGGATGTGAAATGTGATAGGCACAGGCGTCCGTCTAAGTAGGATCCAAACTTAGGAAGATCATCGATTGCGACTAATGCTTAGTACCATACCGATCATCATCGAAAATGCTAACATCGACGACCCACCCTTACTAATGAATGGCAATGGGATTCCAATGACAGGTGTCACACCCATAGTCATTCCGATGTTAATGAAGACATGGACAAAAATGAATCCAGCAAAACAGTAACACAGGTACTTGGCAAAACCTGATTTATGCCCTTCGCCGATGAGAAGGATGCGATAGATCAGGATCATGAAGAGTAGTATCAGTGCAATGCATCCTACGAACCCTTGTTCTTCACCAATACTGCTGAAGATAAAGTCGGTCGTTTGAGCAGGGACATAGTTTAGTTTGGTTAGTGTCCCCTGTAGATAACCTTTGCCGGTAAGGCCACCCGAGCCTATGGCCAACTTGGATTGAAGAAGGTTGTAA
>JBCBIX010000045.1:0-20870 GCA_038523965.1 Bacteroidota bacterium
TGGGAGGAGAGGATACCATAAAATCCGATGTAGGCCATGAAAATCGCAACGACAAACACATCCGCCATACTCCATTTACCCAGATGGAAGATGATTTTCTTTACTAATTGGCTTTTTCTAATTCTTTCTGTAAAAAGGTACAGCCCCGAAAGGATTAGCTTTATCGTAGGGAAGATCACACTGAACATGATGACAAGTACACCGACTAACTTTAGATCCCAAGTACCACCACGCCATAGTGTTTGTGTGACCTCGACGATTGATTTGCTCTGATAGTAGATGATCTGCTCGTCAAAGTTGATGTCTTGGTCCATCAGTGTGAAACCAAAAGAACTGAGACGTGCATCGATATCGATCATAGGCATAGATACTCCCAGTACCAAGAGGATCACTGACAGAACCGTCAGAGATGAGATCATCCAGACCCCTGAGAATGCCTGACCCAGCAAAACACAGCTAAGCAAAACCAAAAGCCCGGCGCCGATTAGTGTGATCATACCACTACGGATACTCATATCCAGGGCATTGATCTTGTCGAGTAGATAGATATCGGCTTCTTCAGCTGTGGTGGTATTATACTTCTCAAAAATACCTTGGCGTCGATCCCGCAGGTTCCTTGTCGAGTTGTCCATTACCAATCGAAGGAGTTCGCTACGGACATACTCCATGATAAGTGGTTCGTTTGCCTTGATCTCGGCAATCATATTAGCCGATAACCCAGGTATCTGCGGACGTAGATCGAGATCCTTGACGAGAGTCGGCACTTGTTGTTCGACGACCTTGACCAAGAATGCATTGACCTTACCGCTGGTTTTGACTTCGCTGATGATTACATCTGCTAATTCACCTTGAGTGATGTAGCGTGTATGTAGATCATTGAGATAGCCTTTGAGTAGACCATCTAACATCTGATATGTCGCCGGTGATATTTCAAAGGTGTTGATCCTCTCGTTGATGATATCGAGGGTTTGTTCTTTCCAGAGTTCAATATTGAAAAGTTCGTAGTTGGCCTTATTGATCTCGGCATAATCCTCCATCAAGGCCTTGCGCTCATGTACGATGTCGTGCAGGTGCCAGCTCTGCCAGATAAGCACTCCAAATAGAGTGACTGTCGTAAGGACAACTAAGGTTCTGATCATGGATGCTAAGATAGTCGGTGCCGACACAGGACGACCAGTTGGTATGGGAAGACGTCACAGTTTAATAGATGTTACACTTAGCTCGTCTGTAGAATCAGCGTGTTGTATTCTTCCAGGAGTTTCTCTTTTGCTCTCAGCATATTGTGAAATTTTACTCGATATCTGTTTGAAAATCCAGATAACCAAAGCAGCAATTAAGGTGGCTATTACTTTACTCCAAACAGGGTCTTGCCAGAGATGAACTATTGCGCTTTTCATGAGAATTAGTATTGTTTCCGGCGAAATACATGGTTAGTTCAGATTAAAAGTGTTGGCTTAGGTTACATCCTTTTTGGAATTAAAGAATAATGGATTAGAAGGTTACTTCTTGTTTCTTCCTGTGGTCTTTGTGATTGAAGATGGAGATTGGATTCCTTTTGATCACTGGGTGTGGGGGGCATTGGCTACAGTGTAAAAGTCCAAGAACTTAAACCAGATAACGCCTCCAAGGTATTTTCCAACACACTGGTCTGGGTTATTTCTGATGGGGGAGACCTTCTTACTTCGAGAGCCGCATAACGACTGTGGCGAATATGATGATGCCACCACCTATGATTGTCGTAGTCGTCAGCGTCTCACCCAAGAAGATATAGCCCAAGAGCATAGCACTGATGATCTCCAGATAGGTAATCATCGATGCGCGTGACGCATTGAGATGTCTCAGACCACTGAAAAAAGCCAAGAACATGATGACACCGATCGCCACACCATGGGTCAATGATAGCGCCCAATCCAGGTTAGATGGCCAAGGCCGGGAAGAGAGCAGAAAGGGAAGAAAAAGAAGTGCAGGTATCAGGTTTTGATAGAAGATTGTCTCGGCGGGACCGTAATGTTTGCTTTTGGACTTAAAGATGACAATGGTAAGAGCGTAGCAAAATGCGCATCCGAGTGCCGCAGATATCCCAATAAAATCTCGATCTGCTAATGAAAATTTTTTGTCAGCATAGACGACCAGAATCCCAATAAAAGATAGAATCAATAGGAGCACCTGATTGCGGGTGATAACTTCCTTCAAAATGAGGGCGCTTAGGATGGTGGCGAAGATGGGCCAGGTATACATTACAATTACCGCATTACCGATCGAGGTGTAGATGTAGGCAGTAAAAAAAAGAAACATCCGTGCTGTATTTATCACCGATGCGCCAAGCATTGTTTGGTATCCTTCTTTGATGATGGAGCGACCGACAAATACCAGATATACTCCTGTCACTAACACTGGTGTTCCGGATCGAACGGCAGCCATAGAGGTAGTCGGGATCGACATGAACTTGATGAGAATGCCGCTGATACCAGAGATCAATGCCGCAAAGACAACTAAGGAGAAGGCATGCTTTTGATCAATTGGATTCATATCTTGCATGCCCCTATTGAGGGGACTTAGAGAAACTCTTGTGCAGCCTCATAACCCATCTCCGAGGCTTGTAGCAGATCTGCCTTAGCATCTCTCTTATTGAGTTTTTTCTTGGCTAAACCACGGTAGAAGTAGGTCTGCGAGAGATCGACATTCTTCGATTCGTCATCGTGTATCTCAAGCGCCCGAGTGAGTACCTCGATGGCTTTCAGATAGTCTTCGATGCCGATGAGGGCTATGCCATACATCGTTAATGCTCGAGGTAGACGCTGATTATTGGAGTCGTCTGGTGCGAATTTGCGATTAGTAAAGAAGCGAAGTTCGAATGCCGCCTTTTCCCATTGTTCTAATTCGATCAAGCATTCTGCCTTACGAAGCCTCGCTCTCCAATGCACTGACTGCAATGCAACACTTCTTTTAATGGTAGCTTCAAAGCAATCGATGGCTTCTTCGAGATTAGCTTCGTGCATAGCGATCTGTCCCTTACCGTAGTAGGCGAATGCGATGCTGTCATCCAGTGCAATAGCCTTGTTGAAATCGTAAAGGGCATCGCTATAATTCTTAAATCGAATATTAATCCATCCTCTTCGCTCATAGGCCTGCCCATGTTTCTGGTAGCCTTCGATGGTCTTATTAAATGCCTCTAACGCCTCCTCATTCTTTCCCCACTGGCGGAAGAACTTTTCACCTTGATTGAAATTTTGCACCACCGTGCGATCACTATTTGGAAAGATGTTGGCGTGATTTAGAATTTTTCCCTCATTGATCATCCACGCCTGCACTGATCCAGCTACGGCGAATTGGCTACAGTAATCGATCAGACTGACGGTGTTCTTGAAATTTTTGTCCGACGCGTTACCCACATACCTTGGTATCACCATGGCCAGGTCTGCACTGTTGAAAATATCTTCCTGAAGTAACAGGATGTCTGACTTGTAATAGGTCTCAGCTCTATAGGCGTACATCTTGACGACCTTATCGTAGCTCTTTTGAGTACCAAAAGAGAGTCTGCCCTGAATGATCGACTTATAAAACATGATGGCCTGTAGTCACGATGATCTTTTGAGAAACCTTCTAACGCAGGCGATGATCGATTTTCAGATGACTATCTGGATCAATTATCCCTCTGCGCTGAAGCAAAGGTAGGTCAATCTATGTGCCTTCCACTCATCCCTGCAGGCAGAAAAACACATTTACTTATACGCCATACGACAAGACAGACCACTAAAATTCTTCTTGAAACTCGTCACCTAACGTATCTAATGAATCAACCGGTGCATATAGAGATTCGTAGGCGTCACAGTCTGTTCGTATCGTTGGTTCGGCAGCGAACAAAAATCGTGCATCTGTCTCAAAACCAATCTCTGAATCTCCTTCGATACGCTGCATGTAATCGATGAAAAAGGGTCGTGCCATCTGTCCTCCTTGACCGAGACTAAGGTCTCTATACCTGATCCATGGCAGATCTCCACCGACCCATGTACCTATAACCAGATTAGGAGTGATACCGACGTACCACCCGTCGACATGATCATTCGTAGTACCTGTCTTCCCTCCAAAGTCCGTCTTCAAAGCATAGTGGCGGCTACTCGAGGCGTGTTTGAGTAGTTCGACCATCGCAGTATTCACATCTGAGCTGATGGCTCTGTCTTGTTGGATTTGACTCTCATATAGACTCACTCCTTTATGAATGATGCGCTTGATGAAGACTGGTTTAGTAGCGATCCCATCATTAGCGAATGCCGCATATGCCGTAGTGAGTTCTAAGACATTGATCTCTGGTGAGCCAAGTACGATACTTGGTACTGGCGGGATTTTGGATCTCTTGATACCCATGCTTGATGCGACATCGATGATGGGGTCTACGGACTCGAGTTGCTTGATCAGCCAGACCGAGAGAGAGTTGAGTGATAGTTTAAGTCCATCCTTGAGGGTGACTTCTTCATCTGAGAATTCATCTCTACTATTCGATGGCTCCCAGGTCTTGCTCAATTGGAAAATCGGATCTCCAGCAGCAATGGTGTACTGCATGTCTCGCACTTTGTAGCATGGCGATATTGCGTTGTTCAGAGCGGCTGTGTAGAGGAAGGGTTTGAATGTCGAGCCAATCTGGCGGTCAGAGGTCACATGATCGAATTTCCAAATGTCGTAGTCAGTTCCGCCAACCCATGTGCGGACATATCCGGTCTGTGGCTCGATGCTAACCGACCCTAATTGGAGGAACTTGCTCATGTACTTGATCGAATCAAGCACCGATAGGTTTTGAGTAATTGGTCCAGAATAGCTGTACAGTTCTCGAGGCTGCTTGATGTTCACCTGTCTTTTGACTTCAGCCTTAAACTCTTTCCAACGTGATTTAAGGACTTCGAATGTGGGAGAACTCATTATCTGATCATAGACTTCCTTCTGAGCCTTGCTGATGTACTTCCGATTAATAAGGTCATTGAGGTAAGTCCTGTCCTGCTCAGCACGGAGTAGTCTCTTGATATCTCCATCCCAGAGCCGGACATCAGGTATCTCATCAGCTAATCGAGCAGATACATCGGTGAGATACTCCTTGCGCAGGGAGCGATAAAGACCTGTTCCCTCGATGAGTCTGTTCAGTTGACCATTTCTGGCCAGTTGCTGGCGATCTTTGTTTTGAACGTCAGATTCGAAGTAGGTCCATGGATCCTCATTTCTCCATGAGTTAAAAAAAACCTTCTGCTGGTTGGCCATATGTTTTCTCATAGCTGCTTCTGCATGGCGCTGATATCGAGTATCGATGGTTGTATAGATCTCAAGGCCATCTGTATCCAGGTCGTAGGTTTCTCCTCCAGGCTTGGTGATGCGGTTTTCTTCGAGAAGGTTTTTGATATACTTCTTGAGTTCGGCCATGAAGTATGGTGCCAAACCGTTATAGTTCGTACCCTTAGCGAATGCGCTGACATCCACTGGTTCTTGACGATAGCGCTGGTAGTCCTCGAGTCCGAGATAGCCGTTGCGATACATCTGTCCGAGTACCGTATTACGCCGCTGTATAGCTCGATCGGGGTTTTCGATAGGACTGTAGATGTATGGATTTTTCAGCATTCCCACCAGAAGCGCAGCTTCGGGGATAGTCAGCTCCCGTTGATCCTTACCAAAGTATACGTTACCAGCCGAGACCACTCCAATCGCCTGATACCTGAAGTCAAACTTGTTGAGGAACATAGCGATGATCTCCTCTTTAGTGTACCGGCGTTCGAATTCGACTGCGATGACCCACTCCTTCATCTTCTGCCATACTCGGCGCAGAGGATTCCTTGATCGATTGGCAGTGAAGAATTGCTTAGCTAACTGTTGGGTTATTGTGCTTGCACCTCCACGCGTCCCCAAAAATGCGAATGCCCGAGCCGTACCGTAGGCGTCCACGCCGCTATGTGCGAAGTAGCGATGGTCTTCTGTCGCAATCAGGGCATGTACCAGATGTTCAGATAGATCTTCGTAGCGTACCCACTGTCGATTCTTTCGGAAGTAGCGATCGATCTCCACCATATCCTCGGAGTAAACAATACTGGATTCTTCAAATTTTGGATTTTCTAACTCCTTGGTGTCAGGCATCTTGGTCTTGGCCACAAAGATGAATGAGGAGATCAGGGCAAGTAGGCCTGCCAAAACGATACTCCAAAAACCAATGATGATGTACCTGTAGGGAATGCGTCCGAAGAGCTTCTGATTCATGCGTGAATAACAAGCTACCGTCCTTGGGTAGTATCCACCAGGCCTCGAAAGTCCTCGCTGCCATAAATGTGAAAACGCCCGAAGGATTACTCCAACGGGCGCCTCAAAACAAAACGAAAAACCAACTTTGCTTTTAGAACGTAGATCTATCGATTTTGATCAAATTCCTCGTCTTAATTTTACAGGGATCGTTTTTTTCTTGCCCTTGCGGTTGACTTCGACGTTGATTGTATCACCGACTTTGATGTATCGGACCGCCTCCAGGAGGTCTTCTGGTTCGCGTACCTGAGACCCGTCCACTCCAGTAATGACATCACCTACCTCCATACCGCTGTACTTGGCTGAGCTGTAGACTCGATCTGGAAATCCCGTCACAAATACTCCAGATTCGGCATAAGTCTCCAGGCCTTCTCTCTTTGCATCCTCAATGTTTGCTATTGTGATACCAAGCATGGTGCGTTGTACATCTCCACCGACTTCGATGATGTCTGCCATCACGCGACGTACGAGGTTAGCCGGTATCGCAAACGAATAACCTGCATAGACACCAGTGGGTGAAGAGATGGCAGTATTAATGCCAATTAATTCTCCTTTGACATTGACTAATGCGCCACCACTATTGCCAGGATTCACGACCGCATCGGTCTGAATGAACTCTTCGATAGCCTTGAAGCCCTGTATAATATCAAGATCTCTACCAATAGCACTGACAATACCTGCAGTGACCGTAGATGTTAAGTTGAAAGGATTTCCTACGGCGACTACCCATTCGCCAACTTTGACATCATCTGAATCAGCGAATTCTAAATGTGGGAAGTTATTTCCTTCTATCTGGATGATAGCCAGGTCAGAGCTGGGGTCGGTGCCGATCTTACGTGCTTCATATCTCGTACCGTCGGATGTAGTCACCTCCAGAAAGTCCGCGAATCCTACAACGTGATTGTTCGTGATGATCATCCCATCTTTCGAAACTAACACCCCAGAACCAGTACCGGCTTGTGGTCTGTCACCCTGTCGTCGACGTCGGAATCCCCAGAAATCTTCGTAGGGGTCATACTGTCGTCGAGCACCGTTTTGGCTGTAAGCGAGATATTCTTCATTCTTAGCACTGATATGCACCACCGCTGGATTTGCGCGATCGGCTGCACTGACAAAATCTGTCGAAAAATCTATCGATGTAGAATTGCTGACAGGGGTCTTCACAACTTGGACTGGGGTTGTCTCGTAGATCACTGTGTCCTTGTCAAACATTTTGAACGCACCGAAGGCTATAGCCCCACCGATAACGCCTGCCAGGATCAGTTGAAGTATGGTTTTCATAGTTCTCTTTTTGGTCAGGATTCAATAATAATGCAGCGAAGAAACGAGCGCAATCCTATCCCAGTTTCTTCGCATAAAGTGGTTAACAGGGCCTTAACCGTAACATTATGAGAGATAGCGCTCGGCGATTAACGTGATTTGTTCGGCGAGTTGGCGATCCTTATCAGTTACCGTGTTCCCAGCATCATGAGTTGTAAGATCGATCTTGACCGTATTATATACGTTCGACCAATTGGGATGATGGGCCGCACGTTCTGCTGCAAATGCGACCTCAGTCATGAACGCAAATGCTTGTACAAAATCCCTGAATTGATAGGTCGCTGAAAGTCGGTTCTCTTGTTCAGTCCACATAGTTATTCGGTTACGTAGGCAGTACAATAGGAAGCTTGGCTTTGTTCTGTATCGACCTTGATTATTTGGAGCTTACACCTCCGAAGCGAGCTTATCAGGACTACCGTAGTATCCTACTTCGCCCAAGCATTCCGGATCGAGAAGTAGAAGATCAATCCGTAGCCTACGGAAAGAAGAATATGCATGATCAAAAATGCAGGCTCATCACTGACGATTCCCCAAATCATAGCTGTGCTGAAATACAAAAAGAAGAAGCCCTCCCACAGTGTTACTTTGCTAATCTTTCGACTGAAGTACTGCTTACGAGCGATCTTTTCGCCGACCTTGGTAATATCAAACTTTGGCGTTCTGACAAAAGGTGACTTACGCCCTAAATATCCTTGGATGACAGCTATCGAATTGTGAAAGGAGAGCCCCATCGATAAAGCCAAAAACATAGGAAATAGAAATACAAACTTGAAGAATGTCTTAAAACGCGACTCGTCCTTCCACGCGACCTGAACATTTGCTACCCAGTAGATCAAGAATATCGATGTTAAGCTCACCAAGAATATGGTGAAGTAGCTCGCACTTATCCCCAAGGGCTGCAGAACTAAAGCCATTGGTACACTGAAAAAGCCCACAGCAAATACCGCGAGAAAGACTGTCGACCCAAGCAAATGAATTGATGCATGGATCTTGCGTTTGAAGGAAAGGTCTGATGCCCAGACCTTGGGAAGTACTTTTTTGGCTGTCTCTGCTCCTCCCTTCATCCATCTGTACTGTTGTGACTTGAGACCGCTCATCTCAGCAGGCAGCTCAGCAGGAGAAGTCACATCCTCCAGATAGACGATGTTCCATCCTTTGAGTTGAGCGCGGTAGCTGAGGTCGAGATCTTCTGTGAGTGTATCTGCTTCCCAACCTCCAGCATCTTCGATCGTCGATTTACGCCATACGCCGGCCGTACCATTAAATTGTAGTAACAGATTCCCAAGTTTTCGCCCCAGCTGCTCTACTGTGAAATGAACATTCAACTGGAAGGCCTGGACTCGAGTCAGGAGACTATAGTTCTGATTAAGATGTTCCCATCTGGTCTGCACGACTCCAACACTGTCATTTTTGAAGTACTGCATTGTTGACTTCAGGAAGTCAGGTTCAGGCAAGAAATCAGCGTCGAATATGGCGATGAACTCACCCTTGGCTGTTGGGGTAGCTGACTTGAGTGCGCCGGCCTTGTAACCTTGTCGATCGATTCTTCTGATATGAGCGATGTCGAAGCCGAGATTTTGATATTTCACCACCTCATTAGCGCTGATATCGATGGTTTCATCAGTGCTGTCATCCAAGAGCTGAATTTCTAACCGATCCTTGGGATAATCCAAGGACGTGATAGCTCCAAGCAGCCGCTGTACGACGTGCAACTCATTATAGATAGGTAGTTGTATTGTGACCAGTGGTAAGAAGAGTTCCGATTCAGCCTCCATTTGAGAAGGTCGCTGTCTATTCTTATGATTGCTCTTGTAGTAATACAGCAACTGAAACTGCATGAGGCAGTATACCGTAATCAGGATAAGGGCCACACAGTAGAAGACTACGATAAGGAGTGATCCGATGGCGATCATATTATCCATAATGGTGGCTATCATCTCAGATCAATTTGAATATCGTCCACAAGATCTTGTGTCCAGCCAATACGGTTCCTCTAATTGTCCCTGATATTTTGGACTTCCCGATTCGTTTACGATAGTCTACGGCCACTTCAGTGCATCGCATCTTCATCTTTGAGGCCTTGACTTGCATCTCGACGGTCCAACCGAAGTCTCGATCCTGCATGTCAAGTTGCAATAATGCATCATAACGTATCGCTCTGAACGGTCCGAGATCTGTAAACTGATATTTGTAGATCAACCTAATGAGATTAGTCGCTAACCAATTACCAAATAACTGCGCTGGTGTCATCGATCCTCGTTCTAACTCACCTAAGACTCTGGAGCCAATTACCAGGTCCATGCTCTGGTCATTGATGGGAGCCACCAAAGCAGGTATTTCTTCTGGAAAGTCAGAGTAATCGCCATCCAAAAAAACTACGATATCTGGTTTTTCTGGAAGATCAGCGATGTGACGAAGTGCTCTAAGGCAGGCAGCACCATAGCCAGGCTGAGGCTCATCTACGACTGTAGCTCCAGCGGAAAGAGCGACTTTCCTTGTGTCATCAGTGCTTGCATTGTTACAAACGATGATATGGCGCACTACTGTGTGGTCGATGTCTGCGATGACACGCGAGATGGACTTCTCCTCATTATGAGCAGGGATGACGACGTCTATCGTAGGGTTAGTCATAATATCGGTGGACATGGACTTTGACCTGATAAACAGAAAAGTACCTTCGTCGCACGGCAATCAGTTTCCATAATTCAATCGCAAAAATGACGTATTCCGTCAGCAAAGCATCCGTTATCGCTTTATATGTCCTGCTCCTTGCCTGTGGGACATTTATTACCTCTTGTTTTGACGAAGAATTTATTGAGACGGCTTCAGTTGAGGTCACATTTAGTATCGATACTCTTCGCTTTGATACTGTTTTTACCTCATTAGGATCTGCGACGAGATCATTTTCATTTAAGAATACAACTGATCAAAACCTTCTCATCGATGCCGTTCGCTTGAAGAAAGGAGATCAATCCATGTTTCGAATGAATGTTGACGGCATACCCGCTAACGAGGTCAACAACATTCGTCTACTTGCAAATGATAGCATACGTGTCTTTGTCGAAGTCACCGTAGATCCAGATCAACCTATATCTGTGAGTCCATTTGTTATTCGCGAGAATATCGAAGTTGTCGTGGGGAGTCAAATTTCAACGATGACCCTTGAGGCCTTCGGTCAAAATGCCAATTACTTCCCTTCAAGAGATGCCGCTGGGCAGATTATCGGAATCTCTTGTGAGAATGAGAATGTGGTATGGGATGACCCCAAGCCTTATGTGGTCTATGGATTGCTAATCATCGAAGATTGTAATCTGTCCATACGTCCTGGCACCCAGGTATATGTCAATGGAGGTATCGCGCTATCAGACTCTGTGCTGTTCCAAGATGGAGGATTGTTTTTCGCGGCAGGAGGTAGACTCGAATGCCTTGGAACAGTTCAAGATCCCATTCAGATACAAGGCTCACGATTAGAGCCTTCGTTCGAAGAAGTTGCTGGTCAGTGGGCTGGCATCAGGTTTCTTGCTGGCAGTATAAGTAACGTGATTACCAATACGCTTATCAAAAATAGCGTTGTCGGCGTGCGTGTAGACAGTGCAGCTCAAGTCGATCTACTCAACGTACAGATTCGCAATACAACTGGAATAGGGCTAATCGGCATTCATAGTGAAATTCGAGCTACAAACACGCTCATCCATAGTAATGGACCACAGAGTATCGCTCTTGTCTATGGGGGATCTTACGAATTCTCGCACTGTACAATGGCTAACTATCGGAATCAATCGCCCGCTGTGTTTATGGACAATTTTGACTGTGTATCAGCCGACTGTGCCTCCGTGGTGACAAATCCTCTCGAGGCAACATTTACAAACAGCATTATCATGGGATCTAATGATGATGAGATCGAAGTACTTGATATCTCCGATGGCGCTGATCCTGAACTTCTACAACTGCGTCTGGATCACACTCTGCTGCGTGTCCTCGAGACCAAAGAGAACTATCCAGAATCCTCCTGTCAGAACTGTTTTGAATACATGGAAGGGAGCGTATTTCGTGATGAGGCCAATGCAAACTTTAGACTGGATAGCATGAGTATCGCCTTGGATGTAGGACGACCACTTCAGGAGGTGGACGTCGACATTACTGGCAGCCCTCGAGATCCCGAATCGCCAGATTTAGGATGCTACGAGATGCGTTGATCGCATGGGGGAGATCTGTTGTAGCAGCATCCTGTATTCACATTAGAATTTAACATATATGTAGAGGTTATCATCCAAAAGATGCCGCAGTAGTGTTATTTTACCGCATTACTATCCCTGTATAATTTATCGCTATGAAAGCTATGACTATGCCGCGAAGCACCTACGTCTGGATACTAACACTTGCCATTAGTATGGGGGTGATGACACGGGCTGACGCACAATCCAGTTGTGTAACTGACACAAGTTTTACCGATATCATCTTCTTGATTGATAATTCACAAAGCATTGACGATCAAGAGTTTGACGCTTTTGACAATATCATTTTGGAGTCCATCCGCAAGGTGCAGCAGAAATGTGTTCGCTCGCAGATCGGTGTAGTCCACTACGGTGGGGCCTTTGGCCGAGAGACCGAGATAGGATTTGATTTAAGTACAGACAATGTCTTTGATCGCATTCAGCGACGATTCTGTACGACTCGAAATTCATCAGGCTTTTGTACTGAGGGCGGTGGGGACGATTTGAACAACGCCATTGGAGACATTATCGACTTCATCGAAGACGGAGACCTGAGTCGAAATCCAAATAACGACTTACAGCTGGTAATTTTTACTGATGCCTTTGGCTTCAGCCCAAACTGTGACTTCATCAATTGTTCTGTGATCAGACCATTTAATAATATTGACTTTCTCAAAACACAGTTTGGTGCCCAAGTAACCGTCGTTGGAGCTTCTTCTCAGGCGGAGGCCTCCTTACTCGCTATCTATGCTTCACCTGGAGGTGAATTTGACCAGACTGTGCTGTTTGATGATTGTGAGGCAACGGTGGATGGCTGTGCACTTCCTCGTAAGTACATTCCCATCGAGTTCACCGATAACGCTGTTACAACATCGGATAACGTCGTCTCTTGTGTAGAGTGCCGTATCAATATTATCGAACCGATTAATCCAGATCTTGGAGAGAACCAAACCATCTGTGGTGACCTCGGTGAGAGTGCATTGATCGCTGTTGAGGTCGAGGGTAATCCAGACAACCTCACTTACTCCTGGGAGCCAACTCTTCCATCTGCTCGCGTAGTGACCGTTCGCCCTGCTGAGACAACTACATATCGTGTGACAGTAACAGATCCCGATGGCTGTACTGGTACAGATGAAGTGACTGTCTTTGTTGAGAGTTGTGCTCCAGATTGTAGCCCTGATACCAGCTTTACCGACATCTTGTTTTTAATTGACAATTCGCAAAGCATAGACGATCAGGAGTATTCGTCATTCGAGCAACTGATCCTAACGTCGATCAATAAGGTGCAAGAGAAGTGTCGACGATCTCAGGTTGGAGTCGTCCATTATGGTGGCGCATTTGGTGCCGAGACGAACATCGAATACACACTTAGCGAACGTAACCGCATCGACAGGGTCCAGCGTCAGTTCTGTACATCGCGAAATTCTTCCGGATTTTGTTCTGAGGGCGGAGGTGATGACCTGAACAACGCCATCGGTGACATACTGGTGGCCCTTGAGAATGGTGACCTGAATAGGAATCCCAATAACAGTCTTCAGCTCGTCATCTTTACTGATGCATTTGGATTTGACCCGAACTGTAGTTTTATCAATTGTTCTGTCATACGCCCATTCAACAACATTGACTTGCTAAAGACTCGGTTTGGAGCGCAGGTGACCGTGGTCGGGGCTTCTTCTCAGGCGGAGGCCTCTCTCTTGGCGATCTATGCTTCTCCGGGAGGTAGCTTTAACAGCACGGTTCTATTCGATGACTGTGCGAACACAGTAGATGGCTGCGCTTTGCCTCGAAAGTATATTCCAGTGGAATTTACGTCTCCGATAGACGCCACATCAGATAGTATCGTAGGATGTGTCGAGTGCGAAATCAATATCCTCGAGGCTATCGGTACAGACCTTGGGGGTGATCAGACGATATGTTCTGATATCCCTGATGATGAGGCCGTGATTACCGTGACCAATGCCGCCGGAGTGCCACCATTTATTTATATGTGGAGCAATGGATTACCTCCTAATCCCACGGTCACGGTAAAACCAGACGTAACAACAACTTACACAGTCGTGGTAATGGATGCTAATACATGCACAGACACTGCTTCTGTGACAGTTATCGTCGAGGATTGTATCCCGGATTGTGTCGATCCACCTGTCTTCGTGACATGTGCGCCTGACTTTGTCGGATGCCCTGATTCTTCGATCGATCCTGTAGATATCGGGCGTCCTCAGGTAGAAAAAGGAAATGAGCAATGCCCAGAGCTTGACATCACTTTCGTCGATGACATGATGGGTATCGTAGGATGTAACCAAACCATACGGAGGACATGGACCGCAACATATGTGGATAATGATGACCCAGCATTAGTATCTACCTGTATACAGATGATTACCATCGGGGATCGAGAGCCTCCTGTTCTTGTGGGGCTACCACAAGATATCATGGTCGAGTCTGATCTGAGTTGTACCGCTGTGGTGACTTGGGAAGAACCGATGGCCACTGATAACTGTGGTGTTAGAAGAATCGCATCCAATATCTCAAGCGGAAGTGTATTTGACATTGGAACGACTACAGTGATGTATACAGCTACTGATGTGTGTGGTAACATTGCTATGGGCTTGTTCAGAGTAACTGTGGTGGAGCGATGTTGCACGGAGGCTCCGGTGATTACATGTCCGGATGACTTTATGGGCTGTCCGGGATCAGATCTCGATCCTTCAGTCACAGGAGAACCCACTGCTGAAGCTGGGGAGAACTGTCCGATGGTGGAGTTCTCATTCGAGGATGAAGTCCAACGAGGAGGAACAGATTGTCGCAGTGTTGTCCTACGAAGGTGGACTGCTTCATATGCAGATCTGCCTGGTATGTTAATCGATCAGTGTACACAGACAATCACACTGGCGGATGACACGGCTCCGGAGATCACAGACCTTCCAGACGATATCACGATTGACTCCGACCAGTCATGTACCGCACAGGTCTCATGGAGGGCACCATCTGGTACGGATGACTGTGGGATGGTTTCTCTGACATCATCACCGGCGAATAATTCTGTATTTGATGTAGGAGAGACAGTAGTCACCTATACAGCGACAGATGAGTGTGGAAATATGACTACAGCTTCATTCACGGTCACTGTCATACAGCGTTGCTGTGTCGATCCACCGATTATTACATGTCCGGACGACTTTGTCGGGTGCCCAGGTAGTAGCATCGATCCAAGTGTAACAGGAGTAGCCATAGGCGAGCCAGGTGGGCCTGATTGCCCTAACCCAACAGTCTCTTTCGACGATGAGGTAGTCATGAGTGATGATGGATGTACGACGATGGTCCGTCGCACATGGACAGCACTATATCCAGGCAGCGTGGATATGATGCTCATCTCAACCTGTGAACAGAATATCAGCCTTATTGATACAGAAGCACCGGTGTTTACCTCAGTACCAGACGACATTACCATAGACTCAGACGCCTCATGTACCGTAGCGGTCACCTGGCCAGCTGCCGTAGTAGATGATGATTGTGGAGGAGTCACAGTCGAGTCAGATATCACAAATGGTAGTCGATTTGACATCGGAACAACTGTAGTAACACTTACCGCTACTGATGCCTGTGGCAATAGTAGTTCAGCCACATTTACTGTGACTGTGATCAAAAGGTGCTGCACAGATCCGCCGATAATTACCTGTCCTGATGACTTTACAGGCTGTCCAGGAAGTTCTATAGACCCGAGTGTGACGGGGTTAGCAGTAGGCGAAGCTGGCGGACCAGATTGCCCCACTCCGACAGTCTCATTCGCTGATGAGCGGATCATGGACATGGACGACTGTAGCGTTATCATCGAGCGCACATGGACTGCTCTTTATCCTGGTGGGGCGGATCCCTTACTCACTACGTCTTGTATACAAACCATTACGTTGACAGACGAGGATGAACCTACTTTCACCTCAATCCCAGAAGACATCACGGTAGATTCTGATGAGTCATGCACAGCTGCAGTGACTTGGCCGGCAGCAATGGCAGAGGACGACTGTGGTGATGTTCGTATCACGTCAAGTGTACCTAACGGAAGTCGATTTGATATAGGGGAGACAACCGTCACACTAACTGCGACGGATAGATGTGGTAATATGAGTACTGCTACTTTCTTGATCACAATCATCGAAAGATGTTGTACCGATGCTCCTCTGATCATGTGTGCTCCTGACTTTACGGGGTGCCCAGGTTCGGATACTGATCCAAGTGTCACTGGAGTGACTAAGGCAGAGCCTGGAGGTCCAGACTGCCCTATGCCGACCGTATCCTTCGTAGATGATATGATCGACGATTCGGATCCATGTAGAGTTGTGATCCAAAGGACTTGGGTGGCGATCTATCCAGGGTTAGTGAGCTTAGACCTAACAGCCTCATGTACTCAGCAGATCATCCTTACAGACGATGAGGCACCAGTATTTACATCTATACCTGATGGTATCACCATTGACTCGGAGGATGACTGTATGGTGAATGTGACTTGGCCGGCTATAACAGCAACGGATAATTGTGAAGAGATAACTGTCACAACAGATATCGCTAACGGTTCATCTTTTGATCTCGGAGTAACAACGGTCACAGCAACTGCGATAGATGGATGTGGTAATGAGACTACTGCACAATTTGACATCACAGTTGTAAAGCGATGTTGCACTGATGCGCCGATTTTATCCTGTGTCCCTGATTTCAGAGGGTGTCCAGAGTCAGAGATGACACCTGAGATAACGGGTATGCCAACTGCACTTCCTGGAGGTCCAGACTGTCCTATGCCTATGTTGACCTTCGACGACGAAGTGGCGACCATAGAAGGATGTCGCACATTCATTACTCGTACATGGACCGCCTCCTATCCGGGAGGTGATCCAACTCTTGTTGCTACATGTGAGCAGAATATTATTCTGGATGATCAAGAGCCTCCAGTACTGATGAATGTTCCGTTCAATGTATTGCTTCCTTCAGAAGATAATTGTCTTAGAACTGTCTTATGGGACGAGCCTACAGCTACGGATAATTGCGGTATTGTCACCATCACATCAGATGTAGCCAGTGGTGCAGTCTTTGAGATCGGGGTTACCACGGTGACCTACACGGCTACCGATATCTGTGGCAATGTTGCGATGGATTCATTTACTGTAACTGTGACGCAGTCATGCTGCTTAGATGATCCGATCATCACCTGTCCAGAAGACTTTGAAGGGTGTCCGAATACCTCTGTAGATCCAAGTATCACCGGAGTTGCAACTGCCGTTGGAGGTGGATCCTTCTGTGGTGATCCAGACATCACTTTTGTTGATGAAGTCGTGAGTACAGGCCCCTGTGACGGGCAGACGGTAATCAGAAGGACTTGGATGGCAGCTGATCCGAATCGACCTGAGCAGTCAGCTACTTGTGAGCAGTTGATCACTCTTATCGATGACGAAGCTCCGACGATCACTATGTGTCCTACGGATGTCACGTTGGACCCGGATAATCCGGTCTTTGTCTGGGATGATCCAGTGGCCGAGGACAACTGTGAAGTAACGCTGTCATCTAATTTCAACAGTGGGGATATGTTTTCTACCGGAGAGACAGAGGTAACCATTGTCGCGACTGATGGCTGCGGTAATTCGACCAGCTGTTCATTTATCGTGACAGTCCCTGAGGAGGTTGAGATTACTTGTCCAGATGACATAAATGAGAAGTGTATCGACACACTCATTTTGGCAGATTTGCCTGATCCTATTGTGCAGACCAATTGCATAGAATGCGTATCGGATAATATCCCTGGATATGACTATCTCGGCATTAGCAATGGTATGTCGTACTACATCTCAGAGCGCAAAACAAATTGGGTACGGAGCAAGCGTTTAGCCGAAGAAGCGGGAGGACAATTAGTGGTCATTCAATCTGCCGAGGAGAATGAGTTTCTCACATCACTACTCACCGATAATGCTGTCTATATCGGACTTACAGATGAGGTCGAAGAGGGCACATTCGTATGGGTCGATGGTTCGCCTCTAACGTATAGTAACTGGTTCGGAGATCAGCCTAACAACTATGGGCGACGTCAAGACTATGTAGAGCTCCTCCGTAATGGGATGTGGAATGACCAGACCAGTGGCAAAGCACTACGTAGCATCATAGAAGTACCCTGTGTGGAGGTGACAAGGGAGCTATTGGATGTCGTAAAGACTGATGATGAGACTGTATATACTGTACGCTACAGTGCAGTTGATCGATGCGGAACGGATGACGAATGTACGTTTACTGTGACCTCTGACAACAGCAGCACATTAACATGTCCCGATGATATAGAAGTAGAAGTTACAGCAGGATGGGCACGTGTATCATGGGATGAGCCCATCTTCGAATCATGCTGTGATAAGTGTAATTCCAAGCAGATTAAGGGTTTCTTGTACATGGGGAGTTTTGGAGATTCGCATTACTACTGCAGTACTCGTAAGACAAGCTGGTATCTGGCAGAACGCTTATCGAGATCTATTGGAGGTACGCTTGCAGTTATAGAGACACCTGAAGAGAATGCTTATATCGCCGCACGTCTGATAGAACCAGAAGCATACATCGGATTGACAGATGAGCTGCGAGAAGGATCATTCAGATGGGTTGACGGGTCGATAGCAAGGTATACCTCTTGGGGTGCCGGCCGTCCAAATGGAGGTGACTATGTCGAACTTAATAGAGCAGGAGAGTGGGACGATACTGACGGGACAGAAAAGAGAGAATTCGTTGTCGAGATTAAGGATTGTGATAATGTCGAGCAGATCCAAGGCCCAACGAGTGGTTCTCGCTTCAAATTAGGAACAACTACCATCCGCTATCGCGCCAGTGACGGCTGTGGTAACGAAGCCGAGTGTAGCTTTGATGTGATTGTCTCCAAGCCAGTCATGGCTTCTGGTCGAAGTGATTCTGCTTTGCCATCAATTACGACAAAAGAGCTGACGCTATATCCAAATCCTGTGACAGACCGACTCTATCTCAACCTTGGAGCTGTCGACCAGGTCATCGATATATCGATATATCAAGCTGACGGTCGTCGGGTGGGTACCTATGCAGTTGACAGGGTTGTTGGTGATGGAATCGATGTTACCTCGCACTCTGGCGGTATCCATCTTATCAGGGTTCAGTATGTCGATGGCGAGGTATTATCCAAGACAGTCTTAATCGAATAGCCCCACCGAACTGAACGAATTTCTACAAGGCTCCGTCAATTGTCGGAGCCTTTTTTCGTTTGGGCTACCTTGACGTGATGAAGTTGTTTGTTGTGGCTGGAGAGGCTTCGGGTGATTTACTGGCGGCGCTGGTCTTGAAACCGCTTATAGAGCAAAAACAACATCGGATTGCGGGTTGGGGCGGACGTCATCTTGCTGCAGTTGGAGTGGATATCATAAGAGATATCACATCTCTGTCCACAATGGGATTTTTACCTGTTCTGAGCGGTCTCGGTAAGTGGAGATCGCTCTTTAAAGCCGTCAAAAAGGACATCTTACGAATAGGGATAGATCGCCTCGTTTTGGTGGATTTCGGAGGTTTTAATATGAGATTAGCCGCCTGGGCCAAATCAAAGGGAATTGAGGTTGTTTATTATATCCCTCCTAAAGTTTGGGCGTCTCGCTCGGGTAGAATTCGATCGCTAAGGAAGTATGCGGATCGAATTATTGTGATCTATCCATTTGAACAAACTTATTTCGAAAATCAAGGCATCCATACGGTATACTATGGACATCCATTAGTCACGGCGTCGACGTTGACATCGATCCCCGAATCTTCGATTGACGTAAAGACAGATATTACAGAGTCTCCCATTCATAAAATTGCTTTGCTTCCTGGTAGTCGAGAGCATGAGATTCGACAGATACTACCACATATGCTTGGGGCCATGATTGGTTTGAAGGCACAGATCATCGTCTCATGTGCACCTACGGTAAGAGAATCCTTGGTTGAGGCGATATGTACTCCGTTCAAGGAATTGCAATGGTCGATATCAGGTGATTCAATTCGCGATATTCTTGGGCAAGTAGACGTGGCTATAGTGACATCGGGAACAGCAACCCTTGAGGCGGCTTTACTTGAAGTTCCACAAATCGTGTGCTACCGGCTACCATGGATATCCTACCAAGTGGCAAAGCGCTTGGTCACTGTCGACCATATTTCTTTAGTTAATCTGGTCCTAAGAAAACAGTTAGTACCGGAGTTGATTCAGTCTGACTGCACTCCAGAAAGGATAAAAGAAGAACTGAACTCACTCAGAAATCCTGAGATCAGAAAGCGCATTATCGACGGATACCGACGTATTAAGGGAATCTTAAGTCGGGAATCTACCATATCATCTATCGCGGAAGCAATAGTCTCCGAAATAAAATAGTTTCAGTTCAAAGCTTATACGCTGAAACTGCTACTCATATTCACCTCAGTCCTGTCCATGTTTTGGACAAGCCAATCAGTTGTTAAGTCAGAGGTGCCCGTCTTCAACGTCAACTTCTATCTCATGGGTAAAGAGGAGGTTGACCAGAAAATCACCGTGCAGATTGGGGAGAATATCGAATATCTAAACCAAGAGTTTGAAGGGAGGATCAAATTCAGATTGAACCGTCTTTTCATGGATCCAAACCATGCGTACATCCCACAATTGCATGAAGATTTTGTGAATCAGTCTCACTCTCTCGTAGACGAGTTAACCAGGCCGATTGAAATTACTGGAGGTATCAACGTCTTCTTATTTGAAACCTACTCTACGAATGATGGACGAAGCGCTATGATGGGATTCACACCTGTATTGAGTGCTTACCAATCCAGTTATGCGGCCAACAGCCCCAGATTCGATCGGCTGTTCATCGCATATCCTGGTCTTTCGGATAAGTCCACATTAGTACATGAGATGGGTCATTTTTTTGGATTGAGTCATCCGTGGAGCTTAGATGCTGTAAGTCGCTCCTTTATGGGTTTAGCCTCTGAGGATGAGCTTGCCAATAATCACATGACCTATAATGCCAATGTTAATCGGTTCACTACAGAGCAGTTGGATCGAATGCAGCATTACGCACT
>JBCBIX010000046.1:0-20846 GCA_038523965.1 Bacteroidota bacterium
GATTGTGAGAAAGGATATCGCTCATGTAGTCATAAAATGGCCGAATCGCCTTGAATGATTTGGATACTACTTTGGCAAAGTCGGGATGCACAACTGATTCGATATCATAGGATTTCTGAAACAAGTATTGCTTCATTCGTAACAAGTCAATCTCAGGATGTGATTTATCATATCCTTTAGGTGATGTTTTGACAGCATCCCCGTAAATATCACCAAAAGTTTTGCGTATTGACGATGCACTGACAGCAGCTTTAAATCGATCTGGATCTGCCGCTATGTTGCCTCGGATAAGTGCGAGATCCTTGGGCTCAGGGTTCCAAAATCCGGCAGCTAAAAATGCCTCCTCAGGACCAATGTGCAAGTAATATCCACCTCGTAGGTGAGGCTTCTCTCTGGTAAACGACATCCGCCAGTGCGGGTTATATGGCGTCTTATCCTTGCTAAAACGTACATCACGATAGATCCGAAACAGTTTTGACTTTTCGATTTGATCATGCTTGGCAAGTTCAGATTCAACCTCTGCCATAAATGATTTGACATTGTCGTGAGCCTGCACGTATCGATCCTTGTTTTCCGAAAACCATGGACGATTGTTATTCTCTGCTAACTCCCCAAGGAAAGAGATTGTGGTAGGAAGTAGTGATGACATATTTGGGTATTAAGCAGTGGTTAAGTTACGTCTCTTCTGTCCTTCAGGGATCAACGTATCCAATACTAACAACAGTAACGCGACGGCTATAAAGTACTGGAAGTAGCTTGCATAATCTGTGAATGCCAATTGCTCGACGTCCCTTTTCTCCAGTTGATCAACAGCTCGTTTAATACCTGTGATGATCGTGTTACCCTCACCGATAAGGTAGGAGTCGCCTCTACCTTCATCAGCGAGATCATTGATTAGATCTGCATTCAGACTACTCTTCACGGGGTTCCCTTCAGCATCTCGTTTGTACTGCTCACCTCCCCCACTCTGAAATGGAATAAATGCTCCATCGGTGGTTCCGACTCCGATCGAAAATATGCTCAGTCCATCGGCACTGGCCTCCTTGGCCTTGGCGATAGCATCGCTATCATGATCTTCTCCATCCGTTATGATGATGAGTGCACGTTGATTGGGTTTATCATCTTGATAAGCGCGCTGTGCCAAGTCTATAGCCTCGCTGATAGCTGTCCCTTGTGTTGAGGCCTGTCGAGTGTTTGCGGTTGAAACAAAGAGTTGAGCGGCAGAATAGTCATTAGAGAGAGGCATCTGTAGGTATGCATTGCCAGCGAAATAAATCAGCCCGATGCGGTTCCCTCGAAGAGCGCGAATGAGATTCTGAGTTAGCCGTTTGGCACGTTCGAGTCTATTGGGAGAGATATCTTCAGCCATCATGGATTGTGAGATGTCCAAGGCCACGAAAACATCACTGCTCTGCGCTTGGACCTTTTCCTTCTTATTCCCCCACTGCGGATTAGCCCAGGCGAAAATAAGTGCAAGCAACACGGCGCTGATCAAGATGAGTCTTACATGAGATCTGTATGCTGAGTAACCCTCGAACAATCGATTGAGCAATGTCTCAGATCCAAGCTTTTTTAACTGACGAGATCGCCATCGTAGTGCTACCCAATACAGCAGGCCCAGTATTGGTATCACCCACAAAAAGGCCAGATAGAACGGTTCTTCAAATCGAAACATACATGTCGCTTAGAAGTAGAAATATCGGAAGTATCCCGCCCAAGGATACTACAGGACTGTTAATCCAAATTAAATCTCGCGGTTAGACCTCCCTGTATGCTGGTGCGGGGAAAACTGGTCGATAAGTACGGTTGTGTTCGATTATAATCGAAGAAGAACCTCAAGGTGAAATTCTTATTGATGTCATAGTCGATAGTAGGACCGATCCGGATGGTGGTCGTACCACGAGTAGGCGTACTGGAAGCACCATCATCAAGATCATGAATGAAGGTCACATCATCGTTGTATTGCAAATTAAAGCCAAAGGCTAAGCGATTCTGCGTGTTCGTCACTCCCCGTGTGGCTCCCCTTCGAGACTCTCGTTCTTCGGTCGAATCCTCGTCTGTATCCTCTTCAGTTCGGTCATTTCGACGCGATCTTCTTGTCTTTTTCTGACCGGTTAGAAACCCAATGTTAACATCCTGAAGTGTCCACTGGAGCCCGACTGTATATGAGGTTCGTCTCGCCTCTGTGAGTTGGGCCAGCCCTGTCGAAAGTTGAAGATTTCGACTCTTGGCGTACTCCATAGTAAGGTTGAGATCATTATTCGTCTTGATATCAACACCAAGTAATGGCTGAAACTGTTCGTTGATAACCACATTAGGGATCTCAAATCGAGCAAAGTAATTGCCCGTAGATATGTCCTGATCGATGAAGAAGGGGTCCTCTGCTTTGTATTGTAAGTCTGTGGCATAGCTATTGACCCCGAGCGTGGTGCGATAACCATGCGTGATCGTGAAGCTTGAGAATATGCTCTTAAAACCTGGGAGCTTGGATAATCCGTCAAATCTCAGGTTCCAATTCGGTTTTGGAATGAATGATCTCCGTCCGATATCATCCGTCAGATTAAGAGCAAAGGTGTTTGGATCGCTATCCGTGTAAGCCGCCAAGAATGCCGGTACTAATACATCTACGTGTTGCCGCCCATACCCTGCGGCGTAGCCCACATCTTGGACATGAGGTGCTGTGGTATTGTTGGGTAACCGTTGAGAGATGATCTCTCTGTTATTCTCAAATGTGGTAAAGAGGGCATCGATATCATTACTGAATAATGTACTCATGGCACTGTACGTCACCTCGTATGTTCCCACATCACGTAGTGCCAACTGTTGGAAATCAGCTCCCTGAGGAAGACCTGCCTCGTCTACATTAATAAAGTATTCCGAGTGGTTTTGGGTGAATCGCTTTTTGAAATCAATATCAATGTTGAAGTCCTTCCAAGGCTCCAAATCGATGGTGGCCTCATAGTTTTGCGAATTTGTCTGTAAGACTTGCTGATTCTGAAGCCTACTTGTGGATATCGATTCTTGCTGCTGACGAAGGAAATTATTCGCGTTATTGATATCAATGTTTGGTTGTGCTCCGAACACAAACCCCCACCCCGGATTACCAGATGCCAAACCAAAAAATTTAGGTTCTGGCAAAAATCCAGGCACTACTGTCCCCAGGTCCTCACTATAGTTGACTTTGACCTCCCTGATGGCCAGAAGCGGTCTAACCAATATTTTTTCAATTGTCGATGCCTCGGTGCGTTTTTTCTTTCGACTCTCTCTTGAGGCTGCCTGATCTCCAGCATCATTGCTCTCTTCAGATCTGTCTCTGGAGCGTCGACGTCGTTGGCCTTTACCACTGATGAGCTTGAAGTAGTCCACCTTGTCGTAGAGATCCTCGAAGTCAAAGGTGGTCCGTAGAGACCTTCGTTGGTTGTTTTGAATGATGTTACCCAAGTCAAATGCGGGATCCTCAAAGTCCCTTGCCGTAAGTGAGCCAGCATTCCACGTGTATCCTCCGTTGTACTGCGCTTGCGAAGTGATCCAGTCCAGACCTGGAAGGTACTTGAAAGGCAAGGTGTAGCTGATCGCCAATCCTTGATTATAGGTTTTCATCCTCCCGAAGTCCCTGATATTATCATTTCGATATTGATCGACAAATCCTGGATCAGATCGCACCTCATCGGTAAAGTCATTACCCAAGGGATCTTCCCAGTTGCGCTCTTCTGCGGTAGGTCTAATACCAACTTGCTTGAGCTCATCGACCAAGGCCACTGCTGAGGCATCATAGTTCAATCGGAGCGACTTGGTCAGATCCCACGACAATCCATAATTGCGCGTCCAGTCAAATCGCTGATCATCGAAGATGTAGGTGAATCCCTCCGTCGGATCAGGGAGGCGATAGAGCTTTTGACTCTTGAAGCGCCTCATCTGTGTGTTGAAATTGAAGTTGTTTGGTATCGGATTGAAGTTCAATTCCTTCAGAAAGCGAAGTGGCTTAGCCTTAATCGATTTGAATGGTTGTATGGTTAGCGGTTGGGCACTGTAGGTGTAGCCCAGATCTACGCGCTGCTCATCAGATGTCTCGTCCTTGATGATCTCATCGCGACGCTTGGTCCTGGTGAAGGAGTAGCCGGCTGTCACATTGGAAATATCCCACGGCATGGGTGCCCCTTCCTTTGTTCTTTCCTTACGCACATTCGTTAAGTTGAATGTTGATATCGTAGTTACATCTTCTTGACGCTCGATGATATCTGTGCGCTGATCCTCACTGAGGTTTGGATTGGTAAGTAACTGATCCTTGGTTAAGTCGAGGACCAGTGGATCAAACTCAGGAGAGTTCACCGACTTTGAGAATTGATAGTAGAAGGGAACACGGAGGCCCCACTTGTCAGGGAAGAACTTGCCCAGTTCCAGATTAGTGGCGATGTCATATTCTAATGTCGACTCCAGTGATCGCTCTTGGAGCTGTTGATCGATCTGCCCCCATCCGATACTGCTATAGTTAGCGCTCATGGTTAGGTTGCCCAGATCAGCTAACTGCATATCCATACGCGCAAGTCCGGCAACTCCTCCCCGATTTTCAAAACCAGCAAACCGCAACTCATTCACCCAGACCTCTGAGCAAATTGTGAAATCCCGCTTGCCTGAAGTGTTACGAAGCCCTATCGTCATCCCTTTGATAAATCCAAGCGTAGGATTTCCCCGAATACTTAGCCTCGCGTCTGGCTTCTCAGGATCAAAACCCAGAGCTTGGAAAACATCTGTGGTCGTAAATCCAAGGCTATCACGTTTGACCTTGAGATCGGTGAACAACTCAAGTGGAAAGTCGATCATATTCTCTGGCCGCCATACCTCATCCGCATAAGCCTGGAAGTCCATGGCTCGCAGCTCGGGAGTCGCAACATCCGGATCTGACATGGTCAGCGGTATCTCGTACTCGTAATAGTTATTGGTAAAGTCTTTCCCCAATCTCACAAACAGGGACAAATCCCCAGGGTCCAACTCCTGGGCACGCTCCTCTGCATGGACGAATAACTGCAGTCGCTTAAACTGACGAGCATCCAATGTGGTCAACTTAGAAATCATTGTCTCACAACTATCAGGGATATCACAGACCCTCATCGTTAGCGAATTCTCATCCTGTAGAATATTTGAGAATGTGCTGAAGATGCGTTCTTGCTTAATACCCTTTGGAAGGATGTAGTTGAAAGGCTGTTTATTTCCATTTTCCTGCAGGCCGACCTCATTCACGATGAACTCCGCCCCTCCGCCAACAGTACATGAATTATCTAATTCTAATCGTCGCCACTGATTACGAACCAGTTCAAAATCAGCTAATCGAAATGTCTTTGGAGTCTGAAATCCAGTCATCCACATTCTCATGAACTGTATAGATCTGAATCCTTGAATATCTCCCTCCTTGCGACCAGCGGTCATGATAGGTATCTGAAATCGATACCACTTCTCCTCCTGACCAGTTACCGGATTTTCAGTCGTAGTGACGTCAGTGATAAAGTCATTCTGTGCTCTTCGAATTTCACCGTTATCATTGGATAATAGGATAGCATACTCGTAGTAGTTCTCGCTTTGTTCGAGCGATCGATTTCCATTAAGATCTTCAGCATCGGGGATCGGATTTCCCAATCCGATCGTCTGATTGCGTACTGGCGCATTCCCTTGTGGGCCATTGAACATGCGAAACTTCTCGAGGAGAGTAGCTTCTTGAGGATAGCTCTCGTCGAGGTATGACAGGTAGTTATCATTGGAAGGATCATCGAGAAAGGCACCTATGCTCTCCATCTCACGGATGTAGTCGGCGTACTTCTCACGCTCTTGTTCATCCGAGATACCATCCAGACCCAGATCCTGGAGCTCCTGATTCTGAATGTCAAATCCATTGATGTTAGGTATGGATAGAGGCACATTTCCCCATACTGTCGGTTCCTCCGGGATCGTCTCTCCCGGAATCGGAATGGCATTCTCGTAGAATTGGAGATTGTCCTTGATGATGTCTTCTGAGACATTCCCCAAATCAATGAAGATGATGCCTGACTCGTTTGGCTGATGATCTCCATCTCTGCGCTGCATGAATGGATTGAGCATCCAGAACTCAACATACTCGTAGTTGGCAGCCTCGAAGTCATTGTTGGGTAGGTAGCGGGTGATCCCAGCCCATCTATCACGAGGATTCTTAAGAATGACTTTTTGCTCGATCTCATCATACTCGACTCCAGCACTGAAGGCTGTACCAGAAGGACGGTCAAAGTTGTAGGGGCCTCTTTCCTCTGGATAAAAGTGCATATCAAAAGTCAACAGATCAGGTAGCTGGCTCGCATCGATTTGTCGATCAAATAGCTCAGTCTGATCAAATCGACGGGTGTATGGATCTGCGGCATCATCACTGTTTCGAACTCGGCGATCAAAGACAACGCCCCAGTTCATTAGCGCCCTATTCACACCATAATTCAAGTCATTCACCAGGCTACTCTCACGTCTCCGGACGGGCGTACTTGCCAAGTTCCAGAGGTTTGGGCGAGTGCCAAGTGGGATGCTACTCGTTGCTCCTTCGAAATCATCAATGCTGATCACCGATTCATCCTCACCAGGTACATTGATCGCACCACTTGTCCCAGGTCTCATCGCTGCTACTTCTGCAAAGAGTGTTACCGTAGAAGGTGCATTGGTCGAGATAAAGGGAAGCTTATCCACTAATCTGGTGATGCCAGGTGCATCAGCAGTAAGATTGAGATCAAGGCCATACATCGAATTATTAATCGGATCTTCTCCAACGTTGACTTTCTGTGTGAACGGTCGTTCAAAAAGATTCATGTAAGTTCCTCCGATCGTGAAATTTTCATTCGCACGATACTCCCCTCGCAGGCCAATCATGGTCTTTTGTTGAAGACCGAATAAGTTTTGGTCTTCATAGGAGACACGGATCGGTACACCTTGCTGGATGTAGGAATCATTCAGGATTTTCACTCGACCGATACCGTAGTCGATGTCATAATCGATACCCTCACGAAGAATTTGGCTTCCGGCACGTACTGTTACCGAACCTTGCGGAAGATTGAATGCTCCCAAGCTGATCTCAGAAGAGGTATTGGACTTCAGCTGCCCCTTGATCAAGAACCGATTCTTATTGAGCGTCTGTCGGGCTTGCGTTACCGTATTCTCATATAGCTCTGGAAATCCATACTTCTCAAATAACTCCTGGTTGTTGTCCAGCAGTTGTAGTAATGAACTACCAAAAGGCTCCAAAACTGGAAAAATGATGCTCCCTGTGGAAGGATTGACAGTAACACCCGAGACAAAATCAAAGATTCCATCTTGCTGAGGATCATTATATGCGTTTAGCCGGTCCAACTGAAACAAATTCAGCAATGGAATTCCACGGAAGCCAGGTTCTGGAATAAACCTCTTCAGTGTCGCTGTCGCATTATCCTCGAAGAAAATATCCAGCTCAAATTCATCTTGCGTAAGCTGAGCTGTGCTCAGGCTATAGATGTTCTTCATCATCAGGTCCCACTCTGGGCGACCAGGGTTCTGATTAGAGCTCTTGAGCATTTTGACGTAGACGACATCCTCGGGCTCGGGCTCTCCTTGAGTATTGACACCACCTCGGTTAGACTCATTCGTAATCTCACCTACTTTGTATACCTCATTGCCATTAATACTGTAGGTATACTCGTAGGATACCCCAAGGACCTGATTTGGTCTGAGTCGTTGTCTCAGTGAGATGAAGCCCAACTCTGGGTAATAGGTGTATTCATTCGGATTCAGCTTACGCATGTTTTGAATCTCGAAGTCCCTCCCTTGTCGCATCCCATACTTCGTCTCCAGCATCGTAGCTGTATTCACAATCTTTCGGGTCTGCTCGTCACGGATCAATTCTCCGAACAGATCGCTGTTGCGATTATCTGGGAGTCGTCGCTGATCGATGTCCTGGAGGTTTGACATTGCCTGTCTTGGCGGGAAGCGTGTATTGGGATCAGAGAAATTCTCGAGATCAGATTCGCCGAGATAGTCAAGAGCGGCGACTGTAGTTGCATTGCGGAGGCTATTATTCTGCTCGATTGTAACCCAGACTTCGATGTTGTTTACGTTCATCAAGGATCTAACCTGAGGGATATTGGAGAGTGCCCCCTCAAATATGTCTCGGTTATAATGACTCAAAAAGAAGTGCCGATTCTCATCATAGTCATCAGGGCTCAACTCGAAATCATTGATCAACTTCCCGTTTTGGAGTGTGAGTTGCTCACGCTCAGATCGCTGTTGCGAGGCGATGGCAGTCAACCAAAACTTTCCAAACTGCAATTCGGTCTTTAGACCAAAAAGGTTCTGAACTCCTTGGATCAATTCACCCTTGAGAGGTAAACTGACATTACCTGCTTCGATGGTCTTGATGATATCGTCCTCATCAAAGACATCACTACCATACCCCAGATTTAGTCGATTATCAAAATCAAAGGTCGCCTGAGTATTGAAATTAAAGCCCAGGTTGAGCTTATCGCCGATCTTTCCTTCGACACCCATATTGATGTCGATATCAAAGTCGAATCCGATAGGCTGCTGCCGAAAGCTCTCGGCCAAATTGGGATTGTCAATCCGTTGGTAGAACAAGCCAAAAGTCAGATCGATATTACCAGTAGGCTTTATCTCGATGTCATTCCCACCAAAGAGACGATCATCTAAAAATTTGTTGATATCGATCTCAGCCATGGGGTCCAGCTTAAGATTGCTGCTGAACTCTGGCGACGCGATTCCTGACAACTTCCGAAAGTGGTCCTCGCGTTGCTTCTTCTCCTGCCAGCGGAGATATTCCTCCATGGTGAGATAGGTAGGATTGCGATAATACTGATCGCCGATCTTCTCAAACACGATGTACTGACCTGTCTCAAAATCGTACTCCACTGTTTGTTCGACCACATCGGGAGTGATATCAAATGGGTTGCGATACTTGCGTGTGATGAAATCCTCATACGTGTCCCGTATAGGAATGGTATCGCTTACAGCCACAATGTTGACAGCAGATGGGTCGATGACAACATCTGCCACTGTAGCAGCCTCAAGTGAGTTAGCCATAGCGATGACCATCAGGGTGAACCACAGCGTAGTGCCTCTCATTTTCTTACTACAACTCATACGATCGATCGTCCAATTCGTCCGGATAGGTGATGGCCTGCAGGAGAAGGGGAGTATTTGTTATCAGATAGTAGTTACTTCTTTCTTGATCCAGTTCCGGAAAGTCTCCATGAAGGCCACCGGTCTGCAGTAAACAAGCGTATGAACGCACGGTATTCGGGATCAATTGCCCGAGTGTTCCGGCCCCCATAACAAAAAAAATCCCTGACCAACAGAGCTGATCAGGGATATATCAATCTTCTTAAGTAGCTGGCTTAAGCTGCCACTTCTCCTTTCGCTTTCTTTATTACGTCCTCAGAGACATTCTTGGGTACGGGAGCATAGTGTGAAAACTCCATTGTGCTTGACGCACGTCCAGAAGTAATCGTTCTAAGCTGTGTCACATAACCAAACATCTCACTCAACGGTACATCCGCAGTAATCTGTACGGCGTTGTTTCGCTGCTCCTGACCTTTAGGCAAACCACGTCTTCTGTTAAGGTCTCCTACCACACTACCCACATACTCATCAGGAGTGATCACCTCTAACTTCATAATAGGCTCGAGGATGACAGGCTTCGCTTTCATTGCTGCCGCCTTGAATCCTTCCTTCGCACAGAGTTCGAAAGCAATCGGCTTACTATCCACTGGGTGAGTCTGTCCGTCATAGACTCTCACCTTCATACTGTCGATATTGTATCCCGCCAAGACTCCATTGCCCATGATGGCATTAAATCCCTTCACAACCGATGGAATCAATTCTTTAGGGATAGAACCCCCAAAGATGTCATTGACAAACTGAAGCTTGGTTTTACCAGACTTGTAGTCCTCACTATCAAGGAACTCTTCATCCGCAGGTCCCAACTCAAATGACATCTGTGCAAAGAGCCCTGATCCACCTGACTGCTTCTTCAGCCGCTCGGTGTGATCCACATTTACAGTCAATGCCTCTTTGTAACTCACCTGAGGTTGACCCTGATTACACTCGACTTTAAACTCACGACGCAGGCGATCGATGATGATCTCCAAGTGAAGCTCACCCATACCACTAATCACCGTTTGATTAGTATCCTCATCGTAGCGCACTCGGAATGTTGGATCTTCTTCGGCAAGCTTAGCTAAGGCCAAACCTAACTTATCGATGTCCTTCTGACTCTTTGGTTCTACAGCGACACCGATCACAGGATCTGGGAAGACCATAGATTCGAACTCTACTGGAAATCCTTCTTGGCTCAATGTGTCACCTGTACGCAGATCTTTGAATCCTACGCCCGCGGCGATGTCTCCCGCTTCGACACGGTCGATCGCATTCTGCTTGTTCGAGTGCATCTGGAATAGTCGCGAGATACGCTCCTTCTTACCTGTCCGATTATTTAAGATGTATGATCCAGCGTCGAGTGCTCCAGAGTAGACACGGAAGAAAGCGAGACGACCCACAAATGGGTCTGTAGCGATCTTAAATGCCAACGCCGAAAATGGCTCACTGGCGTCTGGATTGAGTGTTATCTCCTCATCTGTTCTGGGATTGGTCCCTGAGACAGCTCCGATGTCAGTAGGAGATGGCAGATATTCACACACTGCATCAAGTACCGCCTGAACACCTTTATTTTTAAAGGCTGATCCACACATCATAGGCACGAACTTGGCGTCAAGCACGGCAGCACGAACAGCGGCTCTAATTTCTTCAACTGAAATGGAGTCGGGATCTTCGAAGTACTTCTCCATCAGGGTCTCGTCATACTCGGCGATGGCCTCTAACAACTTCTCCCTCCACTCCTCGGCCACATCGACAAGATCTTCGGGAGTGTCGATCACCTCGAAGGTCATACCCATATCGTGCTCATTCCACACGATGGCTTGATTCGTGATTAAATCGAATACACCCTTAAAGTTTTCCTCGGCACCGATCGGCACTTGTAACGGAATCGCAAGCGTCCCAAGCTTATCCTTAACGTCCCGTACTACGGAGAAAAAGTCAGCACCTGAACGATCCATCTTATTGACGAATCCAATACGTGGCACTTTATAGTTATTGGCCAAACGCCAGTTCGTCTCTGATTGTGGCTCCACACCAGATACTGCGCAGAACAAGAAGACCAGACCATCCAATACCCGCAGTGAGCGGTTTACTTCCACAGTAAAGTCCACGTGGCCAGGAGTATCGATGATGTTCATGTGATACTTCTGATCCTTCCACGTCCATGAGGTGGCTGTAGCTGCGGAGGTAATCGTAATACCACGCTCTTGCTCCTGCTCCATCCAGTCCATGGTCGCAGCACCATCGTGAACTTCTCCGATCTTATGACTTAGACCAGTATAATATAAGATACGCTCGGTAGTCGTCGTCTTACCTGCATCGATGTGTGCAGCAATTCCAATGTTCCTGGTGAACTTTAAATCCTTGGCCATCTGATATTTGTGATTATGAGTGAGTAGAAGATGTTGTCTCCCAACTAATCTTACGCTCTAAAGTGTGCGAACGCCTTGTTGGCCTCAGCCATTCGGTGAGTATCCTCACGCTTCTTAACTGCGGCTCCTTCGCCCTTGCTGGCTGCGATGATCTCAGCAGCTAACTTTTCAGCCATTCCCTTTCCACTGCGGCTACGGCTATACTTGATGAGCCACTTCATGCCTACAGAGATGCGCCGACGTGGACGTATGTCTGTCGGGATCTGGAATGTCGCACCACCTATACGCTTGCTGCGTACCTCAACCTGTGGATATACATTATTAAGTGCCTTCTGCCATGTCTCATGTGGATTCTCGCTGGTGCGTTCCTCCACTTTGTCCATTGCATCATAGAAGATCTTGTAAGCCGTATTCTTCTTACCTGCCCACATCATGTTGTTGACAAATTGAGTAACAAGCGGATCTCCGAATCTTGGATCTGGTTGGATAACCCGCTGTTTTGGCTTTCTTTTTCTCATATCAGGATAATGTCTTCTTCGTTCGAGTTACTTAGGTCGCTTAGCTCCGTACTTAGATCTTGACTGGAGACGATTCGCTACACCAGCTGTGTCAAGTGCCCCTCTTACGATAGTATAGCGTACACCAGGGAGATCTTTCACACGGCCACCTCTGATGAGGACGATGCTGTGTTCCTGGAGATTATGTCCTTCTCCAGGGATGTAGGCGATCACTTCGATACCATTTGACATTCTAACCTTGGCTACCTTTCGGAGGGCTGAATTCGGCTTCTTAGGTGTTGTAGTATATACACGCGTACATACTCCACGCTTCTGGGGACACGAATCCAAAGCACGCGACTTGGACTTTTCTACAATCTTTTTTCTGCCCTTTCGAACGAGCTGATTAATTGTTGGCATAGACTAAGTTGATCTACCTATTTCAAAAAGAGGTGCAAAGGTACGACTATTTCGTAGTGTCGCAATACTCTTATTGTGAATTAGACGACCAGTAGTTACCTCGGATTTCTCACATTTGGGCCATGAATATCACCATCCGACCCGTTGTTTCGGCAGATCTTTCAGACGTATATGACTTAGTACGCGAATTGGCCATTTACGAAAAGGCTCTTGACCAACTTAAGATGACGGCAACCGATTATGTCCAATATCATAAGGAAGGCGTCTTTGAGGCTATCGTGGCAGAGGCAAATAGCAAAATCGTCGGAACGTGTATCTATTACCTGACATTCTCGACATGGAAGGGGAAGATGCTATACCTCGAGGATTTCGTTGTAACTCCTGAGCTTCGTGGCAAAAGGATTGGCGAACAACTTTTCAAAGGCTTCATCGATATTGCCAAATCGACTGGCTGCACCATGGTGAAGTGGCAAGTTCTTGACTGGAACGAGCCGGCGATCAGATTCTACAAGCGCCATGGTGCCACGATCGAGAAAGAGTGGTGGAACGGAAAAATAATCTTCTGACCAGGCAAAGGCAGGATACGTCAACCACGTCGACGGTAGCCGCTAAAGAAGCAAGCTCAAGAAATCCTTACTTTCGCGGCCTTTTGGCAGATCACAGTTCTATCTCATTATGATCAAAAAGATCCGCTCGGCGCTTATCTCTGTCTTTCACAAGGATGGTCTCGATGATATTATCCCACTTCTGAAGCAACTCGAGATCAAGGTCTACTCTACCGGGGGTACTCAGTCGCTTCTTGAAAAGCATGGCATTAAGGTTCACGCTGTCGAGGACCTAACCACTTATCCTTCGATCTTAGATGGTCGAGTAAAAACACTTCATCCCAAAGTGTTTGGGGGTATTCTGGCGAAGCGGGAGCCTGATCATCTCAATGAATTAGTGCAGTATGATATACCAGAGCTGGACCTCGTAGTGGTAGACCTTTACCCTTTTGAGGAGACTGTGGCACAGACGTCTGATGAGCGCCAGATTATCGAAAAGATTGACATCGGTGGTATATCATTGATAAGAGCAGCAGCTAAAAACTATCGAGATATCGTCGTCGTTCCATCTAAAGATCAGTACGGCGACCTTCATCATATTTTGGCTGATCAGCAAGGAGGGAGCACCCTTGAATTGCGCAAACATTTGGCCCTAAAGGCCTTCCAGATATCATCGCATTACGACACAGCGATTTTCCAATACTTCAATCAGGATATCGCCGACACTTCACAACTGAAGATCAGTGCGGGTCCTGCAACGCCACTGAGGTATGGAGAAAATCCACACCAAGAGGCTTTCTTCTACGGAAGATTGGAAGAAGAGTTCCAAAAACTGAATGGCAAGGAACTTTCATATAACAACCTCGTCGATATCGATAGCGCGATCGATCTGATGAGTGAATTTGACGGAGAGAAGGTGGCCTTCGCTATCCTAAAACACACAAATAGCTGCGGCGTAAGTATCAGACCAACAACGATAGAAGCCTATCAGGCGGCTCTCGCGGGAGATCCAGTCTCAGCATTCGGCGGCATCTTAATAACCAATGGGCAGATCGATCTCAAAACAGCTCAAGCAATTAACGAACAATTCTATGAGGTGCTGATCGCTCCTGATTTTGACGACTCCGCCCTTGCGCTGCTTCGTAAAAAGAAGAAGCGAATCTTATTACGTAGGATTGCTGACCGGCGACAACCGACCAAGGTCAAGACCTTACTTGGTGGTTTTATCCGTCAAGATGCTGATCAAGCCATCGAGACTACCGAAGACCTCAATCAGGTTACAACAAAAACAGCGTCACCTGAAGAGTTGGACGCACTACTATTCGCCAATAAAGTGGCCAAGCATCTCAAGTCCAATGTCATTGTTTTAGTCAAGGATAAACAGTTGATAGGCATGGGATGTGGTCAGACCAGTAGAGTTGATGCCTGCAAACAAGCCATTGACAAGGCGAAGCGAATGGGATTTGATGTGGCAGGAAGTGTGATGGCATCTGATGCCTTTTTTCCTTTTCCGGACTGCGTTGAGTTAGCCCATAAAGAAGGGGTCGTTGCGGTCATACAGCCTGGGGGCTCTATTAATGATCATCTATCCATCAACTTCTGTAATGAGGCAGGAATGGCCATGGTCACCACAGGGGTGCGCCATTTCAAGCATTAATTTAATCTTAAGGTTACTACAACATCACTATAGATGGCGTTCTTAGTCCGCATCTCTCGAGGAGTTACAACATGGCACCTCACATTCCGAAGTAATATTCTGCGATTGAAGATCATCAGTGTTGGAATACTCATCATCACTTTGTGTGTGGGACTAAACGCACAACAGGGAGGAGTGAATTCGCCGTTTTCACGATTTGGTATTGGAGACTTAGAACCTGAGACGCCGATGCACGCCAGACAGATGGGTGGGCTTGGTACAGCATTTATCGAGACCTATCACTTGAACTTTGATAACCCTGCCAGCTTGGCCCATCTACAAGCGACCGCCTTTAATCTCGGCATGGAGTTCAAAAACTCAAGGATCACCGAAGGAGACCAATCTTCGTCAAATTGGTCGGGTAACATGTCTAACCTCAGTCTTGGATTTCCGCTACGGAACCCAAAGAGCCAACAATTCAGCCGAGAGGCCTACAAGTTCAACATGGGTATGGGTTTTGCCGTAATGCCAAACTCCACCACGAGTTATGATATTACGCGTCGCGACGAGTCGCCCAATGTGGGTGAGTTCGAACGCAACTTTAGTGGAGAAGGAGGCACCTGGAAAGCCATGTGGAGCAATTCGATCAAGTTCGGAGACCTCAGCTTCGGAGCGAACCTGGGCGTCCTCTTTGGTAACATCGAGTATAATCGCAACATCCTTTTTACTGAGGAATTCAGCGCTTATCAGAACTTCTTCTCAAACAGCTATCGCCTAACCTCTTTCTACGGAAAACTTGGTGCGATGTACCTGCTCCAATTAAATAAAGATGACGTCCTCGAGTCCAAGGGCCGTGTTGCCCCACGACTCATTTCCTTCGGATTAACCTACAAGCCACAGGTGAACTTCAGCACAACGTCAGATGCCAATGAGCTTAACATCTATCCCTTACCCCTTGATGGTTCTGTCCTCTCTGGACCAGCTGTAGACACGCTGAATGTGTCGACGGGCGTCAGAGGTTCTGGCACATTACCTGGTGAGATTGGGTTTGGCGCGATGTATTATGGTGCAAACAAATTTGGCCTCGGCATCGACTACCGCTATTCGAACTGGAGTGCATATCGCAATGAGGCCAATCCAGAAACCTTGGACGACACATACCGGATCGCTCTGGGAGGTTACTTTAGGCCTGACTATCAGGACCTTAACAATTTTTTGAAGCGTATATCCTACAGGTTTGGTGTGTACTTCGAGCAAGATCCACGTCTCATCAATGACACGCGTATTTCGACCACTGCAGTTACGTTTGGGATGGGAATGCCACTGGCTTGGCAACGTCGCTTTTCCAACTTTGACATCGGCGTCACCTTTGGCAAACGTTCCGTGGAGGAGGTTCTAAGCGAAAACTTTGCAAAGATTACATTTGGATTCACCTTCAACGAAAGCGACTGGTTCATTAAAAGAAAATTCAATTAGGCATGAAGAATACTACCTTATTATTCACACTATTCCTCAGCATCATCACCACCGCACTTTTCGGCCAGTGCGAAACTTGGGCCGGCCATGCACAAGAAGACTATCTAACTGGACAGCATAGTGTCTATAGAGGGTTTGTGAAGAACAATAATCTGACCGCCGCTTTTGACCCATGGAAAGAGGTGTACGAAGCCGCTCCTGCCGCAGATGGTAAGCGAGATTTCCACTACACCGATGGCATCAAAATCTACAAAGACATTCTGGCCAACGAGACTGATGAGGCTAAAAAGAAAGAGCACATTGCTACAATCTTGCGCCTTTATGATGAGGCCATAGAGTGCTATCAGACGAGAGCCATCACCATCAAAAAGAACACCGACGAAGCCTATGCGGCGAAGATCGCGGACCTCTACTCTCGTAAGTCCTACGATATGTATTATGAATTCCGAAGTCCCTACAACGAGACGATGGAATCCTTGGCTTATGCCTTTGAGATCGGTGGTCTACAGTCACCATACACGGTCATTGTTCCTTACGCTAACATCACTGTATATCAATTCCTCAAGGAGCAGATCGATGCAGAGACGGCCCGACAGGCACACGACGAAATGATCAAATTAGCCGATGCTAACATCGAAGGTGAGCACCAGTATGCTGATTACTACAAGCAGGCCAAAGAGGCGGCCCTGGCAGAATTCAAAAAGATCGAGTATCAAATCTTCGATTGCGAATACTTTAAGAATGAGTGGATGCCTGATTATGAGGATAATGCGGATGACGCATTGTTCGCTAAAGACCTGTATAATAAGCTAAGAGCTCGCGGATGCGATGGTGATAATGATCCATTCCTTCAGAAGCTTAAGACACAGTACGAAACCTATGCAGCACAAGTGAATGCTCAGCGTCAAGCAGAATTCGAAGCGAACAATCCGGGCATACTGGCTCGTAAAGCCTACGAAGCAGGTGACTTTGATGGGGCTGTAGCCAAATATCGTACAGCGATCGAAGGTGAATCTGACGGAGCAAAGCAGGCTAAGTATCATTTCTCCATTGCCTCCATTCTATTCCGCAAGCAGAATAAATACAGCGCCGCCCGATCAGAAGCGCTCAAAGCCGCTGAGAAAGATCCAAGCTGGGGACGCCCTTATGTCCTCATCGGAGATATCTACTCCAAAGCAGCTCGTGGATGTGGAGATAGTTGGAACCAGTCTCTCGCCATCCTCGCTGCATACGACAAGTGGAGCTATGCAAAGTCGAAGAATCTTAACTCCAGCATCTCGTCCGACGTAGATTCAAAACTGAGTCGCTATCGACAGTACTTCCCGACCAAGGACGAAGGATTTATGAGAGGTGCGAAACCGAATAGTAAGGCTAAGGTTGGATGTTGGATAGGAGAAACAGTGACTGTCCGATACCGCTAACCACCAAGAAGTAAATCTCAATAAAAGCCCTGCTGGTGTGCCAGCAGGGCTTTTTGTTTTGAGGTTAATTTCCCTTTGCAACACTGAGTCGAGAGCAGAGCCAAATCGAGAGTAGGCAGAAGAAGATGGATAGATATGCCAAGTAGGGATAGTTCGCGTATAAATTAGCGTCATCGATGTACACAATCATGCCTCCTATCAGCGAGGCAAGGGCAATGGCGAGCTGCTGCAGAGCAGACTTCATACTCATAAAGCTGCCACGATTCTCCGTCCCGACTGCAGCCGTAATCATGGTATTGGCTGGGATCATTCGACTACTCCCAAATATGAAGAACAACGTGGTAAAAATCAGTGCATAATAGACCGGGTTGGCGTCCATATGAGTGATCGCAATAGTCGGTATGAAACTAAGAAACACCGCAACTGTAAATACCTTCATCACACCAATCCGATCGGTCAACCTCCCCACCAGCGGTGCCGAGAACACCATCGCTACACCTCCGCATAAAAAGATCAGAGTGACTTCCATCTGCGAAAAGCCCACATTCTTGATCATATATGGGGATATGAATGGGATGATCATAAAATGTCCAAGGATTAATATCATCCCCAGTAGCAATGCATTCAGTTGATTGTGATCGCTCACCAAAAGGCTGATTGTTCGTTGAATCGAAGGTGTCTCTGTCTCTACTTCGAGGTGATCACGAATAGATGGAAACTTCCAAATAATCAAAATCAACACGATCACTCCAAGCGCCCCCAAACCTAAAAAAGGAACCCTCCAATTAAACGTCGCAGCGAGATAGAGACCAAAAGGAACACCCAGCGCTGACGCCGCCGAAAAAGCGCCCACCAAGATACCCATCGCCCTGCCTCGCTCCTTAAAGAGGTACAAATCAGCAACCACCGCAAAGGCCAATGCTCCGATAACGCCTCCAAATGCCCCTGTTACGAATCTAAGGATGACTAACATCTCAAAGCTGGTCGATAACCCACAGGCCACAGTGCCAATAATGAAACCCGTGTACAGTCCAATAAGGGATGTCTTCCGATCGAATCTGTCCAGGAATAGAAAAGCCAACAAACTCGACAAGACTGCTCCAGTGGCATAGGAAGCAACTAAGAAGGAGTACTTCTGAGCACTGATCTGAAACATCTCGATGAAAACATCGCCGAGAGGCATGATCAACATCGAATCGATGATATGTGTGAAGTTGATTACGGCCAGCGCATAGAGAGCAAAGGTTCTTGACAAAGTGGTTCGTTTTGCTCCTTTACCAATGGATACACACCAATCCTGTTCGATGAATGATGTGATTCAATCACTTAGTTAAGCGACATCGATGGTATGAGATGGACAGTATTGTGAAACATCAACTCATGGTAGTTGTAGTCCATGTAGCCGGTCATCGGAAGCATGTCGATCAGCATGATCAACTCACTTTCACTCTGCGCCAACATGACAGCCCATAACTTCCGGCGATCTTCGGTCAAGCTATACGACAGGAGCTTTCCACTGGCGAACATATCATCAACAACATCACGTTGGTCTGGGATTAAGTCCAATAGATCATCAGATAGCGGCGGAACATCAAATTCGACCATGTACTGATTGAGGTATTGTAAATCATTGTCCTCCATTGGCCACAAAATTCATAGTGAGACGTGAAGTAATTTCGACCGGGGTTACTCGCCGGAAGCGCAGCCTTATTTCGAGATTGATAGCGTCGCTAAGCATCATGTCCTTGACCTCAGAAAGAGAGCCGAACATCTGTAAACTTTCGACGCCGCTAAAGTTAATCCGATCCTGGTAGAATACTTCCTTTTTGAGTTCGGGGTCAGTAGTGGACTGAACCCATATAGACACTTCCTGAACAAGTCCCCAATCTATAGCGTCAAACTGACCAAATAATTCAGCCCGGTTGGGTAGGATCTCCGATATGCCTTCGTCACTGACGGAGCCTGTCAGATAGTTAGACGCAAACGTTGGAATGTTTCGCTGTATAAAAAAGTGTGTATCCAGATTATTAAGCCCCGCGGGAATGATTAATTCACTCTCTAACTCCATCACAAATAGCGGCTCCGGACCACTGGTACAGCCGCCTATGAAAAGCAGGCTGTAGACAAAACCAATAATACAAATCGTACCACCTCTAACCATTGATCTATAATGCATCTGCGAGATCCGATGTTGCCCGAGAAATACAAGTAATGTCAGAGATATGACTGTGGTGAGGTAGTCTTAACCTCCGATTAATTATCCGATGGAGGAGGAGTTCTATTATATGGCTGTAATCTAAGCTTCAGACCGATCTCATGAGAGCCATTATTGAACTCCTGA
The DNA here is from genome assembly GCA_038523965.1 of Bacteroidota bacterium. Taxonomy (GTDB): domain Bacteria; phylum Bacteroidota; class Bacteroidia; order Chitinophagales; family Saprospiraceae; genus JAJRXG01. Next base: position 19,856 of record JBCBIX010000046.1, read on the forward strand.
AACTCATTTAGAGAAACATTATAAGTGTAGTGTAGACCAAAATTCTCAACCTGAGTTCCGATCAAGAAGCCTACACGCTCTTCGGCCCCAACTGAACCGACCAAGCCTGCAGTTAACTGCTCGTTGAGAAAATCAGCTTTTAGATTAATATCCACATGCATGGGAATCATCATCAGTTTCTTAACCCATACAGATGGCTCGAATGTGATATCCTTATCCTCGACTTGGAGACGATATCCAAGGTGGGCGATGTAGGAGATCTCTGTCTCCGTATTATCATCACCGACCCCATTAATCCGATTGCTAATGAGTGCAGGTAAAGAAACTCCATAGATCACTTTGCCTTTATACTCGCCATACAAACCAAATCCCCCATCGAAATATGTAGACCCATCTAATCGGCTAAGGATGGCGGGATCAGTATCATTAATAATGGTATTTGCTACGGCATCGCTGGTGAGCGTATGCTGGATGAACTCTCCTGTGAGACCAAAACCGATCTGATGATCAGGAGTCTTAATACTGTATGATAGGTTCAAGATCCCCTTGTTCGTCGAGAAACCTGCATATGTATCACTTACTCCGATCAGTCCGAGCCCAAGTCGATTCCCAACAGGGCCATCATAAGCTACAGTTATTGTCTTTGGACTTCCAGGAAACGATGCCCATGCGCTGCGATAATTCGCCAAGACTTCACTGTAGTCGTTAAGTCCTGTTGCTCCGGGATTAAGCAGATAAGGGGACTCAAAATATTGGGTGTACACCGACCGCTCTCCAATCAATCGATTCTGTCCATGCGCAGTCAAACCGATCATTAAGAGAAAGAAAAAAAGGAGAATGTGTCTCATAATAGTTTTTTCGTTGCCTCTCGGCTCATTCAGAGTGATACTTCGAGTTCGGTCGGTTATCTCAGTATGCTTACAGTTCCACGAGTGACTTCTCTACTTCCTAAAGTACCGGTAACCAGTACCCACATATAACCACCCTCTGG
>JBCBIX010000047.1:0-20659 GCA_038523965.1 Bacteroidota bacterium
TGGAACGTCGGGGAAGCTTTGGATTGATCCATTAGCAGCCATAAGACGCTCCACAACAACTTAAAGACCTTTACAAGACGGTCTGGGAGATCAGTCAAAAGATCATCATTGATATGGCTGCGGATCGAGGAGCATATGTTTGTCAAAGTCAGAGCTTAAATCTCTTTGTCGAGAATCCAAACTTCGGAAAGCTCACGTCAATGCATTTCTACGCATGGCAGAAGGGTCTAAAAACTGGAATGTATTATCTCAGATCTAAGGCCGCCGTGGATCCGATCAAGTTTACACTCAGCTCTAAGCACCAACAAAAATTTGTCAAAGAAGAGGGTACTGAGAATGCCACACCTGACACCGAAACCGCAGAACTGGCTGAAGGTCAAACATGTACCATGGAAGAAGGCTGCCTCATGTGCGGCAGTTAACTGTAGTTGAAACAGATTCAAGAAAATGCTGAAGAGGTCATGAGTCGATCATGGCCTCTTTGTTTTTTGTGAGATTAAGCGCTCGACTAAATCAGGAACGCAGCTCGAAGCAAGTCCTTCGATAATGTGAAGACGATTACGTTGTTGGCTAAGCTCATAGTTCACTGTAGGCTTTGGGTCGATATAATAGATAGGAGTATCTGCCTTGGCATAGGCAGTCAGACTGGCGGCGGGATAGACTTGCATAGATGTACCGACAATAACGATGATATCTGCCCTACTGACGTGCGAAATCGCTGTCTCAAGCATAGGCACTGCCTCCCCAAACCAAACAATGTGAGGACGAAGTTGATATCCTTTCTCACATTGATCTCCATCGACCAAATCGCCGGCCCAATCGTAGATCAACTCAGCATCCCTGCAGCTTCTCACCTTACGAAGCTCACCATGAAGGTGAATGACATGGGTACTACCTGCGCGCTCATGAAGATCATCGACGTTTTGAGTGATGACCACGGTCTCATAGTGAGGCTCTAATCGTACGATGGCAAGATGCGCTCGATTAGGGGCTACTTCATGGAGTTGGTTTCGCCTCTGGTTATAGAAGTCGAGTACCAATTCGCGGTTACTTTCCCATCCCTGAGGCGAAGCAACAGCCATGACATCATGTCCCTCCCATAGTCCATCCGCATCCCTGAACGTCCTTATGCCACTCTCGGCACTCACACCTGCGCCCGTCAAGACGCATATCTTTTGCTTCATGATATTGGGGATTTACATCGGTTAACATGGCTTACAAGCTACCCAAGATTAGTAGAGGACCCATCACAAATATCCATATATGTAAATGTTTGAATACGATAATTACATGGTCCATAGGCCCTTAGAATCAGTACTTTAGCCTTTGGAAAAGGTGTTCCGAACGCTATTTATTCGGGTAATCACGGAGATAATGACCCATTGACGGTCGGTTTATTTGTGAGAATCTCTATTGAGATGGCGTTGAGATCCCTATTTTATGGATAACAGTGCCTCGCGGTACTATCCTATGAACTAACCCGACGACCTGAGATGAGAAATTATCTACTCTTCGTTCTCTTCGTGGTACTATCTGGTACCCTGATGTCTCAGGATATCCATTATTCGCAGTTCTACAATAGCCCGCTTAATGTCAATCCTGGTAAAACAGGAATATTCAACGGCGACAAGCGCGTCAATCTGAGCTACCGCAGTCAATGGAACTCTGTGCCCGTGCCATGGACAACTTTCAGTGGTTCATTTGATAGAAAGTGGTATCCTAAGTATGGGCAAGATTACTTCTGGTCAGGAGGTATCCTTCTCAACCATGATCGAAATGGGGAGGTAACAAGCCTTAATCTGACGAACATTAACCTGACGGGATCATGGACCAAAATCCTGAATGAGCAAAACCTAATTACTATCGGCGCCTTGTTGGGTTATGCAACGAGGAGTTTCGATCAGAGCTCATTGACCTGGGACAATCAGTGGAACGGACTTGAGTTTGATCCTGGTCGTGCCTCTGGTGAGCAGATCTCAAATGTTGGTGTGAACTTCTTAGAGTCGGGCTTGGGACTCAACTATCGATGGCAGCGGTCGAAACGTACCAAGCTTGACCTTGGAGTTGGACTCTATCATGTGCTTGAGCCAAACACATCGTTGTTTGACTCGCCCGGCGCAGACACCGATATTACTCTACCTCGACGATTGTCATTGACTGGCATCGGGACGTTCCAGGTCGCCTCGAAGTTAGACATCCAGTTAGACGCATTGGCTCAATTCCAAGGAGAGTACAACGAGGTCATCCTTGGTGCCTTGGGAAAGATTCATGTTAACCAACGACGAGGCAAGGAGACCGAACTGCACATCGGAGGAGGTTGGCGGACCAGTGGGGATTTGTTCCCAGTTATTGCTGTCCAACACAAGAACTTCTATTTATCGGCCAACTACGATGTTAACATCAGTGACTTCACCTCTTTTGGGTTGGACAATCCGGTGAATCCTAACATTCCTAATCAACACGATACTCCGACATCTTTTGAAATGCACTTCACCTACATCATCAGTGATGTGCGTCCATTTGATAAGGTCAAGGTGTGTCCAATATTTTAAAAGGAATCATGAAGATGAGGTTACTACACATTCTCTTTTTGTCCTTACTCGCATCAACATTGATGTCTCAAACTCGTGGAGCCTTTGTGGAAGCCGCACAAGATGCCTATGACGATGAGGACTACTACAGCTCACTTCGATTCTATCTGGAGGCCCTGGATTTCGACAGTACAGATGTAGAAGTCAAATACATGATCGCTGAGTCCGCACGTAATTTTCTCTCCTACGAGGTGGCTGAGGAATACTATACCCAGGTCTTGAGTGAAGACGCAGAGAATACCTACCCAAAAGCATCATACTTCTTGGCCGAGATGCAGCAGATGCAGGGCAAGTATGACATGGCCAAGCGCAATTATGAGATGTATCTCAGTCTATCTGAGGGAGACGACTCATTTGTCACTTCAAAGGCTCAAATGGAAATCGCCAATATCGACTGGGCTAAGGACATGACGCAAAATCCGGAACCTTCTGTGAGCGTGTCTCTACTTCCAGGAGATGCCAATACACCTTATTCAGAGATCTCGGCTACGCAAGTGGGAGACCAGGTCGTTTACTCTTCAGTCCAATTCTTACCAGAGGATAGAAAAACGTACGGCAACAAGTTTATCTCTAAAGTCCTTTCCACCGACTCCGTAGGTGATGGTCCATTACTCAGTGACAACAACTTACACACAGCAAACTTGGCCTACAATACCAATCGAACCAAGGTATTTTATACAGTATGCCATTATATAAACGGATCTGACATTAGATGCGATCTCTACTCACGTCAGATAATGGCTGATGGAAGCTTTGGAGAAGGTGTAAAGTTGCCGGAGCACATAAATGCGGACTCCATAACCACAACACAGCCTGTGGTGGGTTTCGACCAGGAGTCTGGACAAGAGCTACTCTACTTTGTGTCTGATCGTGAAGGTGGCAAAGGAAAACTGGACATCTGGTATAGCTCCATTGATGGGGAGGACGAGTACAGTCAGCCGATCAATCTAACATCACTAAATACGATATACAACGAGATCACTCCATTCTTCCATAACAACACACAAGTACTTTACTTCAGTTCGGATGGTTACAAAACCTTAGGTGGCTACGACATCTACAGAAGCCTCAAAGAAGGAGATGACTTCAGCCAACCCGAAAATCTTGGGGCCCCAACGAATGGCAGCTTCAATGATGCTTTTTACTCGATCGACGAGAATGGCGAACAGGCCCTCTTCAGTTCGAACCGTTTAGGGTCTCAGTACATCGATGAGCTGAACAAATCTTGTTGCTACGACATCTACGAGGCGACGATATCTGATCTGGAGATTAATCTGAATGCTTTAACATTCGATGCGAAGTCCTTGGATAGTCTCGAGGGAGCAACGGTTCAATTGGTCTGTGTAAGCACGGGTGATATCATGGGTGAGTTAACGAATGATATTGCAGCTGATCACATCTTCCAATTAGAGCGGAATAAAGAATACATGATCATCACCAGTAAACCTGGCTATGCCACGGATACGATGATGCTCAATACAAAGACCGTTTTCAAGTCTGAGGACATCGTCAAGAAGATTTATCTCGAACGCACCAGTCTCGACCTTGAGGTATTCACATTCGACGAGATTTCTGGTCGCCCATTACCGGGCACCACCGTCAGATTGATTAACCTGACAGACGAAACGATCCAAGAGGTCGTATTGACAAATGAAGCGGCGAACGACTTTTTGTTTGAAGTCAAACCAGGTCATAGCTATCGACTCGAAGCCAGTCGAGATAGATACTATAGCGACAGTATCGAGTTTGTTGCAAAAGATGATCTCGGCACTGGAACGATTACAAAGGAGCTTTTCCTCGTCCGTCGAGACTTGAACATCTATCTCCCATTAGAGCTCTATTTTGATAATGACCATCCAGATCTCAGAAGCACAAGTTTACAGACGCAGAAAACCTACTCTGAGACATTTGGTGAATACGTCATTAAGAAAGAGGAGTTCAAGAGACGCTACGCCTCCGGCGCACCTGCCGACAATAAGGAACTCGCACAGACTCGTGTTGATGAATTCTTTGAAGAAGAAGTGAAGGATGGATACGATGTCTTCTTAAGGTTCTTGGACTACATCACAGGGCAACTCCAAGATGGGTATTCATTTGATCTATCGATACGAGGGTTTGCCAGTCCACGTGCGGACACAAGATATAACCTTGCGCTGAGTCAGAGACGTGTGGTATCTGTACAAAATGAAATTCGAGCCTACAACGAAGGTGTTTTGGTTCCATTCATTGACAATGGTCAACTGCGCATTACTGAACTATCCTTTGGAGAGAGCCTGGCCCCCGACGATGTCAGCGATGTCCTCTATGATCGACGCAACTCCATATACAGCCCTGAGGCATCCAGAGAGAGACGTGTAGAGATTGTTGAGATTAAAGAAGGAGGCCTTTAGTCGTGTTGATGTTTATCAAACCCTGAGACTTTGATAATGAGAAACAAAAAAAATATACCCAATCAGCTCTTCACACTCTTGTGTGTGCTGCTCTTTGGTTTTATCGGCATTGAGGTTCAAGCCACTCATATCGTCGGAGCAGACATGACCTTTGAGTGTCTGGGGAATGATTTTTACAAGGTCCATTTGACCGTTCGACGCGATTGTATCAACGGTGCAGACGATGCACCATTTGATGATCCTGCTCGAGTTGGAATCTTCGATGCATTTGGAAATAACTTAGATTTTCTTGGGGCATTTGGCTACGTCGAAATGGACAAGGTTAGCCAGCAATTTATAGAAAGTAGCTTGCCAGACTGTTCATATCTCGGGGCGCCATTATGTGTCGAAGAGGCTGACTATGAAGCCACGGTCTTCTTACCGTTTAGAGAAAAAGGTTACGTCTTAGCCTATCAACGATGTTGCAGAAATATCACGCTGAACAACGTGGCGAATCCGACGCAGACTGGAAATACAAGTTTCATCTGCCTGACTGAAACGACATTGTTGGAATGCAATAGCATGCCTGCATTCGGAGAGTGGGCGGACATTGTAGTCTGTGCTAATCAGCCTTATGTATTTGACCACAGCGCTTTTGATAGAGATGGTGACTCGTTGGCCTACATGTTTCACATTCCACATGCAGGCGCTTCGGAAGCCAATCCAAAGCCTTTCCTTATCCCTGGGCCTCAGTATGACGAGATCGAATATGCATCAGGCTTTGATCTTGAGAATCAGCTTGGTCCAGGTTCATCCATAGCGATTGACCCTAATTCAGGCCTGCTCACAGCTAACCCAACCATTATTGGACAGTTTCTGGTAGGTGTATTAGTAGAAGAGTGGCGGAATGGCGAGTTGCTATCTAAGGCGAGACGCAACTTTGAGATGAATGTTAGAGTCTGTGACGATATAGCGGCTGTTAGTTTTGAAGCTGAAGAGTTGACCTGTGACGGCCTTGAAGTGGCATTCACAAATACATCATCGAGTGGCTTCGGATTCGAGTGGGACTTTAATGTGAACTCAGACGATCCGATGTTTATCTCGACAGTGGAGTCTCCAACATTTGTCTTCCCAGCGGAAGGGTTTTACGATGTTAGACTTACGTCAACCAACCCTGAAAATGGCTGCGCTTTCCAAACAACGAGAACGATCGGTGTCTTTGAATCAGAGGTAGAAGCCAATTTTGAATCTGCAGTGACGGCGTGTGATAATGATCTTCTGACACTAACTTTGGCAGCTACGAGCACAGAACCAAATCCAGACTTTGAAATCGAAGAGCATCGTTGGGAGGTTGTTGTGGATGATGAGATCATACCTCTATTCGGATCCACAGTACAAACAACTATAGACTGTGACGCTGAAGTCAAAGTAGCACTGACCTCATTCTCTGAGAATGGATGTAGTGATATGGCGATGAGAATTGTAGATCTGGACCCAGATACGACTGGCATTGGTCTGATAGACCTTGTGGGAGACACTGTACGCATATGTATAGGAGATGCTATAGCGCTACTTAACTCTTCTATGAATGGAGTTACATACACCTGGAGTCCCCTTGAAGGGTTGACTTTCTCAGATATGGTCAACTTCAGCGATCCTATTGCCTCTCCTACGGAGACTACATTATATAGCGTCACAGCGACTAACGGGACAGAGACCGAAGAGGCAATGGTTTTAGTTATCGTGGATACAAAACCGGAATTCACCTTTGGTGCTGATTCAAGTATCATTTGTCGCAGTGGTGGCCAACTAACCACTATCGATGGAAGTGCAGCATTCGACTATGATTGGAGCCCGTCAGATCAGGTCAATACATCCTCCCCTTTTGCACCGAATAATCCACAATTCCTACCTGATGAAGACGGATTCTTCTTTGTGACAGTAACAAACGGAGCATGCGTCATTATTGATAGTGTTTACGTGGATGCCATCGGAGATCAACCAGAAGACGTTGATGCCCAGCTGGATCTCTCTGAGATTATTGTGAATAATGGGGATGGAACGCTCGACGTCGAATTATCTATCAATCTGGACATACTCGCAAGGCAATTTGATATCGACTCTATCTACTGGGTGGTCACTGCAGGAGGCGAGACTTTCACCGAGTCAGGCCCAGTGTTTACCGGAACGATACCTGCTACCAGAGATGCTGTTGCTATGATCAACATCGTAGATTCAAACGGCTGCATCATCACCATTACCAGAAGAATCAATAGCGGGGACACTGGAGGTCTGATCCAATTGGTAGGAGATACGATTCGAATTTGTATTGGGGACGAGACCCCACTTCTCGCTTCATCAGTCGAAGGTGTCACCTATACCTGGAGCCCTTTGGATGATTTGGCCTTCATGGATCAAGTCAACTTCAGTGATCCGATAGCATCTCCAACAGAAACGACATTATACACGGTAACGGCTACAGATGGAGTACTGACGGATGAGGCCTCAGTCTTAGTGATCGTAGATATGAAACCTCAGTTTTCATTCGGGTCGGATACGACGATCATCTGTCGCAGCGGTGGTCAGATCACTACAATTGAAGGAGACCCTGAATTTGAATATGTCTGGAGTCCTGCTGATCAAGTAAATACGGCAAGTCCATTTGCACCGAACGATCCACAATTCCTTCCTACTGATGACGGCTTCTTCTTCGTAACAGTGACAAATGGTGCCTGTGTAATCGTAGATAGCATTTACGTTGATGCTATCGGTGACAGCCCGCTTGATGTCGATGAACAATTGGAATTAATAGAAGAAGTCACGGATAATGAGGATGGCACAGTAGATGTGAACCTATCTATCAATCTGGAGACATTAAGTCAGATGTTTGATATCGACTCGATATACTGGATCGTCATGTCTGGCGGTGAGACCTTCACTTCTGATGGACCTACCTTCTTCGGTACAATACCACAATCTCAAGATGCGGTAGCCATGATCAATATCGTGGACTCAAATGGCTGTGTAATTACCATCACGAGAGTTATTTCGACAGGGGCCACTGGTGGATTGATTAATCTGGTTGGAGATACCATTCGAATATGCATCGGAGATAGCGCCAATCTCCTATCCAATAGCGCAGAAGGAGTAATGTATACATGGATGCCCACAAATGGACTTACATTCATGGATACGATAAACTTCAGTGACCCCATAGCGTCTCCGATAGAGACAACCACCTACACGGTCACGGCCACAGATGGTATGTTAACTGACGAAGCCACAGTAGTGGTGATTGTCGATATGAAGCCCACATTTGACTTTGGTGCGGATAGCACCGCATTATGCCAAAGTGGAGATATTATCACCACGATTATAGCTGACGAATCATTTGAGTACGAATGGAGCCCCGCTGATCAGGTTAATACTGCGAATCCATTTTCGCCAAGTAGCCCAGAGTTCTCACCACGAGGAGACGGCTTCTTTTTTGTTACAGTCACAAATGGGGCTTGTGTTATCGTCGACAGTGTCTATGTCATCGCACTCGGCAATGATCCAATAGCGTTGGACGAACAATTGGAGATCACCCCCGAGATTATGACCAACACTGACGGGACTATAGACCTGGGGGTTCCAGTCAACTGGGAGGAGCTTGACGAGCTGTTTGATATCGATTCAGTGTATTGGACGATTACTACTGAGGTAGAGACTATCGACGGTACAGATAGAGATGTCACAGCAGTGCTGCAATCAGCCATGACGGCGACCATAGATTTATTTATAAGGGATACTGACGGGTGTATTATTCAGATAACACGAGTAATTGACTTGGGTAATCCACCATCCATTGAATTTATCAATGAGGATACGATCAGTGTTTGTATCGGCGACACATCTTTCATTGTCGCTAACCCTAATCCCGAGTGGGTGTACACCTGGGATCCTGAAGAAGGATTAATCTTTGAGGATCCAGATGATCGCAGTAACCCAAGAATCTCGCCGACTGATTCGCAATTGTATCGCGTCACAGTAAGTGACGGTGCTGTAAGTGTTGTGGATTCCATTTTTATTGAGGCACTCTCGGACTCGTTAGAATTATCCATTGTCTCTGATGGAAATATCTGTGATGGGGTCAGTGCGGTAGAGGCACAGGTTGCCGACCCTACTGATGGTATCGTCTATGAGTGGGCTTTGGACCCATCATTTGACATGATCGTAGCCACAGGTCCTATGGTTAATATTCCAATTACAGGTGATAGTGCTACCATCTATTTAAGAGCAAATGCACCTGACTTCTGCGGCAGCAACATTGACTCTGTTCAGGTAACTAACAATTCCATCGATGTTGATATCGAGATCCAAGAGATCAATACGTGCATCGAGCAAAATGGCCTGGTCAGAATCACTAACAATGATGAAGCTCAAGAAATCACAATTCTTTGGGACCAAAGTGACAATATCCTAACAGAGGATCTCACCTCGGACAGTATCGAGATAGTTCGAATAGGTGATGAAGACCAAATCGTCTTGACATATGAGATCAGTAACAACCTTGGCTGTACTCGAATGGATAGCGTAATGGTACCTGTGACGGACGAATTGATTCTCATGATAGGAGGCGATGACCAATCATGCACGACAACAGGCTCCTTCTTCGCGTTAGCAAATGCCCCACTTGATCAGGTCAATTTAGAATGGTCTCTTAGCGAAGACTTCAGTACCATTCTATCTACAGAAGACAGCGTAACAGCAGACCTGGGAGAAACAGGCATTATTTATTTGCGAGGAAGCACTGCCGCTGGGTGCGAGAGTGAAATCGTCAGCCAAATGCTGGAAATGCAAGATCTCACCATCGAAGAAGATGCACCATCGCGCATCTGCCCTGGAGATACAGCAGATGTGGACTTGGTATTCCCAGATGGGGAGAGTTTTGAAGTGACATGGACAGCAGATCCTTCTATTGTCTCGGAGCTTAGTGGGACTGAGGTGATAATTGTCGGTTTGGGAGGCGCGGATACGATCAGCCTGTCTTACATGGCTGATAATGGCGCCGGATGTCAGCTCGAAGGCACCATCGAAATCGTCAATAGTCAAGTTGTCGACCCGAACCCGTCGAATGAAGTTGTTTGTGGGACTTTGGATCAAACTTTCATGATAGATCCGATCTATGAGGACGGAGATGTGATGTGGGACTTTGGAACATTAGGTGGAGTAGCCACAACATCGATGCTCGCTAATCCTACAATCAGCTATGACTCTGCTGGGAATTATACAGTTGCGCTCACTTCGATTATGGAGACGTGTAACTTCGAACCAATCACCTTTGATATCGAGGTTCCTGAAGTACTCGAGTTGACCACCGATAATGATCTGGATCAATCCTCATGCGACAGTGGAGAACTGGTTCTCGGAGTCGAGACTAATGGAACCGTTGGATGGACAGATCAAGATGGCAACTTACTCGGTACAGGTGACTCTTTGCGCATCGATGCTACTGGGCTGAACAGAATCACGGCAACTGCCATAGACGAAAGCGGATGTACCCAAACGCTGACGTTTGTGATCAACCAGTATATGTTTGACATAACAACTGATGCACCTACAGAACCTGTTTGTGATAGTGATGGCAATGGTCTGATCATCACGGCGACGGATGAGACTGGAGCTAACTTAAGTTATCAATGGACCAGCGCAGGAGGAATAATTTCTGGCTCGAATAGTCCAGTGGTGACCGTAGATCCAACGATGAGTCAGGACCTACAACTCGAAGTAACTAACCAGGATCTCGGATGCAGCATTACCATCAGTGTACCCGTCACAGGTGGAAGCTTGGATGGGAGCATAACCTCTGATCCAGTAGATGGCAATATTCGCAGAACTGAATCTGCAACTCTTACCGTAGATCCCATGGGTGACAACATCACCTACCAATGGGATGACGGTAACACCGATGGGGTCAGAACGGTCACTCCACTCGAGACTACTACTTACACAGTGACTATCACGGATAATGACACAGGGTGTACTGATATCGAGTCTGTGACAATCAATGTAGAACAACCTATCTGTGACGAACCAGAGATTTTTATTCCATTGGCCTTTTCGCCAAATGGTGATGGTGAGAATGACGAACTCATAGTTAGAGGTAACATTATCGAAACCGTGGATCTACAGGTCTTAGATCGCTGGGGAAGAGAGGTCTTCAGAGGACAGCGAGTCGGTGAGGGTTGGAATGGTCAGCATCGTAACACTGGAGATGACTTATCTCCAGATATGTATGCCTACTGTCTAAAGGTTGTTTGTAGTGACGGAACAGAATTTCTCAAATCAGGTAGCATCTCATTGGTGAGATAGTACGAGGCTTGACTCAGTCGGATAGTAGATCTGGACGTCTTTTCGCAGTCCTTTCTATCGAACGTTCATGCCTCCACGCTGCGATAAGTGCGTCATTACCCGAGAGTAGAACATCGGGCACTTTCCAGCCCCGATACTCTGCGGGTCGAGTATAAACGGGTGCAGCAAGAAGTCCGTCCTGATGAGAATCGCTAAGTGCAGAGGATCCGTCGTTTAGAACACCTGGTACTACCCTTGTAATTGCATCCACTAAAACTGCTGCTGGTAGCTCACCTCCGGACAATACGTAGTCACCTATTGAGATTTCCATGGTCACAAAATTGTCACGGATTCGTTCGTCAATACCCTTATAATGCCCTGCGATTAAGATGTAATTCTGGCCTAACGATAGTTGGTTAACAACCGTTTGATTTAGGACAGTGCCGTCGGGAGTGAGAAATATGACCTCATCATAGACCCTCTTGCTAATTAGCTCGTCAAGACAATTCGCTAAAGGTTCACACATCATTACCATACCAGCCCCTCCACCATACTGGTAGTCATCCACCTGCCGATGCTTCCCTAATCCATAATCCCTTAGTTGATGAAGAGTGACTGACATGAGGCCATTCTGCTGAGCCCGTTTCATGATCGAATGAGAAAAAGGACTTTCTAACAGGTCCGGTAAGCAGGTGATAATATCAAAGTGCATCGATCAAAGATGAAGAATTCGTTAGCGTCCTCGCCCTGATAAAAGCAGTACAATCGTTGATATGATCACTTTAATGTCGGCCAGTGGCCCGATGTGATGCAAATAGAAGTAGTCATATCTGAACCTGTCAATTAATTCACTTTTGGTACCTGCGTAACCATATTTTATCTGCCCCCAAGAAGTAAGGCCGGGCTTTAGTCTCCAGAGCAATGGATAAGTAGGCTCATGATCCATGATCAGTCTTGCAAAATGCTCCCTTTCTGGTCGTGGCCCCACGATGGACATATCTCCCCTAAGGACATTCCAAAGCTGTGGTAATTCGTCGAGGTGCCATCGTCTGAGCCACCTTCCGATCTTTGTTATTCGAGCATCTTGGAACTCTGTAAGTCGAGGGCCATCTGACTCTGCCTTGACATGCATTGTGCGGAACTTGTACATCATGAACGGCTCGCCCAGATACCCCAAGCGCTCTTGAACGAACAGACCCGGGCCATCTCCTGCACTTTTGACAATAAGAAATAGGACAAGAAAAAATGGAGAAAGAGCCAAAAGCAAAATACTCGACACAACTACGTCCCCGACCCTTTTGAGCTGCGCCTGCCAGTCAGTCATGGGACCATGCTTTACATTCACGTAAGGCCCCCATAATAAGGGCTTCAACCGCCAAGACATGAACTGCTGTCCCTGAAACGGACTCATCCAAGTCGAGTGGGCTCTGGATGTACCAATTAGCCTAAACAATCCACCATTAACATCGACACCTGACTGTAGAACAGCATGATCGTATCTAAATCTCTTGGAGTCCTTTATCCAGTTTACCTTGAACGGTGCCGGCAGAGGATCTGAAAAGTCAGACCGCTCACCATTTATAAGGTGCAATGACACTGGCCATACGGTCGATCGGAGTTGTTGACGAATCGCATGAAAGAATAGACGTCCTATCACAAAGGCACTCAGATGGACGATACACACAACCATACCAGACCAAGTGTAACTCTGAATTCCAGTCATCACATCATCAGGAAGGACGATCAAGAGAAGTCCTATAGAACCCAGAAGACTGACTACGAACGCCTCTTGGATAGAACCCAACTGGGATCTGAAGTAGGCATTTCGATAACTACCGATGAGATAAAAACAGAGACACCACGTGATTGATATAATAACCAACCCTTGAAGAAGGCGACCATCATTGAAGTAGTCTTGAAAAACTTCGTCGCTTCGCTCAAAGTTCTTGCGAATACTATAGAATGACAGCCATGCGATGAGCGCAAAAACCCCATCCAAGCCTGCGGCCAACAGGTTTGTAGCAGCATACTTGGATGCAAACCTTTTCAAGTAAAGAGTTTAATAGAGTTGATTGTCATAGACCAACTCGTAGATTTTCTCCACGATATCATCGACCTGTGGCTTGGCATAGTAGTCACCGTCCGAGCCATAAGGTGTGCGATGGGCCTTGGCTGTGAGTGACATAGGAGCCTCATCCAGATATGCATAGCCGCCCTGGCCTTCTAACACTTGTTGCATCATATAGCTGGAGGCTCCTCCTGGTACATCTTCATCTACGAACAATACCCGATTTGTCCGTCGTAAAGAGGCAACAATTACATGCTCCAGATCGAATGGCAATAGGGTCTGGACGTCGATTACTTCCGTTGTAATTCCAAATTGAGCAGTAATCTCAGCAGCTTCTAAAGCGTATCGTACACACGATCCGTAAGTGACCAATGTTAGATGATGGCCATTTCGGACAATCTCTGGAATACCAAGCGGTACTCGAATCTCTGATAGATTAGCCGGTACTTGTTCTTTTAGGCGATAGCCATTAAGACATTCGACAACAATTCCTGGATCTTGTCCGTCGAGAAGTGTGTTATACATTCCTGCCGCTTGGACCATGTTACGCGGAACGCAGATGTGGATACCACGTAGCGATTGAATCATCATGCCCATCGGTGATCCTGTATGCCATATTCCTTCGAGTCGATGGCCACGCGTTCGAACAATTAGTGGAATCTGCTGCTGTCCAGCAGAACGATAGCGAGCAGTAGCCACATCGTCCATTAAAAAAGGAAGAGCATAGACCAAATAATCCAAATACTGAATCTCAGCGATCGCCCGAAGACCACGCATAGCCAGCCCAGCACCCTGGCCTAAAATGGTCCACTCTCGAATGCCGGTATCAAATACTCGATGTTCTCCATACTTTTCCTGTAGACCAGCCATCCCCTGATTGACATCGCCGATCTTACCGACATCCTCACCAAATGCAAAAACATCATCTCTTCTTTCCATCAGTGAATCGAAGTAGCGATTGATGATTTGATAACCATTCTCCGACGATGAGTCATCAGCGTACGATGCATGGATGACAGGTACATTCAGCGGTGACTGGTGGCCTGAGGCCAATAACTCTGTACCATAGTCATTTTCGAATGCTTCCCTCTTTTCCAAGATGTAGTTCGTAAGCACCTGGGGAAGCTCTATCTCCGAGGCATGGAGTGTGAAGGTCATGCGCCTGGCTATCTGAACCAGCTCGCTTTTAGTAGGATGCACAAGTGACTCGATCTCTTGTCTAAAATGATCTTTAATGTCCGCACCATCTGATATCCCGTCCATCAACTCAAGCAGTCGATCTCGCTCAGTATCATTGGTACTTTGGTAGTCTTGCCATGCCCTCACCTTAGCATCCCGAACATATGCTCTGGCCTCCTTTCTGAGATCTTCTATTTGTCCTGTAGTTACAATCTGATTGAGAATCATCCATTCTGCCATCTTCTTGTTGCAGTCATATTCAGACTCCCATTGGAGGCGTTCTTTAGTCTTGTAGCGTTCATGTGATCCCGAGGTACTATGACCTAATTGCTGAGTACAGTTCTTCACATGTACGAGTGACGGGATGTGTTTCTTACGCGCCTTCTTCGCAGCATGATCAAATGCCACGCATAGATCTACATAGTTATAGGCATCCACCTCATAGATTCCTATTCCATTGGCATCCTTCTCTTTTCTAAATCCTGAAAGAGCGGCACTTATCGAGCCTTTAGTTGTCTGCTTTTCAGTAGGAACTGAGATACCATAACCATCATCCCATACTGCGATGACAAGTGGGATCTGTTCTACAGCAGCAGCATTCACGGCTTCGAAGAAAACACCTTCGCTTGTGCTCGCATCTCCGATCGTACAAAAGCATACTTCGTTCCCGTTATGTGTGAAGCCTTCGTAACCTTCATTAGATGTTCGCTCACGATACTTTTTTGAGGCAAAAGCCAGTCCTACTGCTCGTCCCATCTGACCAGCGGTACAGGATATACCTGAACTTTGATTGTATTGAAGTTGATGACTGGTCCAATTTCCCTCTTGATCTATGAATGGCGTAGCAAAATGTCCTGTCATCTGACGACCCTTCGAAAATGGATCGCGCCGCACGTCTCCATACATCTGAGCAAAAAATGCCTCGACAGTTAGAAGTCCTTGACACATGAGCAACGTTTGGTCCCGATAATAACCGGCGCGATAATCGCCCTTTTGAAACGCCCTGGCCATTGCAATCTGAGGCAGCTCCTTTCCATCTCCAAAAACACCAAACTTGGCCTTCCCTGTCAATACCTCTCTTCTCCCCTGCACACTCAACTCTCGACTTACTGATGCTACCCAAAAGTCCTCGATCACGCTATTTACGTATGAGTGTTTTTTACTCTTTTTAGTGGACCGCAAAGAGTTGAGAATTGGATGCTCCAAGGAGTCAGGTAGCGGCATATGGGTTGGTTAAGGCGGTGCAAAAGTACGTCGTTTCTACGGTTTCAGACGAGACCTCCAGAATGTAGTAGCACAGGTAAGATTACTTATATCTCTCTGCCCTCCCACATCAGAAAGGACTTGAGAAAGTCCTCTAAATCTCCATTAAGGACTGCATCGGTTTGTGATGTCTGATGATTCGTTCGGTGATCCTTAACACGACGATCATCCAGGACATAGCTTCTGATCTGAGAGCCCCACTCATTTTTCATTTTACCCGCCTCAATGCTACTCTTCTCTGCGCGAAGTCGTTCTAACTCACGTTCATATAGTCGTGACTTAAGCATTTGGATAGCCTTCTCGCGATTTAGATGTTGGGAACGCTCCTGCTGGCATTCGACAACTATACCCGATGGAAGGTGCCTGACTCGTACTGCTGATTCGGTCTTATTCACATGCTGACCACCTGCGCCACTTGATCTGAAGGTATCCCAATCGAGATCAGATGGATTCACTTCGACTTCTACACGATTATCTACTAATGGATGGACGAAGACAGATGCGAATGATGTCATCCGTTTTCCCTGTGCGTTATATGGACTCACTCGTACCAGGCGATGGACGCCATTTTCACCCTTAAGCATCCCATAGGCATAGTCCCCGTTGATCTCTATCTCGACGGACCTAACGCCAGCGACATCTCCAGGAACGCGGTTGAGTTCAGCAACCTTATATCCATTTTTCTCCCCCCATAAGACATACATGCGGTATAACATCTCGGCCCAGTCACATGCCTCCGTACCTCCTGCGCCTGCATTTATCTCGATGATGGCTGACAGTTCATCTTCCGTCTTGTTTAGCGTAGAACGGAACTCTACGTCTTCCAAAGAAGATAGAGCAGCTTGATAAGCTTCGTCTACCTCTACTTCGGAACTCTCTCCCATCTGGAGGAACTCATACAGCACTTCAACCTCCCCAACTACGTCGACGAGATCAGTGTAATGCTTAACCCAATTTTTGTGAATTTTTAGCTCTCGCAGCGTAATCTCTGCCGTTTCCGGATCATTCCAAAATCCAGGGTCTAACGACTGCTGCTCCAGGTCCTCGATCTTTAAGTTGCGCTCGGCAACGTCAAAGATACCTCCCAAGGTCCGACACTCGCGATTTCACTTCTTGCAGTTGCTCAGAAGTCATTTGTCCTTGCGTTTAAAGGGTGAGATAATAAGATGAGCCTTGGAAGAACTAATAAAAGAGCTCTTCGACCTCGACGTAAAAGTATAATTCTTCATCTGGACCGATATTGGGCGGACTACCAGTCTTCCCATATCCCATATCTGATGGAATAAATATCGAAGCCTTCGTACCCACGGGAAAATACTGCATCGCATCATCCCAGCCAGCAATCACCTCTCTGCGACCAAGACGAAAATTAAACGATCGCCCTCTTCCAAAAGAATCATCGAAGATCTCCCCGGAGGATACCGTTCGGCCGAAATACTGCATCGAGAGCATTCGATCCTGGGTTGGCATATCGCCAGTACCCATCTCGTGGATGACATACTTTACCCCAGCCTTCGTGGTCTGTAGTTGTAGTGATCCCGATTTGTAGTCTTTCAATGTCTGAGAAGAGAGAGTCTCAATCTCTGGACGTAAGGTCTGTAGTCTCTCCGCTTCTGCGGCAGCCTCTTCTTTTTGCTGCTGTATCTTGGCCTGGTGAGCTTCTGGTGTCATGATTTCTGTAGTAACCAGGCGATACTCCAAGTACTCGATATCCTCAAAGCCTGGTGGCATAGTAGGTATGGAATCCGTAGGAATATGGACACCTACGCTGTCACCTTCGGACATATAACTAAGCACATCAACGATCGCATTCTTGCGACGCATAGGGTCTGATGTGTCCAGAATAGTGATGGATGGGAGTACTTTCTGATTACGGTAGCTCTGTAGGAGGCTGTCCTTATCATCCAGGATGTCCATCTGAAAATATACTTGGTCACCTAAATTAGGAAGGCTACCACCAGTCGCCTTGTAGACTTCGTAATCATATCCTGAAACTTCGGCCCGTTGCATCGTCTGATCACCACAGGAAGCCAATAAAAGGCAAATTCCCACGGCTGTGGCCATTAGTGTTGTTTTAGTCATGTTAGTATGCTGTGTTATATACTATAATTAAGAGAAGCCGCGCATTCAATTCTGCCTCTATTAGGCGAGATAGAACTTGACGACTTTTTTGAACTTTTCAATTGTCTCGGAGAGAGATTCCGAAGAAGAGCCTCCCGCGGCATTCTTATGTCCACCGCCACCAAAATGTTCTCGTGCCAAGGCCTGAACGGAGATATCTCCTTTACTCCTCAACGAAAGACGGATCTCACCGCTGGTCATATGACGTATAAACGCGGCCACCTTCATGCCTCGGATCATTAGGATATAATTGACCAATCCCTCAGTATCGCCACGTCCGATCTGATATGTGCGATAATCCTCCTGAGTCAGTGCTATGATCCCACATGACAACTCAGGGATGATCTCCATCCGATCTCGTAGCGAATGGCCGAGAATCTGCATCTGTCTGTGAGTCCAGCTATTGAAGATGTAATCGTTAATGGAGTAGTCATCTACACCAATGCCTTTTAGCTCAGAAGCGATGCGGTAGACTTCTGGGTTAGTGGCATACTTGAATGAACCAGTATCCGTGAGAATACCCGTGAACAGGCAAGTCGCCATATCTAATGTGATGTCCTGAACTCCAGAAATTCTCTCAATCAGTCTAAAAACCAATTCGCAGGTAGAACTGGCTGCTGTATCCGAAAAATACCAATCGGCAAATGGCTCCGGGTCCAAATGATGATCCACGACCACCTTATATGCTTTAGACGACTGAATCATTGAGGCCAAAGGGTCAATCCGATCCAGACTATTAAAGTCAAGACAAAAGATTAATTCCGCAGCCTTAATCTTGGACTTCAGCTCCGCCCGATTATTATCATAAACACCGACTCTCTCGATCCCCGGGAGATAGGAAAATACACTTGGATATTCTGACGGTACTATCGGCGTACAGTTATGACCATGGCTTTGTAAAAAATGATACAACGCTAAACAACTGCCAAGCGCATCACCATCCGGATTGCGATGTGATATGAGTACGACATTCGTTGGTGTACTCCACTTGTTTTGTAGTTCGGTTATATCGTCCATGTATCGGCTCGAAGCCTTTGACTAAAACATTTCAGTGCCTGCAAAGTGGAAATTCGACTCGATAAGTGCATTCTCATCGCTATCAGAACCATGCACCGCGTTTTCACCCACATTGGTTGCATAGAGAGCTCTAATCGTCCCTTCAGCCGCCTCCGCGGGATTCGTGGCACCGATTAGCGTACGGAAGTCAGCGACAGCATTGTCTTTTTCCAATACTGCTGCAACGATAGGGCCGGAAGACATAAACTCCACCAATTCCCCATAGAATGGCCTTTCCTTATGCACGGCGTAAAACTCTCCTGCCTTTTCGGCGCTTAGTTTCGTGTATTTCATTGCCTTGATCGCAAATCCACCATCTATGATCTGCTTCAATATGTTTCCAATGTGACCATTTCTGACGGCGTCAGGTTTGATCATTGTGAAGGTTAAAGTACCTGCCATTCTACTCTTGTTTTTAGGAGCTGCAAAAGTATAAAAATACCAACGCCACGCTCAAAAGTCGATAAGCACGGAGCTGTTCGAAGCCCAGCCTAAGCCAGTATCAACCAAGGAGTTACATATAAAAGCGTTGTCTATATTTACGCCGACTTGTACAAATAGACCTTTCATTTCTATGTTCCGCTGTTTCTGCCCTTTCATGGTGATAGTTCTCTTGGGGTACTATACCACCCAAGCCCAAATCGTTTGTCCCAGCGATACGACCATCTCCTGTAGCATATTCATTGATCCATCTTTTACTGGTACTCCAGATGGACCGGGATTCGACCAATTTGCCTTTCGAGATACGGCGATTCAGACCTGCCCAGATGACATCATCATTCAACGCACTTGGGTTGGTATCATCGATTCATTGGGTAGTGATACTTGTATTCAACTCATCACAATAGAGGTGGATTCAATCCCTGACTTCATGGGTGCCGACACCATTAGGATCCAGGATGGGTGTCTCGAAGAATTTGATGATATGGTGCAAGAGTCTCTATCTCTCCCTTGTAATCTGGGCATCGACAGTGTCGATCTGGACATCATTGAGGACAATTGTGAGCGCTCGATTCTCACGGTCGACTGGGTTTTTGGAGATCAGTGTCGAGACACTTCCATACGCCTTACTCAAGTCTTGGTTATCGAGAACAAACAAGTGCTGAACCTTGGTGAATCCACCATTACGTCGGATTCGACTGGCAATTCCGGCGGAATCGAACTGAATTCTCTATGCGATCCAGAAGAGGATATTTCCTATGAATGGAGTAATGGTGATGTGACAGCGAGTCTAAGTGATGTAGCAGCGGGCAACTACACAGTGACCATTACCAATGAGGCAGGATGTGAACAGGAGTTATCATTTACGATAGGCGGTGCGGGCATTGATTCCATGCAAATGGACACCATGGATATGCAAATGGATACCATGGATATGCAGATGGATACCATGGACATGCAAATGGACACCATGGACATGCAAATGGACACCATGGACATAAAAATGGACACTATGGACATGCAAATGGACACCATGGACATGCAAATGGATACCATGGACATGCAGATGGACACCATGGATATGCAAATGGATACCATGGACATGCAAATGGATACCATGGACATGCAGATGGATACTATGGACATGCAGATGGACACCATGGACATGCAAATGGATACCATGGACATGCCGATGGACACCATGGACATGCAAATGGATACTATGGATATGCAAATGG
>JBCBIX010000048.1:0-18832 GCA_038523965.1 Bacteroidota bacterium
GATTCTAAGGTAGAGAGAGTATAGTGATTGTATTGCGATAGTGGGATAGCTCCCACATACATGGTTTTTTGGTTGATAGAAAAGGCGTCTCCGCGATGAGACGCCTTTTTTTATTGTAGACAACTGATGGACATCAGTTAAGGATTAATCCTGCCGGTCTGATCTTCGGTACATTGTGGCCATAAGTTGTGTGCATATGTATCGTTTATTGTTTTGCTGCGTAGTGCTTTGTTCGGTTGGAAGGATGCTCAGCGGTCAATCTGTCTGGTCGGATTTCAGAGAGACTGGAACTCAAAAATCCTCAGTGAATCGATGGATCATTCCCGATCGCTATCGGTCGCTGAAGTTGGATATCGAGTCGCTTCGATCGACGATCTCCAAGTCAGGCTTAAAAAATGGAGATGCACTCATTATTGATTTGCCTTTGTCAGATGGACAAATGCAGGCCTTCTCCATCAACGAGTCATCTATTATGGAGCCAGGTCTGGAGAAGCGGTTTCCTGAGATTAAGACATATATCGGTGTAGCAACAGATGGGAGTGGCGATAAGGTATATCTCGACATGACTCCTAAGGGATTGCATGGTATGATATTGTCCGCCTCCGGTACAACGTATATAGATCCATACTATCGGCATCGAGATGACACATATGTATCCTATGCCAAGCGTGATTACAGTTATGCGGCTGGGAAGAGCTGGAGTTGTGGCGCGGAGGCTCATAATCATGAGTCTTCTTCAGACCAGATCGGATTTGGAAGAAAAAAGAGACATAGGTCCAATGCCAAGAATAGTACACAGATTAATATGCGAACGCATCGGATCGCTATAGCCGCAACTGGAGAATACACAGCTTTCCATAGCATGCCAAATGCACCAAATGTGGCCGCAGGACAAGCGGCGATCGTCACAGCGATGAATCGGGTGAGAGGGATCTATGAGGATGAGGTTGCGGTGAGTTTTGTTATTGTCGCTGAAAATGCCAACATCGTCTTTACAGATGCTGAGAGTGACAGTCTTACCAATGATAGTGGACCAGCCTTAATTAATCAGATTCAAGACATTATCGATGATGAGATCGGGTCTGCTAATTATGATATCGGCCATGTGTTTAGCACTGGAGGCGGTGGGCTTGCAGGCTTGGGCATCGTGTGTTCATCGGTTAAGGCTGAGGGGGTAACTGGTTTGGCTCAGCCTACTGGTGACCCATTTTGGGTCGACTTCGTGGCGCATGAGATCGGGCACCAATATGGAGGACGACATACATTCAATAGTACAACTGGAAACTGTAGTGGTGGTAACCGTAGTGGTCTCACGGCATATGAACCACTGAGTGGAACTACGATACAAGGGTATTCTGGAATCTGTGGTAACGATAATACCCAGGATAACAGTGATCCATACTTCCACTTAGTCAGCCTGAACGAGATTAGAGCACATGTCACTACGGGTTATGGAGGTACTTGCGGGACAACAAGTGGAAGTAACAATACACCCACGGCCAATGCCAATGCAGAGAATATTGATGGTAAGTACATTCCAGCCATGACCCCATTTGAATTGACGGGTGCGGCCACCGATCCAGATGGTGACGAACTTCTTTATAGTTGGGAGCAGTGGGATCTGGGACCCGGAGGTACAATTAACGCCTCCTCGACATCAGCTCCGATATTTAGGTCTTTTACACCTACAACTTCTCCGACGAGAGTTTTTCCAAATTTGAATTCTATTCTCACTGGCACACCGACGAAAGGTGAAGTTCTACCTACGGTGACACGTAATCTGACATTCCAATTTATAGCTCGCGACAATGATGGCGTTGGAGGATTTGATGCCGATCAGATAGATCTGAATGTTGTGAATACAGGCTCGCCTTTTCAGTTTACCAATTTCAACGATGGCACAAGCGCTATTGGCACCCAGACGGTAACCTGGGACGTAGCAGGAACCACTGCCAATGATATCAACTGTGCTGAGGTAGACATCTATTTGTCGATTGATGGCGGATTGACTTTCCCGACACTCCTTGCCAATAATGTTGCTAATGACGGATCGCACGATATCACCTTTCCCGGAGCGTCGCAGTCAGAGGCCCGGCTTAAGATCAAATGCGCTGACAATGTCTTTTTTGACATCACGGATCAGAACTTTCGAATTCGCTCTGGTAATGAAACATGTATGACATACAGTGCAAATGACCTGCCTCAGGACATCCTAAGTCCAGGTTCAGGTAATAGTCCTGCTGTCTCCACCATCGCTGTGAACCAAACAGGAGACATCAGTAGTGTGACGATCCCCACATTGAAAGGAACCCACTCGTTTGTCTCAGATCTGACGGGCACCTTATCCTTTGACGGCACATCCATCACATTGATCAATAGACCTTGTGGAGGTCTGGATGATTTCGATGTTCGATTCGCTGATAGCGGATCATCTACT
The DNA here is from genome assembly GCA_038523965.1 of Bacteroidota bacterium. Taxonomy (GTDB): domain Bacteria; phylum Bacteroidota; class Bacteroidia; order Chitinophagales; family Saprospiraceae; genus JAJRXG01. The sequence continues at coordinate 2,438 of JBCBIX010000048.1, forward strand.
TTCACCTGTCCCTACACCGGAAGTCAAACGTTACAACCTGCAAGTGGAATGCTAAGCTCATTTTCAGGATCTCCAAATGGAAATTGGGTACTTACAATTTCTGATAATTTTCAAGATGATGACGGTAGCCTTGATATGTGGTCTTTAGAAATATGTACCACCTCAGAAGATGTCAATAATCCCTGTGATACTGATATTCTGTCTGTCCCTGGACCATTTGCTACTGATGCTACTTTCAAGGCAGGTAGCGGTATCATTAGTACTGCGACTATACCTGCCAGTCGTATGATCCGATTTGAAGCTCCGGATAGTGTCTTGATGAACCCATCTTTTGAAGTGCAAAGTATGGGAACGCTGGATGTGGCGATTTTACCATGTGAATGATGTAGAGCTTCACGCTATTATGTTGATTTCCTCGATTTGACGTTTGCTGAAGATCTTGCGCTTTATTTCCAGTTGTATTCATACTGCAGGTGACTTTTCTGTAGACTTGATTCGGAAGATCATGATCATTACTGTGATTTCAAAAAACTTGTTTTCTGTACGCTATCACTAATCAACATTCCCCTTTGCTATCTTCCAGAATCTTGGCATGAGAAGAATAGCAATCCTGTTTATCGGATGGTGCTGGACGATGATACTGTCCGCACAAGTTGACCCCGTGGTCTTAGACCAAGTGGAGTATGCTCCGCACCCATACTTCACGCATAGTAGTTTTCAACTTCATGACGAGCTGCTTGTCGCTGAGGATCAGGGGTTTGCGATAGCGGATGTGTTGAGCGGCGAGCTAAATTTTCGTAAAAATGATAGTCAAAATAAGTTCGATCGCACCAAGAGCTACTGGACAAAACTTGAGCTTCAGGTAGGACCCATTGGTGATACAGCCTTGATTGAATTTGGATGGGAGCAGACGAGTACGTGGCAATATGTTGATGTCTACGTTGTATCCGATGACAGCCTGACTCGACAGTATCAGACTGGGATAGGAAGGCCAATTAATGAGAAGTCCATACGTAATGCACTTAACCTCATCGAAATCCCTCTCGAAGAAGGGACACACACGATCTATGCACGTTTAGAAGGGCACCACCTCATCCATGATGATCCAAGATGGGCGGATCGATTTGGCCAAATCAAGGGTGATATCAGCATTTACCTGCATGACCGAGAGACGTATAGCGCCCTGGAGGTCTATCGACATCCAGGATACTTCACAGGACCGCGTAGAGGATTTCTATTCTCGGCGAATTACATCAAGCAATGCCTGGAGGTCGCCGTGGATCCGACCGGGACAACTATTGTCGATCACATGGCTGCAGTATGGGATGAGGTAGCGGACTATCGCTACAATGATTACCCCGATCGAGACTCAGTTTATTGGCTTCGGATGAAAGTGGCAGGTCATCCTGATGCACCTGTCGATCAAGTTTATGGGATGAACACAGGTACCCATTGGAATTATGACTTCATCGATGTCTACACCATGAAAGGCGGAGCTCTTATCGATCATCAGCGGACTGGTAATCGCGTCCGTGGTGATGAACGAGCTTTTGATAGCAAATGGAATCTATTCAAAGTAAAGGTACTCCCAGAGGATACTGTAGATGTCTATCTACGATTAGAAGGGCCTGGTATGAAGTTCATTCCAGAATTCAACATGACTCACATTGACCAGGATACATTTTGGCCTCGATTATACGTGGTCCATCTGATCTATGGCGCATTTTTAGGAATTCTAATTGTACAGATATTATATTTTCTGATAGTAGGATTTATCGAAAATGAACCACTTCATTTTTGGTTTGTCGCACTCGCGGCAGGATTTGGCCTTGGAATTACATTTGTAGGAGGGGATGTCAATTTCTTCCTCTTTCCAGAGTTAGAAGCGTGGCATGGATGGTTAGCAGGAGTGGGTATCTTCTTAGCGGTATTAGGGTTGTACAGATACATCGAGATCTACCTCTCGTTAGACGAACTATTGCCGATCGCCCCAAAGAAGATCTATGTTCCACTTTTAGTTATTCACGCAGGTGTATGCATATGGTTCGGGTATGGTCTGGAGTCTATCGGAGGTAACGTAGCGCTATTTGAACCTTATTTTCAGGCGTTTTTCCTTTCGATTATCGTCAATTTCATCATTGGCCTCGGACTTGGCATTTACGCTTTGTATCGAGGTAATCCTTATGCCAAGTTTTACGTCGGTGCATTTAGTGCCTTCATCATCATATGTGTGATCCGGCTTTTTTATGCGTTTTCTTCTTTTGATGGTGGTTCTGACTACCAGCAGGATGTCATCATTACAGGACTTTATGCCCACTATTTTCTATTTTTTGGAGTCATCTTGACTATAATTTTACTTGCTTTTGGAAATGGATATCGCATCAATGTTCTCAAAGCAGAACAAACGGCTGCACTGGTCCGCATCCAAGAAGAAGAAAGAAGCAATTCCCTGCTTGTCGAAAAGAATCAAATCATTCAGGAGAGGGTGGACGAGAACGAATTACTTCTCAAAGAGATCCATCACCGAGTCAAAAACAACCTGCAGATACTGGCCAGTCTGCTCAATTTGCAATCTGAGTATATCCGCGATTCTACAGCGTTAGACGCTGTTCAAAAAGGCAAGAGTCGCGTCGAAGCCATGGGACTGATCCATCAGCTCCTCTATACGAATGACGCACATGTGACATCCATCGACATGGCTGAATATCTCGAAGAACTCTGCGCCTATCTGGAAGACAACTTCTCCAGTCCCCAGCAGGAGATCCATATCCACTGTGAGGTAGAAGTCGAATACCTGGATATCGATACAGCCATACCGATAGGTCTCACCATCACTGAGCTGATTACCAATGCCATCAAACATGGTTTTGTCAATGGACGATCTGGCGTGATCGCGATTCATCTATGGATTGATGAGCAGTCTCGACTCTGTCTGTCTGTCGCTGATGATGGTGTCGGAATGACGGTCAAAGAAGGAGGACAACAAACCTCATTTGGAAGTGAGTTGGTACGACTACTCAGCAAAAAACTCAAAGGAACGATCCACGTCGAATCGCAAGAGGGCTATAGGACCACGATCAAATACACTCGCTACCAAACGAATGCAACACCGAACTATGCATAAGATCAAAGTACTCCTGGTCGAGGATGAGCCCATCATAGCGGAGGATCTCCGTCGCCAACTGACGAAGTATGATTATCACATCGTGGGTATGGCAGAGACAGGCCGCGAGGCTATCGATCTGATGTCTGCCCATGCGCCTGATGTCATTCTGATGGATATCCGCATCGAAGGCGATATGGATGGGATCGAGACAGCATACCAGATACACCAGCATCATGATGTGCCCATCATCTTTATCACCAGCAACACTGACCCAGGCACATTTGCACGTGCGAAGTTGACCAAGCCACATGCCTTCTTATCAAAACCGTTTCGCACTTCTGATATAGTCAATAGCATTCAACTTGCCCTATTTAGTAAGACCGGTGGGGAAGTAGATCAACAGGTACGCATCGCTGATGATGCCATTTTTCTGAGGGATAAGACGGGCCTTGTCAAGCTCGATATATCCGACATCCTATTTGTCCAGGCCGATGGGGCTTATGCGATCATTCATGCGCGATCACGAGAGTATACCAGTTCCCTCACGCTAAAAAAGTTTCTCGAAGAGGTTCCCCATGCCAGACTCTTGCGGGTCCATCGATCATATGCAGTAAATGTCCAGATGGTAGATCGAATCAGCGAGTCGACCCTTCACATTGGTCAGCATGTCATACCCATCAGCAAGGCGCATCGCGAGGAAGTGATGAGGCTGTTTCCGATCGTGTAGGGGATGTAATTGGAATGAAGGATCCTGATTGACTTTTAGAAGGAGGTCTTTAAGATCCGTATCGTTAGAGCTTACTCGCGATAACTGCAGTTCCTTCCTCAATCAAAAGACTAATCTTGCATGAAGTGTAATTGTGGCCAGTTGCCGTCATGGGCATCATCGTTCTGCTGTGACGGGCCCGGTGTACTTCTACCATTGACAATGATATTTTCTAATTCTGCTTTCATCTGCTGGGCCAAGTCTCGTTGAGATGTATACAGATTTAGACTTTCTGCCGGATCATTGGCAAGATTATAAAGCTGGTATGGAGGAAGTGTGTCCAGTGCCTCTTGGTCAGATGGACGAGGGAATGACCATCCTCCGGAGCTTCCATGACTGATGAATTTGTAAGTTCCTTTTCGATAAGCGAATGTACCATCCACCGAGTGTTGGACCGAAGCTGTGCGATTGTATTGCGCCTTCATATCCTTCCACAGAGGTAACAAACTATAACTATCAACACCATCTGCAGTATCTAAAGTAACGCCAGCGATATCCGCACAGGTTGCTAAAAAATCTACTTGTGATATCATTTGGTCTGACGTGTGCGCGGTAATCACCTTAGGCCAATGGGCTATAAATGGAACGCGGTGCCCACCTTCATAGATGTCAGCTTTGTGACCACGATATTGTAGACTCGGTAGATGGTTGTTCTCTACCATTTTTTGGAACCCTGCGGCTGGGGAACAACCATTATCACTTGAAAGGATGAGCAGGGTGTTTTCTAATTGACCAGATGTTGCCAATAGATCTACCAGCCTGCCTATGTAGTGATCAACCATCATCACAAAGTCTGCGTAGGGCAAGAATTTGCTCTTTCCTTGCCATTCTGGGCTCGGAAGAATGGGTGTATGTGGGCTTGGTAGTGCGAGGTAAAGAAAGAATGGATCATCAGAATTGGCGGCCTCGGAAACCAACTCCTCCGCTTTTTTAAAAAAATGAGGTGTTACCTCTTCATGTATAAGATCCGCTCCAGTTGGACCTTGTCGCCACCAACCATATTCACTTGTGTCGATGGTGATTCTGTCTGGCTGTGCAGTCACTTGCTCATTTTCAACGTAGACATAGGGTGCTATATCCAGAGATGCCGGTAAGGCATAGGAATAGTCAAACCCTACAGAGCGGGGTCCATACTTGATAGGTTTTGTAAAATCAATATTTGAAAAATCATCCTTTCTCCATCCTGATCCGAGGCCCGCTGTGCTATCCTTGAGATCCCAGTCCCAGCCCAGATGCCACTTGCCAACAAATGATGTACGGTAGTCAGCCTGTCGCAGTAGAGATGCAGCAGTCATGAGAGTCGTATCGATTAGATGCGGCGAAGTTCCCGTGGTGACTCCTGCTTTGAGCCAACTTCGCCAGTTGTACCTGCCTGTCAAGATGCTATAGCGAGATGGGGTGCACACGGATGATGTTGTATGAGCGTCAGTGTACACGGCTCCATTTTGAGCAAGGGCATCGATAGCTGGTGTTAAGATTCTACCATCAGGATTATAGCAGCTCACATCGCCAATACCAAGGTCATCTGCAAGGATGAAGATGATGTTGGGACGATCCGGACCTTCATCAGTGCTTGGTACACACGATGACGTAAATGCCATGGCCAAATAGATAAATGCCAGATGGTACACGCCACGTTGGCGATGAATGACTTTTTTAGTTGGCTCCTTATCAGTACGTTGCTTTTGTCGACTCATTTTAGCACATCATTTATATAGGGATAATGTACTTAGAATCAATGATAGTTAGTTGCCGCGCTTGAGGAGCATTGTGTTACTACAACTTGCATAGATGGGGAGGTCAAAAGAACTCCAGACAGCTGCCTTTATTCTAAATTTTGAACGATCTCTTCTAATCTCGCCAATCGTTCTTCTAAGTTGGAAATCTCTTTTTTGTAGTCTTTGATTTCGTCTTGTTGTTCTTGATATCCTTTGACCAAGATTGGAATAAGACCCATATAGTTGACTCCTTTTAGTCCTCCGTCAAAACGATCGTGTTGGCTATGGTGGGTCACTAATTCTGGGATAACATCTTCTACCTCCTGTGCGATCAGACCGTACTGCTGGTGATCGGGCAGAGATAGTGTTGGGAAGTCGTCCGTGTTGTAACTATAGTGTACGGGCCGAAGAGCCTCTATGATTTCTCCCGCATCTGTAAGGGATACAATATCGCGTTTGACACGGGCATCAGACATCGCAAAGAACTCGCCAGTGATACCTACATCTCCGAGTACGTGCAGTGCATGCATGGGGTTCTTTTCGCGGATACCCACGAATGCTCCCCGTAGGAATACACCTCCACCGATACCATTGTTGAGATCGATATTCCCCTTGTCTGTAATTATTTCGATTTGGTCATTTTCGATGGTGTTGGCGATGCGAAGACTGGCTGGCGAATTATTTACGCCTTCCTGATAGCGGATAGTAGAGAGAGGACTGGCCGCATTGTTGGCAAACTGAATCTGTCGTCCTGTGCGCATGGACACGTTGGTACTGAATAAAGTCCCTTCTTGGGCGGTGACGCGTACACGGTCGAGTCCTCCAGCACTCAGTATAACTTGGGTCAGGTCTTGGAGTCGTAGGAAATTTCCACCAGAGAGTAGTGCACTTTTTTCTAATCCATTCGTCGCGCGAAAGCTGATGCGACTGGTCCCAGGGCCTTGCATGATAAGACTACCATTGTCCTGTAGTATGACATTTCCTCCACCAGTAGTTGTGATGTCTCCTCCACCAGTAGTTGTGATGTCTCCCCCGGCATTTAGAATGCGCTTGCCACCATCCACTCGCAGTGCGGTATTGCTATCTGGCTGGGTTCCCGAGCCAATGGTCATCGGTCTGGCGAATCTATTCCACGTGCCTCCAAACCCCCAGCTAAAGGCTGTCCCATCATACCAAAGTGCTTCATCATCTCGCACCCGCATGGCGATGCGATCAGAGGAAGAAGCATTGAGATCGAGTAAGTCGATACTGCTTTTTAGTGTTGCCTTTCCTCGGCTATCAACTGAGAAAAATGAGCTACCTGACGCTCCTACACCACGGATGTAGAACGGATTTGAGTTGGTTACCTTGTTAATTCGCAATCTGAGAACATCCTGTCCAGTGGACATGCCGTTACCGGTGAATTGGGACACGATTCCACCGTGGAATACTGGATTCACATCAACGTGCAGTTTGGCGTTGGGATTAGTGGTTCCGACAGGTAAGAAATCAGCGATCCAGACTCCATACTCATCGTTTCCATTGTTGAGACGGACGTACTGATTGGTAGATGATCCGCCACTCCATTGTGCGATCAAGTGATCGGCGAAGGGGGATAACAGGATAATAAGTGCGAGAATTCTGTTCATGATAGGTCACTTCTTCTGACCAGCTAAGGTCAGCCTATCTCATCTCGCTTTTCCTATCCTCAGGTATAGTTCTCACCGATTCCACTTTTCTCGATAGATCTATTTACTAAGCCATTCTGGTTATTCACTCGCTGTAGAGCTCCATTCACTAAGTCGATAGGGAAGGAATCATCCTCCAGTACCATCTTCCTAACCAGAACTTCCTCTGCTGTACTGATCGATGTATGGAGTCCAATAGATGGATAGCGTGGGACAGAGGATAAGTCAATGTATCGATGAGTCAATCAAATCTGTACTATCCGATATCGTCACGGGAGCTGGAGATCCTCTATCTCATCGCTCATGAGCGTACGTCGAGTCAGATCGCCGCTGAGCTCCAGATCAGTCATAATGCGGCCATCAAACATCGCAAGAGTCTGATCACCAAGCTTGGTGCCCAGAATACAGCAGGCCTCGTTAGGAGAGGTTTCGAGCTCGGATTGCTTCAGACTCCCAAACAAAAGAACACAGTATGAAGGGGTGGATGCCATATGGGATTGTTGAGGCACCCCCTTATTCTGGGGATAGGTCAGTTGGATTCACCCAGATAGATTCACCATTCGAAGTATTCGTCAACTCGCTAACCATAGTTCATCTCGCACAATAATCACTTATGATCCGTCCAGACTGCCATCCATCCATCTCACCGCGCGAACGAGAGGTCCTGCACCTGATCGCCCATGAGAACACGTCCAGTGAGATCGCAGATATACTTTTCATCAGTAATCATACGGCCATCACACATCGGAAAAATCTAATTGAAAAGTTGGGGGCTCGAAACACCGCCGGATTAGTGAGGCGTGGATTTGAATTAGGCTTGCTTACAGTATCAACTTTTAAAAAGGTATCATGAGAATTATAAATGTCTTTATAATCAGCATCCTTCTTGTTGGAATTTGGTCAAGCCCTCTGGTACAAGCCCAGTCTTTTGAAGACTTAGTTACAGTCGAATACGAACAATGCACTGGTGACGTCACTGTGGAGTTCATTGTGTGGGATGATGCAGCTGCTTTGGGAGCGTGTGTTGGAGATAATCAATTAGATAGACTAAGGATTACAGCTGTACGACCAAATAATACGGAGCAGTTGCTTGGCATATATGTTTGGGATAATCAAAATAATGACCCCACTAATTATCCAGCTTTTATCTGTGGTTCTAATCTTGATTTCCCTACGGGCGGTGGTGCAAATTGCCGTGGTTACTATTTCTGTTCAAATGCTATTGGCTCATTTTCATCACGATTTGACGGGAGTAATGGCTACGAATATGTTAAGCTGCGTTTCCGAAATATGGATGACGTCTTTTTTGGACAGACAACAAAAATTAAATTGGTAGGATCATGGGACGGGAGAGCTGTCAATCAAACCTTCGATGACGCCACCCAGAGTGACGCCCCTTCTGTCTCGAATGTTCAAGCTACCACAGATACGCATTGTGATAAAGTTCGAGTGACTTGGGATAACCCATCACTTGACTGTAGTGCCAGTCAGTATACGGCGGAGATACAGCGTAAACTGGCAACTGACTCCAATTGGCCAAGCCCAACTATTGGAACGGTTAACCTTGCTGCTACGAACAATACAATTTTCGATGACTTTACCGCGACCAAGGGCCTTGAGTATGATTATCGCGTGCGGGTGGCATTTCGACCCAATTTCGCGAGAACTGATGTATCAAATCCCACATCAACCAACTCTTCAGGACGTCGTCGAGGAGCATTACCACCTCCAGAAAATATTCGAGCCTCTTCAGGATCATGTGAAGACCATATCCAGGTCAGATGGGATTGGAATCAAGGAACGACCAATCTCGGTGGGTTTAGAATCCAACGGCGGCCGACCTCTATCTCTACATGGACAACGATCGCCGACAATATCGACTCTGGTGACCGCGAGTACCAAGATCTACTCAATGATGCCTCACCCGTAGTACCTAATGTGGACTATCAGTACCGAGTCTTCTCGCTCAACGACTGCCCTGTGCCAGACGTATCTGCGGTCCCGTCACTCACTTCTAATGCTATCGGTAATTCTCCTGGCGCACCCTCAGGACCTTCTGCGATTATGGTAGTGGCCGAAACTGGAGTTGGTGCTAATGCGATCAACATAAGCTGGACACATACTGCAGGAGCGACAGATGAAGGCTTTCTACTGATCCGCCAGGGTGGAGGAAATACGGCCCGCATTGAGATCGATGACGTCAACCAACGGACGTACATGGACAATGACGTCCAGGGCTGTGTGAATTATACCTACACGATCAAGACAAAGTCAGAATGTTTTCCAGATGGTATTGGCACGCAGTCAGCCTCAGCTATTCTTACACCTGACCTTACACAGGCCTTTGCAACTGACGGCACTGGACTGTTAGCCTCTAAAGGGTTCTTCACCGACAAGGTCGAACTGACTTGGACCAATTCCAATCAGGGCCAAACCAGCGATCACCTCATCGGTAGACGTCTATTAGGTACGTCAGGTGCCTTTGCCAATATTGCATCTGTGGGTAACACGGTCGAACTCTACAATGATGAGACCGCTGAGGCCGGTATCTTTTATGAGTATGAGATCGTCGCCCTGGATAACTGTCAGGGCACCCCGTCTAATCGAGTGCAGGCAGTCGGGTTTCGTGCACAGTCGGGTATCGTTAGTGGACAGGTAGCCTACACGGGTGGGTTCGCTGTCGAAGGGGTGAAAATCATCGCAGAGACTCAGAGTGGTCAAGATCCAAAGAGTGTTCTCCTCAACGGTAGTGGCGCCAAACTCAACATCGATACCAGCGCATCGCTCCGTACCATGACTAATGCAGCCATATTAGAAACGTGGGTGAAATTGGGTTCGACTGCTTATAGTAGGTCGTTTGATATATTCAAAAAGGATGGAGCGGACTCTCCATTTTCACTCGGATACAACCTGTCAACTAATCGATATGAGGCCACAGTCAGGGATCAGTCTTCTCGACGAATTGATTTGAATTTTCCAATCAGTGAAATTCAAATTGGACAATGGATTCATGTCGCCATGGAATTAGAAAATGACACCCTCTATCTCTACGTGGATGGTAATGTGGTCGCACAAGGCCACAACAACAGTTTTCAAGAATTGCGAAATACCGCTGGTAAGGTCCAGCTCGGATGTAATCTCGCCGGACACATGAAGGAGGTCCGATTCTGGCGCATTGCCAAGGACTCCACCACATTCGCAAGGGACTTTTCCCGATTCATGAGTGGTCAGGAAGAGGATTTGGTGATGTACCTGCCATTGACAGAAGGGGTTGGTGACTTTGGGTATGATCGATCCAAGGATGGACAGCAATTCAATCGAAATCACGCCGAGATCGTTAATGGTACTTGGGACCAGACACCCCTCCCCACGACATCACAACTCGGCCTCGCCTCATATACGGATGATCGTGGCAACTACACCATCTTGCTGCCTTATCGGAATGCTGGAGAGCTCTATCGTCTGATCCCCTTCTTTCCTAACCATGAGTTCGAACCGCGTAACCGTGACTTGTTTATTGGCGACGGGTCGCCAGTCATTAATGGTGTGGACTTCGAGGATGTCAGTTCATTTTTGACGAAGGGGACCCTGTTCTTTGATGGGACCAATTGTCCCGTCTCAGGGGCAAATCTCAAAGTGGATGGCCAATTCGTTACCGACGCGAATGGACGTCTGGTCGAAACAAATAACCTGGGTGAGTGGGAGATTAGAGTGCCTATCGGAGACCACTTTGTCGAGATCGAAAAGAGAAATCATATCATGTCGGAGGGTCGCTTTCCACCCACAGGCACCATCAACTTCCAAGAACCTCGATCCAATATCCGATTCATGGATACGACGCTCATTAAGGTAGTGGGACGTGTCGTCGGGGGTACACGCGAAGGAGACAAGGATCCAGCCCTTGGCAAATCCAAGAATAACATCGGAGTCGCCGAACTCATGTTTGAAGAGATCGGAGGATGTCTGACTTATACGGTGACTACAGATTCGATGACAGGAGAGTACATCGCCTATCTGCCTCCATTGGGCTATCAGCCAGATGTCAGGGTCCCTTCTAATCCATCACTTATTCCAGAATTCAACAAATTAGAAGATCCTATTAATCTCACGATGGCCTTTGATACGCTGTCGGTGAGTGATACTATACCGACTCCAGGTCCATTGGATTCTGTTGTGACGGTAGAGTATAATGAGCGATTAGATTATGTCATTCGCTTTGATCCACAGATCGAGGTAGTGGATGAGTTTGGCCTTCCATTTATCGGTGATACGCTTTACACCTATACTCACCCAGCTACTGGTGAGACGGTCACTCGTAATCTTAGAACGGATCCGTTTAATTGGCCTGTATTCACTCAGGGAGATGTGAACAAGATGTATTGGGTCGGAATCCTGCCATACGAGCAATATGTCAATCTGGATAAGGGTGCACCAGGTGTCATCGATAGTGTTCCATTCAATGATGGAGAGATCATCATCAATAATGAGCTCGCAGATGCGCCTTATATGGAGGTCAAGATCAAGGATGTCAATCCAACTGATACGCTGAAGACGATCTGGCATCAATTCTTGCCAGGAGAGCCGAATACATTTCCAAATACATCTATTCCGCAATACAGCTACACCAAAAAATTTGAAATAGGCCTGCGCAAAAATAATGGAGACATTATTCCTTGGAATCCAGTTCCTCTCCCTCAGGTGCCGATGGGTGGTGACCAGATATTTAGAGGTTACCTGCTGGGAGGTATTGTCAAGGAGCCGGGAGTCATCACCCTTGGCCCAGAAGTTCCAGAATATGTCTTGCGTGACCCTCCGGGAAGTCAGAGTACTGCACAGCGGAAGGTGAATACTTCGAAGACTGATGTCCGCTCATGGTCATGGGCGCTAAAGGGAGCCACAAACGTATCCGATGACCTGTATGTTGGAGCAGATTTCACAATTGGATTTGGTACTGCTACCGCCACTGAAGTGTTTAACAATATCAGTGTAGGGTATACCACAGCAGTTAGTGGAGGACGATCTGGAGCACTAAAGACAACAACGACTAACTCCGAAGCGATAAATACAAGCGGCTCAGGAGCCTTCGTCGGGGCACGTGGAGATGTCTATCTCGGATATTCACAAAATTTGGAAATTGGAACGGCGGAGGTCCTTTCTATTGTCCCTGACACGCTTTCTAATATTGAGTTTAATGATAATACTGGTATCCAGAACTTAAATGGATTTGCATTTGCCACTCGATACACACTGAGTATTGAGCCGGATGGATATGAGACCAGATTCGTTTATAGCGAGCGATTTTTAGAATCGAATGTCATTCCAAATCTAAAGAGGGTTCGAGATCTCAAATTACAAACAGATCCAAAGTATACGAACGTCACAGGTAATCCAGGCGATCCTCTCTACGGAGCTGATAATGATGATCCTGCTTGGGGAGCGATGGCATCTGTATGTCCTAACCCTGATGTAACAGACTGCCCGGCCGTTCTAACAGGTCCGAGTTACACTTACAATGCTGTCAATAACAATGATCAAGATAGTGTACGGTGGTTCAACCAGCAGATTCGACTCTGGGAAGATGCCATAGCTCTCAATGAGTGGGAGAAGGCCAACATCGACGACCCCGATGTAATCGATAGTCTCCACATGCAAGAATTAGCAGAACTCGACAGTGCCTACTCTGGTGATCTTGCCGCCTTTGCAGCTCTTACGGCGGCATCAGCAGCAGGATTTATCACGGCTGCGGTGGCTAACATCGTCGCAGTTACCCTACCTGTCGGAGGCGCCATAGTTGGTAATGTTGGATTCTTCGTAACCACAGGAACCAGTATCGCCAAGCATGAGGTTAGCAAACGATTCTTAGAATACTCAGCGCGAAAGGATCGAATCAATGCTCGCTTTGCCAATGTGGGCAAGAAGAATTATTCCATCGACGCGGGTGCCAGCGTAACTGCATCTGCATCTCAGAACACTGCTACGTCTGTGAGAAACAAGATTTCCTATGGTGTGGGGACTTCACTGCAGCAGAAAATCGGAGGTAAAATCAATGGTACGGGAGTCGCATTTGTGAGGAATATTAAGCTGGATTATAATAGTTCCAATGATTGGGGATCAGACTCTTCGACGACCGAGACAGTGACCTTCACACTTAAGGATCCTGACCTGCATAACGCACAGTTCGTCGACGTCTATCAGTCGCTCCTTGGATGGGGCCCTATCTTTAAGCGTGTCCCAGGCGGCCAGACCAGTTGTCCTTATGAACCTGCAGATGTCAGCCGTTACTATGCGCCTGGTACAGTGCTAAGTGCAGATACTCGGAGGATTGATAAACCAACGATCGATATCTCCCCCGGTATTGGCCTGACCAATATACCAGCAGATGAGCCTGCTGTGTTTAACTTGACTATTGGCAATGCTACCGAGAGCGACCCTGGTGTCGCAAGGACATATGAGATAGATCTGGTAGGGACAAGTAATCCATTCGGCGCACTGGTCAACTTCGAAGGATTCCCTACGACTTCTGTCAAGGTCCCGGCCGGAACAACGATTAACAAGGTCATGACTGTCGAAAAAGGCCCTGGCACAGTCTACGACTATGACAGTCTACAGATCCGCATCTATGCCGCATGTCAGTCGACACTTTTTGAAAGTGACTACGCCCATGCTGAGTTTATACCAACGTGCTCAGACATAACACTTGCAGTACCTGAGGATCAGTGGGTGATGAATAATAGTGCTAAGGATACACTCGCACTATCCGCTATAGATTACAATTTGAATTTTGCGGGCTTTAAGCGATTGCAGCTGGATTATAAACCTGCAGACGAGTCGCAATGGCGTCGCATCGAACAGTTTTGGAAAGATACCACCGGGTTCAATGATCCGACAGCAAGGATGATCGATGATCAGCTTCCGTTTACTAATTATGACTGGGACATTGGAGCGATCCGGCTGCCTGATGGGAGATATGACCTACGTGCCTTCACCGAGTGTCTGGACCAACCAGATGCAGTTACAGTAGTCTCGACTACCCACCGTGGAATTATCGATCGAGTCAACCCACACGCGTTTGGATCCCCAAGTCCGGCGGATGGGATCTTGGATCCTGGAGATGATGTGCTCCTCCGCATGAACGAACCAGTGGACATTGGTACCATTAGCCCGCTCAATTTTAAAGTAACGGGAGTAGTGAATGGAACCGAGTTGAGGCACGAAGCAAGTGTCGCATTTGATGGCATCAACTCATTTGGAACTATCCCCGAATACCAACTACAACAACGCAGTATAACTGTAGAGTTTTGGCTGAAACGTGCTCGAACAGGAGCAGAGATGGTGCTATCTCAGGGGGCCAGCGAAGCAGACCAATTAGCAATTTCTTTTAATGCAGCTAATCAGATTGTATTTAAAGTTGGGAATCGAGAGATCACCTCGAATGCTTCTATCACAGATAACAATTGGAGACACTATACACTGATCTACGATCGTCAAAATCTCAATGCGGAGATTCTCATCGCCGGTCAGCGTGATCAGACAGAGAATACCTTCAGAGCGGAGTATAACTCCGCAGGACCGATCGAGGTGGGCAGACATACTTCGGGTGCTGTACGGCCATTTGAGGGATTCATCCATGAACTACGCTTGTGGAGTATAGCTCGTACACAAGGGCAGGTGGCATTGGACTATACCGTGACGCTGAGCGGACGAGAAGGAGGGTTGATCGGATATTGGCCGATGGATGAGGCTTATGGTCAGGTCGCGGATGATAAGGTGCGTCGGCGCCACATGCAACTCAGTGGTACAACTTGGGCATTCGATCCTGAGAATCATGCCTTCATGTTGGACGGCAATAATGATTATCTCGAAGCCACTGGTGCTGGCTCATTATCATTTGGCGACGACGCTGATATCACAATGGAAGCTTGGTTTAAGTCAGGTGCGGGTAGGCATCAGACGATCTTCTCTAATGGATTGGCAGATGGTACTCGGCCAGAGACCAATGCTTGGAGTCTTGGTCTGTCACCAGCGGGAGCAGTGATCATCGAAAACGATGGCAATTCGATAGCGTCTCCAGATGGCTTGAATGATGATAATTGGCACCATGTGGCTGTCGTAGTAGAGCGCACTCGTGCGATCACCATGTATATCGATGGTCAGCAGGTCGCCACAGGTAATGCATCCTTGTTCAAGGGATTTGCGGGTCCCAAACTATGGCTTGGATGTCGAGGATGGTTTGCCGGGACTGAGCAGCGAGATCGATTCTTTGATGGATCGATAGACGATGTACGCATCTGGAACTCAGCTCGAGTACCAGAACAGGTTAGTCGGGACTTCGTCAATCAGATGCGAGGCGATGAACTCGGTCTTAAGGCCTACTATCCATTTGATGGTATTGTGGTGTTGGCCGGAAGTCCGGAGAGGGATCCTGTGTTAACAGACGAATCGAGCAACGACTATGATCTCACGCTTGGGAGTAGTACAACCCAGGCCTTCACCCAGAATGCGCCACCAGTCAAGTTGCCACGGCTGACCACAGGTGTAGATGTCACCTTCTCAGTAAATCAGGATGAGATCTTCATCGATATCAACGAACCCACAGAGCGAATCGAAAATGTGACTCTCGATATCGAAGTTGACGGTCTCAAGGACCTTGCAGGTAATGTTATGCAGGAGGCCGAAACTTGGATCGCCTTCGTAGATAAGAATCAAGTCTTTTGGGAAGAGGAGTTTTTCCAATTTGAAAAAGATCTGGCTGATCCACTGACCTTCACCACCAAATTGAAAAATACGGGTGGAAGCCAAGAGCGATATTCTGTCACTAATATTCCATCGTGGCTGACGGTCTCGCCTTCAGGTGGTGTGATCGACCCTAATAGTGAGATCGAAGTATCATTCACTGTCGAGCCATTACTCAACATCGGAGAGTACGAACAGGATATCTACGTACGAACTGAAAACTTCCGATTCAACGAACGACTGCTCTTGGATCTGAAGGTTACTGTCGATCCACCGGATTGGGAGGTGGACGAGAGCTCATTCGATGCGTCCATGAATATCATCGGCCAGTTAGAGATCAATGGTATCATCAGTATCGATGAGGATGACCTTGTCTCAGTATGGATCAATGATGAGATTCGTGGT
>JBCBIX010000049.1:0-18543 GCA_038523965.1 Bacteroidota bacterium
TGGTGGTATGGGCTACAGCGAAGAAACACTCGCAGCTCGAGCCTATCGCGACAGCCGAATCGCAATGATCTATGAGGGAACCAATGAGATCAATCGCATGCTCATGCTCAACCTCATCTTCAAGCGAGCTATGAGTGGCAAATTTGACTTCGCTACAAAGGCTATGCAGGTACAACAAGAACTGCTCACTGGCAACAACGGATCATTCACCTATGATAGCATCGAAGAGAAAGCCGTCACAGGATTCAAAAAGATCGCACTCATGCTGATCGGCTCCGTGGGTCAGCTCGCCATGAAGGGTAAGATCGACCTCAAACAAGAACAAGAGATTCTTCTGAATCTGGCAGATATCCTAATCGATACATACCTGGCCGAGTCTACTGTACTACGTAATGTCAAGGCCAATACACCATACAGTATCGCCATTACCAAGACCTTCCTAAGAGGTGCTTCTGAACGTATTCGTCAGGCAGCCTCAGAGGCCATAGGATCATTCGTGAAGCCAGAATTACAAGAAGGATATATCGCAGGAGTACATAAGTTTCTGACTTATCCTCTCGTCAATGTAAAAGAGCATAAGCGAAATATCGCTGATAACGTGATCAGCGCAAAGGCTTATGTAAGCTAAGCCGGGAGCTTAATTAACGACCACGAAAGAAGCAACATCACGAAAACCTGTAGCAAGTATGCTGGCATGGTAGATCCCATCTGCCAGCCAGCCTGTTGGAACTTGTAACGACCGCGAGCCGGACAAAGGTGGGTTGACGATCTGGTCATAAAGGAGTCGCCCCATATTATCATGTAATTGAACCTGGATGAGCTTCTGTTCATCCAGGTTGTACTCGATCTGCAGGTTTTGACCGATATAGCTGAGTCCTGTGATCTCGAAGTCACCAAAGGGACAATCTATTATACCTTCTTCCAGGGCGACGATGGTATCGACCCGACAACTGATATTGTTGGGATCGGAAACCTGTAAAGGGTATTGCCCGGGGTCAAGGCGATCAAAGCGTCCGAGTTCGTTAATTTCTGGCGAGGTAGTGCGTAGCTCATATTGGATCGGACCGCTGAGATCTTGACCAGTAGCGGAGATCTCAACGCGCGCGTCATTGGCGTCGATGCATGTTTCGTCTGTGATCACAATGTCTTCGATCTCAATACTGCAGCAGTCACCTATGGACTCGTCGATGAGATTAATCGCCGCCAGAGCATCGACACGTCCTCCCGTGGTCGTGATGCCATCTAAAGTCAGACTACGGGTAATTGTATTCATGATAGCCGACTTGATCTGGAGTGCGAATGCCGAAGGGTCTGCAGCGATATCAGCGTATGACTCTTCACAGACCAACTGATAGAGTAAGGGTATTAACCCAGCTACGAAGGGCGCAGACGCCGACGTACCAAAAAAACTTGGATCCACTCCATTCTCCACGGCCAAGGTATAAATGCCATCACCAGGAGCTCCAATGTCGACGCCAATTGGGCCAAACCCTGAAGACTGAATGATATTATCGAATCGATCGGTATTGGTCACGATGATCAGGTGCTCAGACGGACACGTTCCCGGTAAATCTCCATCCTCGTCTATGTTAGTCGGGTTGTTTGGAGCACTCCCGATGGTTAGAATACCAACACTACCCAATTCTTCGATGACTTCACACCATGATGGAAAGTCTTCAGGGAATCGCCCCTCTGCCCCACCGCTATAGTTCAAGGCCACCACAAACGTCCCATTCTCACCGTCAGATTGGTTGTACATCCTACGTTGTGCGAAGACATAATTATAGGCCTTAACGACATCACGTAAATCCACACCTGCTTGGGTACCCCCGCTTACGAACATCATCTTCGTATTCCAATTCATGCCAGCAATCTGAAGGCCGTTTTGTCCGCGAGCACCGATGATGCCGGCTACAGAAGTGCCGTGATTCAATGCGTTATGTTGATCATTTTCAGCTGTGGCATTCCATCCGAACACATCATCCACATATCCATTGCCATCATCATCCACGCCATTGTTCGGTATTTCCGAAGTATTGGTCCAGACATTCTCGCGGTAGTCTTGGTGATCGACCTGAAAGCCATCGTCGAATATGGCAATGACAATATCCTCACCAGTTGTTGTCTGTCCACCTTGCGTGATATCCCACACCTCTTCCATTCCAATCTGGCGCATCCCCCACTGGGAGGCAAAGTCAGGATCATTTGGTGTGATTCTCCATTCGGCCATGGTATTGGCGTGGATGTATCTCAGTCGGGGATCCTGTGATAGAAATTTGTGCAGTTGTTGGGACTTTTGCTGGGAGGTAGTAGAGATCGACCACAGATTCAAGCTGGGAAAGATACACTCGGCTTGTATCGCGATTCCGCTTCGCTTTAGCGAATCCACCTGGGGAACAGCTCCCATATGATATGCGGCGATCCAAGTAAGATCCACTTGCTGAGCCACGAGTGAAGCAGAAGTCCACAGACACAAGACACTAATTCGAAAGACGTGAAAGGCTTTTTCCATGATTGCCTTTCTAACGATCGTTTGGAGGGCTTAGCTTATCGAGCAGAGGCAACAAAGACGATTTTGTCGCCTCGCGCGGCTATCCTCGAGATCGACGAAATGCCAACGCTACTGAGATCTGCTATCGGTATCCACTCTCTGGATGACCCTGGTTGTACCGATACCCCGTATAGCGTACTTCCTTGTGAGGAGATCAAATCACCATTGGGCAGGATTGTGAAGTCCTCCTGGCCTTCTAAGGCGCGAACCAACAGAATCGACCGATCCAGTCTGGGGTCGTACTTGCGAATGTTCCAAGAGGATCCGATTTTATGGAGATAAATCAACTCTCCGTCATTCGTCGTTTTTAGGGCTCTCCCGACGTCATAAGCGATATGAGTTTGCTTTTCTTCATTGACATCATAAAGAACCAATTGGTTAGGATCATCGACCAGGTAGAGTGCGACCTCGGATTCAGTAAGCCAACTGTGGTAACCAATATTGCTTAGATCGACAGTAAGCTCCCCTCCCATATCCTGGTCGAGTGGATAAGTCCATAGAACCTGAGGCACAGGAGTGCTATCGTCAAGTTCTTGGCGAATCACACTGAACGAATCCCCTCCGGGGCGAGAGGTAGGCGAATATTCGCTCTCTTCAGTTGCTGTCACACGAGTCACTTTTCGAGTATGCAAATTGAGCCTGAAAATATCCGTTAGACCGAATGCCTTATGATCCGAAGCGATCAGTATCTCATGATCCGAAATAAAATGGGGTTGATTGTTATACCCATCAGGATTGAAGGAGGACAAGAGTGTGATCTGCGAAGCTCTCTCATCTACTATGTCCGCGATGTCCAGCAGGTAGAGATTAGTATTGGGTAGTTGAGCCAACACAAGGCTTCCCCAACAGCTCATGAAAGTGAGGACTGCGATGACACTGAAACTCTTACTCATCAGATGTTACCAGCAGGTTTGAACAAGCGATCGCGCCTCAGACCATTGAAGATAGATCCTCCTTTGGTCGAAAACCAAATGAGAAGTGGTCGTCCGACTAAGTGATCATGTGGTACAAAACCCCACATACGAGAGTCTTCAGAGTTATGTCGATTATCACCCATTGCCCAATAGTAATCTTGTTTGAAGGTGTACTCCTCGGTAAGCTCTCCATTGATAAAAAACTGACCATCGCGCTCCTCCAGAGTATTGTGCTCATAGTCAGTAATAAGCTTCTTGTAGAGTGCTATCGTCGATTTATTGATCGGAGTGGTAGCTCCTTTCTGCGGGATATAGATCGGTCCATAATCATCTACAGACCAATCTGGAAAATGCTCGGGATCATGCGGGAACAACCGTTTGGGTGAAGGATCATTGGGGATACGAATTAAGTTAAGGTCTGACCCTGCGGACTGGAGTTGTTCTACTTGCCGCTGATCCAAGAAGTACCCTCCTTGTCCTGGACGCCCCCAGGCATCACCTGCCTCGATACCCCATTCGTTTAGTTTGCGTTGGTTTATCCCTTGTGCATTGCCTTGGAGCAAGTACATGAATTGCAGATGTTCTGGATTCTCAGAGGCAACCCCATTCACATATACCTGACCATCAGTGATCCGAACTGAATCTCCTGGAATTCCAATGGCACGCTTGATATAGTGGTCCTTCTTATCCATTGGCCGGACGACAAAATCCTCTTTTTGGATCTTTTGTACGAGCTCAGGGTCTGACTGCATAAACTCTGGCTGACGTCTTACCTGACCCAGCGTGTAGGATCTTTTCTTAGTGATGTAGACGCTATCTCCGACAGGCCAGTTAAAGACGATTGGGCTTCCATTCTTTATCTCTCGAATCGCAGGAAATCTGTAATACGGGAGCTTTGGACGCTTGAGATAAGACTCCGTACCAAGCTTAGGCACTCGGTTGTGGAGCAGAGGGACCATGGCTATGGTCTGTGGTGTTCGAATGCCATAACTGGACTTACTCACGAAGAGAAAGTCACCTACTAACATCGAGCCTTCCATTGATGGTGTCGGAATGACATAAGCCTCGATCAAAAACATCCGAATAAATGCTGCTGCGAACACTGCAAAGAAGATGCTCTCAAACCACTCTCTTCCAATCGACTTCTTGTAGGGATTCTTTTTGATCAAGCTGGCCAGCTTCTTTTCGTGGCCTGCTTTTTTTGCTGCTTTAATTTTATCGAGATAGGCGCGCTCTGCAGTGAGGATCGGCTCCTTATATCTGGCGCGGTCATCCTTCGCCAGTTGGTAAAAGCTCAGCGGAGCGAAAACTACTGCCTTCGCAGCTTCCCCAAAGGAGTATTTCCCAAAGCTTCGCACCAAAGCCACGGCAAGACCTGTAGTGATGAATATACCCACGATTGGGACGATACTGAGGGCTCCATACCATTTTGACCGGCCTACCTTGTTTGAGATCTCCATCACATTTACCACCGGGATCAGGCCTTTGACAGGGTCGATGTCCAACTTCGGAAACAGGAGATAGCACGTCAGGCTAAAGAGAACGAAATAGAGGAGAAAAAAAATCAACAGGACCACAGAAATCCATTCTGGTAATTGATTTGCAAATA
Organism: Bacteroidota bacterium; assembly: GCA_038523965.1. Lineage (GTDB taxonomy): Bacteria > Bacteroidota > Bacteroidia > Chitinophagales > Saprospiraceae > JAJRXG01. The sequence goes on from JBCBIX010000049.1 coordinate 5,075, forward strand.
TAGGAAAGCACTCCACCCGCCTACTTCGCTTTTGGACCAGTAGGCACCTCTTATCCATGAAGAGTCAATTTCAGTTATCGATAGACACGCACTTTAGACGTGATACAATTAAGAAGTGAGATGCGCTCCACAGTCTCATCGGAACTCTAATTATCCGCTTCTTTGATTTGGTCAGTCCTCACTTCAAGCCCTATCCACGGGCTCCAAGTCGTGTAAGAAGCGAATTTTGTGATAGCTTTAGAATGAGCGTGTAGCTATCCGAGATTAGAAATTTTGTTAGAAAAACAGAACTCAATGAGCGAAAGTCATCATGAGCCTCAAGGTCTGTATACTCCACAATTGGAGTCAGATGCGTGCGGCATAGGCCTAATCGCACAACTACATAAACAGTATAGTCATCAGCTGGTATCCGATGCACTTACTATGCTCGAAAACATGGAGCATCGTGGTGCCTGTGGTTGTGATCCAGAAAGCGGGGATGGTGCGGGTATCATGATTCATGTCCCTCATGCCTTATTTGTAAGCGAGGATTTACCATTCAACCTACCAGAGCCCGGAAGCTACGGAGTGGGATGTTTTTTCTTCCCCAAGGGAAAGGATTACGATAGTCTTTTTCAGATCATAACTGAGGCCGCTACAGATCTCGGACTTGATACGCTTGGCACGCGGCAGGTACCTGTCGACAGTACAATTCTTGGAGCTGCCTCATCGAGTACAGAACCAGATATCTATCACATCTTCTTCCAACCAAAGGAACCTTTAGCACAGTTGGAACTGGATCGTGTCCTACTGATCCTGCGGAAGCATGTGACTCACAAGGCCGTCAGGATATATCCTCAATATGCTGATGATTTCTATGCTACCTCGCTGTCCTGCCGAACAATGGTCTACAAGGGACAACTCACATCTATGCAAGTCAGACAGTACTATCTCGACTTGCAAAATGAGCACCTAACCAGCGCAGTTGCTCTGGTCCATTCGAGGTTTAGCACGAATACAGTACCACGATGGAAATTGGCGCAACCATTTCGGATGATCGCTCACAATGGTGAGATCAATACGATCGAAGGAAATAAGAATTGGTGGCGCGCCAGAGAGAAGGGCATTAGCACAGACTATTTCACTCCTGCGGAACTGAAGAAAGTGTTCCCACTTTTCAATCCAACGAATAGCGATAGTTCAATCTTTGATAATGTTCTCGAATTCATCGTGCACAATGGGAGACCACTCCCACATGCGATGATGATGATGATCCCAGAGGCATGGCAGAATGCTGATCATATGCTCGAGTACAAACGCGCCTTCTATGAATACCATGAGGGTCTTATGGAACCATGGGACGGGCCTGCGAGTATGTGTTTTACGGATGGGTCCTTAGTGGGTGGTACCCTCGATCGAAATGGACTGCGTCCATCTCGATATTGTCTGACGAATGATCATCGCCTCATCTTGGCATCCGAAACCGGAGTACTCCCAGTGGATCCATCGATCATTACTTACAAAGGAAGACTCGAACCTGGTAAGATCTTAGTCGCTGATCTCGATGAGAAGCGGGTTATCGGAGACGAAGAACTCAAGGCCGTACTCTGTAATCGACTCCCGTACAAGGAGTGGGTCAATGAAGCGAAACTTGACATCGCTGATATCGACATGCCGGAGGAGTCGCTGGACAAATCTCCAGTACCACTGGTCAAGTGTCAGACCGCACAGGGATATACTCTCGAGGATGAAGACCTAATCATCAAGGGGATGATCGCCAATACCAAAGAACCGGTCGGTTCTATGGGAGCAGATATTCCATTGGCGGTACTATCCAGATATACACAGCATATCTCGAGCTACTTCAGACAACAGTTCGCACAGGTGACTAATCCTCCGATTGACTCACTGCGAGAGAGTGAATACATGACTCTGAAGACGGTCCTCGGGGGTAGTAGTAACATTCTAAATCTGAAAGAGAATACGGTCCGATTTATTCGATTAGAGAGCCCGGTTCTATCCGAACGAGATTTCCTCAAACTGAGGCACATGGATGATCAAGGCTTTAAGTCTGCAGTAATCCACTGTGTATTTGACAAAAATTATGGAGAAGGCGATCTCCAACGAAAAATTCAGGAGCTCTGTGAGATCGCTGAGCAATATGTAAACGCAGGTATCAATCTTTTGATCCTGAAGAACAGTGGTGTCAATGAGAATAAGGTGCCTGTTCCTTCACTACTCACTACAGGCGCTGTACATCACTACCTTGTCGAGAAGGGCCTACGCCAACGAGCGTCACTCATCATCGATGGTGGAGATATCATCGAGACACACCACGTTGCCACACTACTTGGTTTTGGTGCGGATGCCATCTTCCCTGGACTGATCTATGATGTCATTCGCTCACTTCACAAGCGAGAGAAATTAGGGGAGCTATCCTCAGCAATGACGGGGATCAACACTTATCTGAAAGCAGTGAACAAAGGACTACTGAAGATCATGTCCAAGCTCGGAGTTAGCACCGTACAATCCTATCGCGGTGCACAGACATTTGAGGCCTTAGGTATCAGTCGAGAAGTTGTCGATATCTGCTTCAAGGGTACCATCTCCAGAATTGGAGGAATGACCTTCGATATGCTGGCTAAGGAAGCATTGATAAAACACTCCGTGGCCTTCGAGGATAACTTCCAAGATGAACTGATCGACTTAGGAATCTATCAGTGGAAGCGACGAGGTGAATATCACCTCTTCAACCCTACGACCATCCATCTACTGCAGAACAGTACCCGAAAGAACAACTATCAGATTTACAAGAAGTACGCCCATGCCATAAATGAACAAGCCGAACGAGCATGTACACTGCGAAGTCTTTTACAGTTCAGAAAGGGCGAGTCCATTCCGATCGAGGAGGTAGAACCTGTCGAACAGATCTTACAACGGTTTGCGACGGGTGCCATGTCATTCGGTTCGATCTCACACGAGGCCCATACTACATTAGCACGCGCCATGAACCGCATCGGCGGTAAGAGCAACAGCGGTGAAGGAGGAGAAGATGAGACCCGGTTCAAAAAACGAGAAGATGGAGACTGGGAGCGATCTGCGATCAAACAAGTGGCATCTGGCCGATTTGGAGTGACTATCAACTACCTCACAAATGCGATCGAACTCCAGATCAAAATGGCGCAAGGAGCCAAGCCCGGGGAGGGTGGACAATTACCAGGCCATAAGGTGGATGGATGGATCGCGCGAGTGAGAAACAGTACTCCAGGGGTAGGGTTAATTTCGCCACCTCCACACCACGATATCTACTCCATCGAAGACTTGGCGCAGCTGATCTTCGACCTCAAGAACGCCAACCGTGATGCACGGATATCAGTAAAGTTGGTCTCGAAGGCAGGAGTAGGCATCATCGCCTCAGGAGTCACCAAAGGAAAGGCAGATCACATTCTAATCGCTGGACATGATGGTGGTACAGGCGCTTCTCCATTGAGTTCGATCCGATACGCTGGTCTACCATGGGAACTTGGACTGGCCGAAACCCATCAAACCCTACTTCAGAATCAAATACGCAATCGTGTTGTCCTACAAGCCGACGGACAGATACGTACAGGCCGCGACATGGCGATAGCTACCTTGCTCGGTGCCGAAGAATGGGGTGTAGCAACAGCGGCTCTGGTCGTCGAGGGATGTATCCTTATGCGCAAGTGCCACCTGAATACTTGTCCTGTTGGCATCGCAACTCAAAATCCGGAACTACGCAAGAAATACGACGGTCGCGTTGATGATGTAGTAAACTTCTTCTATTTCCTCGCCAATGACCTTCGTGAGATTATGGCTGAGCTCGGCTTCCGGACTATCCAGGAGATGGTTGGGCGATCAGACCTACTACACATCCGTGAGGATCTCAGCCACTGGAAGCTTCAGAGTGTAGACCTAAGTCCGATCCTTTATCGTGATCCTGCTGCTGAGACCGAAATAGGATACAATAACGTGGCTCAGGACCACGAGATTGATCACGTCTTAGATCGCCAACTAATCGAATACGCCGATCTCGCTCTCGAAGACAAGATTACTATCTCAAGTGCATTTGACGTGAAGTCCACGGATCGCGCGGTAGGGACTATGCTTTCGAACGAAATCGCTAAAAAGTATGGTAGCGGTGGCTTAGACGACGATTCGATCAACTTTAGGTTTAGAGGGTCTGCTGGCCAAAGCTTTGGTGCCTTCGGTGCTAAGGGACTAACATTTACGCTCGAAGGGGATGCCAACGACTATTTTGGAAAAGGATTAAGTGGTGCCAAGCTCATCATAAGTCCAGACAGGAACAGCACCTTCAATCCCCAGGACAACATCATCATCGGTAATGTAGCCTTGTACGGTGCCACATCTGGCCAAGTCTATATAAAAGGTATGGCTGGTGAGCGCTTCTGTGTGCGAAACAGTGGAGCTAAGGCTGTAGTCGAAGGTGTTGGTGCTCATGGATGCGAATACATGACTGGAGGACAAGTGGTTATCTTAGGCAAGATCGGCCGAAACTTTGGGGCAGGAATGAGTGGTGGAATCGCCTACATCTATGATCCAGAACACAACCAAGAGCAATATCTTAATATGGGTATGATCCTGGTCGAAGCACTCAGTCAGAACGACGAAAAGACCCTGCGGCAAGCTATCCGAGATCACTTCAAGTATACGGGAAGCCTCAAGGCACTTCAGATCCTTCAAAGCTGGGAAGGAAGCAAGAAGCAGTTTTTGAAAATCATGCCTATCGAGTACAAACGTGTGCTTGCTGAGATGGCACAACAAGAGACTTTAACAACGGCATAATTCGGATCGACATGGGAGATGCACGAGGATTTATGAAATACGATCGGGCCTTGCCCGAGAAGCGAGATCCGCAAGAACGGATCAAGGACTATAAAGAGATCTATACCGACTTCGATGATAAAAAGAATGCGGAGCAGGCAGCAAGATGTATGGACTGCGGCATCCCATTCTGTCATAATGGATGTCCTCTTGGGAATGTAATTCCTGACTTTAATGACGCCGTCTATCAAGGTGACTGGCAGGGAGCTTTTGAGATACTGAGCAGCACGAATAACTTCCCTGAATTCACTGGACGGATCTGTCCAGCTCCATGCGAAAAGGCATGTGTCCTTGGTATCAACAATGATCCCGTGGCGATCGAACACATCGAAAAGTCAATCGCTGAACGTGCATTTGAAGAGGGCTGGGTACGACCAGAGTATCCAGAGGAACGCACTGGTAAAACAATTGCCATTGTTGGCTCTGGCCCCGCGGGCTTAGCGGCAGCAGTACAACTCAACAAGGCTGGACACGAAGTGACGGTGTTCGAGCGTAACGACAAGGTTGGTGGACTTCTACAGTATGGCATCCCAGACTTCAAGCTCGAAAAATGGGTTGTCGAGCGTCGTGTCCAGGTGATGGAACAGAGCGGAATTACATTTCGCACCAGCACCGAGGTCGGCGTCGACATTACTATTGATCAGCTTCATCGAGACTACGATGCAGTGGTCCTGGCAGGAGGAAGCACCATACCACGGGATCTCCCTATTCCTGGTCGAGAATTAGATGGTGTACACTTTGCCATGGACTTCTTAGAACAAACGAATCGGCAAGTTGCCGGGCAGAAAGACTTCGACCATGAGATCATCTCTGCTGAGGGAAAGAATATCGTTGTAATCGGTGGTGGAGATACAGGGGCAGACTGTGTCGGATCCTCTAATCGAGGAGGAGCAACATCAGTTACTCAGATTGAACTACTGGCCAAACCACCAAGCAGTCGAGCAGAAACTACTCCGTGGCCATTATGGCCCATGGAACTGCGCACATCTACGTCACACGAAGAAGGGTGCGATCGACAATGGGCCATATTAACAAAGGAATTCATCGGTGATAGTCAGGGCAAGCTGACTGGCGTTAAACTCGTCGATATCGAATGGTACTACGATCAAGCCCAGGAGAGATCCAGCTTCAAGGAAATCGAAGGCTCTGAGCGAATCATCCCGTGTGAGTTAGCCCTTCTGGCAGTTGGATTTTTGCATCCTCAGCATGCTGGGCTATTAGATCGGCTACAAGTGGATTTAGATCGCCGTGGGAATGTCAGCACTCCTGATGGTAGATACAGTACGTCCATACCTGGCGTTTATGCAGCTGGTGATATGCGTAGAGGGCAGTCATTAGTTGTATGGGCGATCACAGAAGGGCGCGAAGCTGCGATCGAGGTAGACCGATATCTGATGAATGGCAAAACCACATTGGAATCGAAGTCCTACTCGAAACTTTTGGTATAATCGCAACAGTTAGCATACCAGAAGTAGAGCATACAGTTATGGAAGAAACTATAGAGTCCACGATCGTTAAGGGAAAAGAAGCCTTTGATAAGGCCCTCGAACACCTCAGGGAAGAACTGATGAAGATTCGCGCCGGCAAAGCCTCGCCTGCCATGCTCACTGGTCTCGTGGTACCGTATTATGGAAGCCCCACCCCACTGTCTCAAGTCGCTAACATATCGACGCCTGACTCTCGAACCTTATCGATACAACCCTGGGAAAAAAGCCTTCTCGGTGATATCGAAAAATCAATATTCGAAGCCAACTTGGGTCTAACACCCATGAACGATGGAGAATTCGTGAGGATCACTATCCCACCATTGACTGAAGAGCGTCGTAAGGACCTCGTGAAGCAGACCAAAACGCTTGGGGAAGACGCCAAGATCGCTTTGAGATCATCGCGACAGAAAATGATGGACTTCGTGAAAAAAGAAGTTAAGGATGGGTATCCTGAAGACGAAGGGAAAAAGCGTGAAAGTGACATCGATACGATGGTCAAGCTCTACACCTCCAAGATCGAATCCTATCTGGAGACTAAGGAAAAGGAAATCATGACCGTGTAGTCATCTCTTGGTTGGTTAACTGGTACGACAAAAGTTCAAGCTCATCACCATCCCATCGGACATAGGTGTTCTGTGTGACCCAGTCTCCAAGGTTAATGTACCGTGAGTATCCATTAGCTAATGTTCGGTCGACAGCCTGGTGACGATGCCCCATGATGAAAAAATCAACTTGCTCCTCGCCGAGCAGCTCATTAGCAAATCGGATGGGAAGTTCATGCACGTCCTTCTCATCATCACTATGTCTCGCTCGGCTTGCTGCACTCAGCTTACGCATTAATCGAAGTCCCCAACTGGGATGAATGCGCGCAAAGGACCGCTGAAGAAAACGATTGCGCAGTATTCCTCTGACCAATTTGTAGCGGCGTTCTCCTCTACCTAACCCATCACCGTGGTCGACGAAAAAATGTTTGCCACTATCCTCAAATCGAGCTGTGTCATCATGTATGATCATTCCAATCTCTTCTGCAAAATATTGGTAGACCCACATGTCATGATTTCCTTTTAGAAAATGGATCTCTACTCCACTGTCCACAAGCTTAGCCAAGGTGCCAAGCAGACGTACATAACCTTTGGGAATAGTCCATTTGTATTCAAACCAATAATCAAATACATCCCCAACTAAGTAGATCGCCTTCGCAGATGTACGTATCTCCTCCAACCAATCGACAATAATGCGTTCTCTCCGCCGGGTATTGACCTGATCGTCATAGCCCAGGTGAAAATCTGACGCAAAGTAGATATGCTTTCTTTCGGTCATCCGAAGTAGTCTTCCTGCACAATGTACCCAATACAGGGACCCTCAGCAGGACGTCAACAATCTTACATTTGACACTCTCACAGATCTGAACTTCTATGAAACTCTGGGACAAGGGCTACTCCATTGATCAGGATATCGAAGACTTCACCGTAGGAAAAGACCGCGAGTTGGATCTACAGCTGGCGACCTATGACATCATAGGGTCGAAGGCTCACGCCGATATGTTAACCCACATTGGCATGATCAGCAATACTGAAAATCAGGCTCTTCAGAAAGAGTTAGATAACATCCAAGAGTCAGTTTCTCAAGGAGAATTTGAGATCGCAGAAGGTGTTGAGGATGTTCACTCACAGATTGAGATGCTACTGACGTTGAAACTCGGTGATGTCGGAAAAAAGATCCATCTCGGACGATCAAGAAATGATCAAGTATTACTCGATCTACGACTCTTCTTTAGAGATGCGCTAAAATCTATCGCTGAAGATCTTGGTGGACTCGTAGCCACACTACTCAATGCTGCAGATGCACATGCATCTATCCTGATCCCTGGGTACACACATATGCAGATCGGCATGGTATCCAGCTGGGGCCTTTGGTTCGGTGGTTTTGCCGAAGGATTGATCGATGACCTGTCCTACGCGATCGCGACTCGTGACATCATCAATCGAAACCCTCTCGGTACTGCAGCTGGGTATGGATCCTCGATACCTGTTGATCGAAACATGACTACCAAAGCGATGGAATTCAATGGACTATGTGTTAATCCAATCAATGCACAACTCGGGAGAGGAAAGACGGAGCTCCAAGTTGCCCAGACAGTAGCAACCATTGCTCTCACCATAAATAAGTTGGCGATGGATTTATGCCTGTTTTCCAATGAAAACTATGGCTTCCTCTCTTTGCCAATAGAATACACCACGGGCTCTTCTATCATGCCTCACAAAAAGAACCCAGATGTGTTCGAATTGATACGGGCCAAGACTAATCTCCTGACAACGCTACCTACTCAGATCCTGTCAATGATCACCAACCTTACAAGTGGATATCATCGTGATTTTCAGTTGCAGAAAGAGATACTGATGCCGGCTATCATGGAACTGAAGCGTATCATTACGTTAGTCCATCATTGTGTGCCTCAGCTCATTATCCATCCGACTCAGATCCATGATGAAAAGTATCGCTATGTGTGGAGTGTAGAGGTAGTTAATGAGTTAGTACGATCTGGGATGCCCTTTCGCGATGCCTATCAGAAGGTGGGTCTCGAGATCGAAGCAGGATCGTTCGAACCCTCTACAGAACTAAATCATACACATATCGGAAGTATAGGTAATCTTAGTCTGGATCTCATGCGCGATAGAATGCGATCCCTGCTGTCCAAAGTTGAGACATAATCCAACCTTCTTCTCTAATTGCCCTTGATACAGATAACCACTACTTTCCCATTCGACACACCCTAAAGTAACGACTATGTTAGGAACTATGCCTCTGGCCAAAGCGAAAGAAAACCTCGAACGCAAAGGATACCTCGCTGTTGATGTGGACCCTATGCTCAACTTCGAGGAGGAGATCACCAGACTCAAGAAAGAGAAGAATGCCATCATCCTCGCCCACTACTACCAAGAGTCGGAAATCCAAGACATCGCAGACTACATCGGGGACAGTCTCGGATTAGCACAAAAAGCCGAAAAAACGGATGCTGACATCATTGTTTTCGCAGGTGTCCACTTTATGGCAGAAACAGCAAAAATGCTCAACCCTTCTAAGAAGGTACTTCTTCCAGATCTAAAAGCTGGATGCTCACTGGCAGATTCGTGCCCGCCCGCCCTCTTCAGAAAATTCAAGGAACAACATCCAGACCATGTCGTAGTGAGTTATATCAACTGTACTGCAGAGCTTAAGACCCTTACCGACATCTGTTGCACTTCATCAAATGCGGTGCATGTCATCAATAGTGTCCCTAAAGAGAAGGGCATCATCTTCGCTCCTGATAAAAACTTAGGTGCTTATCTCCAGAAAAAATGCGGCAGAGAGCTCTTACTTTGGGATGGTGCATGCATGGTGCATGAGATTTTCTCCGCTGAGAAGATCACTAAATCCATGATGGTTAATCCAGACGCTGAGCTCATCGCTCATCCCGAGTGCGAAGCCCATATCTTAGAGAAGGCGCACTTCATAGGATCGACAAGCCAACTACTCAAGTACTCGCATGATAGTCCATCTCAAAAATTCATCGTGGCTACTGAGTCTGGTATCATTCACCAGATGCAACTTAAGTCACCCAAGAAAACTTTCATCCCAGCAGCGCCTAACAATACGTGTGCCTGCAACGACTGTCCGCATATGAAGCGCAACACGATGGAAAAACTCTATCTGTGCATGGAGCATGAACTACCTGAGATTATCATGGAAGATTGGGTCATCGAGAAGGGAGTCGCATGTATCGATCGCATGTTAGAGATCAGTGCTAAAGCAGGACTATAATGCTATCCCGCAGATCATTTCTGCGATCATCAACAGCTGGAGCAGGAATAGCGACATGGGCAGATCAACTCCAGGATCTTACCTCGACTTTTGGCTCAGGCACTGAGGTAGATTGGGACGAAGTCCGTGCCTCCTTTCCGATCACACATTGGGAATTGCTCCATCTAAACAGTGGCAGCGCTGGGGTAATGCCGATGCCTGTTCTCACTCGTCTTGAAGAGCTCACACGCCAAATGAATGCGATGGCTCCCTATGAGGCATTCGCATTGTGGCAAGAAGAAAGAGCCCAAGCTCTGACGAGACTTGAGGATCTTGTTACTGCTCCCCCGGGAAGCCTTCGCATAGTGAGAAACACGACTGAAGGACTTAATACCATCATTTCTCAACTGAAACTCCGGCCTCAGGATGAGGTCATTATTTCCAAAGACATTTATCCCTACGCCAGGAATGCGTGGAAGAACAAAATGACCCACTCCGGTGCCAAATTGGTAGAAATAGATCTCAATCTGCCCAATAGTGATGATAAAGTCCTGGACCAGATGTTCGCGGCCATGACGCCAAATACTCGAGTTGTTCATGTGAGTCACATGACGCATCGCGAAGGTCATATCATGCCTTTACGCAGAATCATCGAAATGTCTCGTGCTCAGGATGTACTGGTGGTAGCAGATGGGGCTCATGTAGTGGGGCAAGTCCCACTTGATCTGACGGCCATTGATCCTGATTTCTATGTCTCCAGCCTTCATAAATGGTTGAATGCACCTCATGGCAATGGAATGCTCTATGTTCGAGATGAGTCCTTCGACACTTTACATCCATTTCCGTCCTCCTATCCCACCGAATCGAACCTTCCGTCTCAGTATGATCACCTTGGAACGAGAGCCTTTCAAGTGGAGTTGGGCATTGGACCATCGCTGGATTTTCATGAATTAATCGGTGCACGAACCAAGTATGATCGCCTACAAACATTAAAGCATTACTGGACCTCAGCTCTCGAAGAAATCGAACGGATCAAGTGGCATACAGACTTGACCGATGCTCATTCATGTGCGGTTGTATCTTTCTCAATTCGGAGGATTAAGACAGGTGAGTTGTTAAGACAGCTGCGAGAAGAGTACCGCATCCATGCTAAGATGGTAATCACATTCCAAGGAAGCGCCATCCGTATCTCGCCCAACGTATTCACCTCTAAGCAGGAATTGGACAGATTAGTCCAAGCCATCAAGAGTATCTCTATGAGCTAACCCAGAACCACTCGCCCTCCAGTCTGGGCAGCTTTTAGCACGGCGTTAACGATGGCGATATCTCGAAGACCATCGATGCCAGGTACCATAACTTCTGTATCGTTTATGATGGCAAGCGCATCGTCATCCATCTGGCGAGCTTGCTGATTAGGAATCGGAGTGTAGATCTCAACACCATCGCTACGCATGCCACGGAGGCCATTATACGTCTGCATAGGAGAGAGATAATAGGACCCGTTTTGGCAAGTGAGTTCAAGTCGATTGATGTCCTCGACTACACTCGTACGACATTCTGCCATGACTCCATCGGTAAACTCGAGCATGAATGCTGTCGTGAGATCCACTTCAGTATGCATGCGTGGATGCGATGCCTCTGAGACTGCAACAGGTTCACTATTCATGGCATGTCGGATCCCATTGATGGCATAAACTCCCATGTCATACAGTGCGCCACCCCCGAGAGACTTATCAGCACGCCATCCAGACGGCTGCCTATTACCACCATATCCAGCATGCGAGAGACCAGCAGTTATAGAGCCGAAGGTCTTCTCTTGTCCCAGGCGCATGATCTCCTGCATATTTGGTTCATGTTGTACACGATAGCCGATCGACAGTTTGACACCATTTTTACGACAAGCATCGATGATGTCCTGACACTCTGGGACGTCTATGGCCATGGGTTTTTCGCACCAGACATGCTTCCCTGTCTCCGCGGCAAGGATGGCATACTTCGCATGTAATCCTGTTGGAAGGACGATATAGATGACATCGATGTCGTCATTATTTGCGATGCCAGACATATTCTCATAGTTGTACACATTTGCATCAGGGATTCCATACTTCTCTTGCCATACGGGAATCTTGTCAGGAGAGCCAGTCACTATACCAGTGAGTTCGCAATGCTCTGTCAGCTGCAGTGCAGGAGCGAGCAGGTCACGGCTGTAATATCCCAGACCTACCAAGGCCACGCCAAGTTTCTTCTTTTGGGTCGAAGAGGTAGCACTTGAGCTGGAGCATGTAGATAGTGTTCGACCAGACATCATACTTAGCGAGCCCATTGTCATAATGGTACCAAAGGATCGACGATTCATCTTGTGCATAACTATAGTATTGAGAAGCATAAATTAGACTTTATCGCTCGATCCACGTATGTCAACTTTCGTATGGACTTTCTAAAAATCATCTATCGCTTCCTCAAAGACGAGAACTACCGTGAACTCCTGATCACCTCATCGATCGTCGTCGCCATAGGAACTGTGATCTTCCACCTGATCGAAGGCTGGGAATGGATCGATGCACTCTACTTTACGGTGATCACCTTAAGCACAGTGGGTTATGGAGATTTTAGCCCGCAGACTACAGCAGGAAAACTCGTCGCGATCATCTACATCATCTTGGGAGTAGGTATCATCCTTAATTTTATCCAGGTCGCCTTCGAGCACTACCAAAACGAGCGCAAGAGCAGTACCAACCCTAAGGATATAGACAATTAAGCAAGCTCTTTCAATATCTACATGATGGGAACACGTGCTTTCCAACTACTGGGCACATGACTCACTTTGGGTCGTCGCTTATCGATAGCCGTGAGAACATCTCGCCGGCTGATCTGCCCAACCAATTTCTTCCCGTCCAAAACTGGAAATCTACGGTAGGGACTATTTAGAAACTCCTCAGCCGCATCTTGAATCGATGCAGAGGCCGGGAGGGTTTTGATGCGGCGAGACATGTAGTCACTCACAGTGCCCTGTCCTGTAGGGCGCTGGTTATAGTCGCCATCGATGAGTACCCTGATACAGTCCTTTTCTGACAGCATTCCAACAAGTCTACCACTTCGATCGACGACTGGGGCACCAGAGATACGATTGGTTAAGAGACTTTTGATCGCATCCTGAATGTCAATATCAGGAGTAAATGTGATCAGCTTACGTGTCATGTAGGAGGTCACGGATTCTTTCATCAGGGTAGCTTTTGTTGGTTCGAAAACAGATAAAATACAAAGAATAATGGTGTATTTCTGACTAATTCGCCATTATATGCTGATCACACAAATCATACTGCAATATCATACTGTCGAACACACGTAACGCCGCTCAAT
>JBCBIX010000050.1:0-18528 GCA_038523965.1 Bacteroidota bacterium
GATCGAAAAAAGCGAGAGCAGACGATTCTGCTCTCGCTGATTTCAAATCAAAGTAGATCTTACTCGATGACGAGCTGGACCATCTCTCCACCTTCGTTCTGTACGAAGTATGCACCTGGAGAAAGGGCAGACACATCAACTTTCTCTGTATCACGAGCTACCATCACTCGTTGACCTCTGACATCGTAGATAGCTACGTCAGAAGCTTGGTTTAGGATGATAGCGCGTGTAGTAGGATTCGGGAAGATGCTGAACGTCTCAGACTCTTGGAAAGCCTTGTACTTAGACTTCTTACCATCTGCGATAGCGACACTCTCCATGTCATCGCTTAGTGCCTCGACAGTTAATCTGTCAAAACCGTGTAGGGCGAAAGTTAAAGAGTGATTCCATGGGAATGGGTTGTTAGAGCTTGGGTGCTGACTGTTCACGAGAAGTGACTTACCATCAGAAGTAGCTACTGCACCAGTGATCTCTGCACCAGCAGGTACCGCAGTGATACGGATGAGATCGTCGATGGTTGGATTCTCGATCGCTAAGTTCAAGAGGAACAACTCACAAGTTCTGTTGCTGATACCTGCAGGCATACGACCATATGAAGTACCATTCAGATCTTCTTGGATTACTAAGAAGCTCTGTCCATCGATATCCATAACACTAAGACCATCAGGGTTCGTTAGGTGCTTGTCGAAGTACTCATCTTCAGAAGGAGAGATACTCTCGTTCCAATCTGGTCCACCTTCTATAAGAACTGAGTTTTGGTTAGTCACTGGGTTGTATACCCATACGCGACCGTAAGTATCACGGTAGTTAGGATCGTTTGGAGAGCTTACACCTTGAGCAGCCGCGCGAGCGATGTGTGCTGGATCATGTACTGCACCAGCAGCATTCTCATCAGCCCATCTGCTACCTGGGAAGTCACGGCCAGTCTCAGTCCAATAGATGAGATCTGTCTTCTTATCATGAGCGACCCACTCAATACGGTTGTACATAGTACCACCTGCTGCGATTGCAGCAGACTGAAGCTCAAGAAGGTTAGCAGGATCAGTGTTGTCAAGCTCTATCCAGTAGTTAGGATCATCGTGCTTGTAGCAGTATAGCTTACCGGAGGTAAAGTCAGCAGCTTTATCAGCTTCGAACTTGATCCAGAAACCTGGTGTTGCGTCAGGACCTAAATAAACTGTTTTGTTGTCGTTGGCGACAGAACCACCTTCCCAGCCCATTCGGCCCCAGTTGTATTGTTTACGGAGGGCAACGGCTTGCTTAGGATCGATCTCAACCATGTAGTTGAAGTTCTGGTACTTCTCGATCGTCAGACCATCCCACTCTGGGAAGTCTTCAGTCAATACAGTGAAATCAGAAGTGTCACGTACACCTTGGTTAGCACGAGAAGAGTTATCTGGAATCACTGGTGCATTACGTCCAGCACCTGCGCGTTGAGAACCACCGATGACTGAAGCATTGCTTGTACGGAACCACTCCTCAGCAGTCCAAATGCGGCCGTCAAACGTAGAACTGATACCTCCACAGTTCATACCTGTCTCACCGACAGTGTTTACAAAGTCCACATTGAAGTACTCACCTCGGCGACCATCATCGAGACGTTGTGATACAACATTGAGAAGACCTGTGATATCATCTCTCTCCACACGGAAGACAGTCATACCACCACCGTCACCGATCTTGTCGTCACGGTAGATCATCTCGTGGTTAACAGATACCCAACCTAAGCTCTCGCCAGTATTGTCAGGTGTGAATCCGATGAAGTCATGATTTTCCTTTGCGATCTGACGTCCAGCAGGGTTGTTGTACGTCTTCGTCGTCTGAACCATGTCATGACCACCAATGAAAAGGACTTGTAGTGTAAGAGGTGATGGTGGCATCAATACTCTCTCCGAGACATGTCCTCTGGGCAATTCGATCTCTGTAGCGAAGATCCCTTGTGCACTCATTGAGCTGCACATACTTGCCATTAAAAGAAAAGTCAAAATTCTTAGCATAGCGTATTTGGTTAAAAATGTTAAGTGTTTAATATGACTCGAAAGTAGAGTCGGCACGTTACGTGGAAATAGAAGTGCCGTTAACCTTAAATCATTAGAATGTTACCAAGATTACGCTTGTGTTACCCTTTTGAAAATGGTTCAGACAGGTCAATTTTATTTGTGTAAAGGCCCAAAAACAAAAAAGAGGTGCTCTATAGAGCACCCCTTTTACACAATATGATTTGGTAAGCAGGATTACTGCTTCGTAATCATCTCCTGAGAGAATTGATCATTTATTTTGACCTCCATGATGTACATGCCAGCGCTGAGTGAAGTGGCATCATAACTGAACTTATGAGCACCGGCGCTAAGACCCTGCTTAGCTAAGACGGTCATCGTACGACCTGTGATATCTCTCATCGTCACTTGGACATCGCTTGGTGTTACAAGGTCGATATCATAAGTCATGATATCGCTTATCGGATTCGGGTAGACAGAGACCTCGTTCACGTCAAACTCTTCTGAGATCTCAAAAGGAACTCCAATTGTCTTGAGATTTGACTTAAAGTTGCTTTCCCCATTTAACACGATCGTCTCTGTTCGATTCGACTCTTCACCGTTAGCACATATCGCTCGCACATTGACCTCCAATCGCTGGTTGCCAAATGCATTGAGGAAGATGCGATTACTGCGCACTGGCACGGTAACCACTCTGCCGTTCTCTAATGTTACTTCAAGTAGGTAAAACAATGCTTCTGCAGATCTACTCCATCGTAGGCGGAATCGATTACCAGACTCACGCGCAATGAAATTAGCTGGTGTTGGACACAACTCATTCTGTGGAGCACAGATACCGGTTGAACTGATATTGACAGTGATAAAGTTACCAGAGAGATCTCCACAGATGTCTTCGCCTATGAGATTGAGCGCGCTTTCACCGACCACAGGGCTTACACTACCATTCGTGCTGTATCCCCAGATGCGGTATGTACCATCTGCAAAATCGCTTAGGTCAATCTCCTCCGTTTCGGTACGATCGTTGAACGCTAAGACGACATTGTCCTCATCAGTTACTAAGAAGATGTAATCTGAGAGCGACGTGGTGAAAAATGTAGGTGTAACTACCGCATCACCGTTGCAGAGGTCCACTGATGTCTCATTTTCGACAGTGACAATGTCGCCACCATCAACATCACAAGTCATCATCATATCACCTTGAAATCCGAAGATGGAGATCGTACCACTCACTTCATTTGCCGTAACGACAAGAGCGTTGCCATTCGGGCTATTCTCTGGTGAGATGTACTTGATGTCCTCCAGTCCCAAGTCAAGAGCCTCAGGCGACTCTGCTGGTGCATTGAAGTTTCTATTGTTGAAGTAATCGACGAAAAGCGGAGCTGTAGGATCTGTTACATCATATGTCATGATACCTCCCTGACGCTCAAGACCGATCAAAGCGAGTACTCTGTCTTCCATCGTGACAATTTCAACAGCCTCAGGCTCGACACCTTTGTCATCACTTCGACTCTTACGAGAGTCATTGTCATCATTGTTACTGTTAAAGACAGCATCAGCAGTAGCCGCAATCAACTGTCCAAACTCATCTCCACTATCCCAGACCAGGTTACAATCAGCATCCCAGATCGTGAAAGATCTGGCTCCATAAGAATGGATGATGTCAATGTCACCGTCACCATCTGTATCACCAGTTGCATCTGTAACTCTTAATCTACCCAATGTTTCGTTCGTCTGTAGTTCAGCTGCGTTCGGATATGCTGTTGGATCAAGTGTTAAGTCATTCACACGCACTTCCTCAGAGAATCCATCATAGTCCCGGGCATCACCTTCATTAGCCGTTATGACGTATGTATTACCATCTCCAGCTGTAAAGGCATGGATCGCATCCGGCTGATACATACCAAATACTGGCCAAGTTGTGATATTAATATCATCGGTTCTATTACTTGCATCGATACCATTACCAACCAAGCTGTGGTCCTTTAGCCCAAGTGCTGCAATCTCCACAAACTCAAGTGTTGCTAAGTCAAGCTTAGCCATAGCATTGTTTTCCTGACATACAACATATGCAAATGCATCATCCGGTGTTACAGCGATATACTCTGGCTCTAAATCCTGCGAAAGTGTAGCTCCAGGACCAAATACACGAACGCCACTGGCGATCAATGTCTCCGCATCGGCATCAAATGAAGTAAAGTCGATCGTGGTCGCAGTGGCATTCCCGGGGCCTGTAGAGATATCTATGACAGTGACCGAGCCAACTGGATCGATGGTGTACTCATCATTAGGCTCTCCTTCATTAGCAGTGATGACCATGCTACCATCATTTGTAAAGGTGACCATATCTGGTAGTGCTCCAGCCTCCACAGAGTTCAAAAATTCACCGTCCGTATTGAAGAATACGACCTGACCATTGGCATCTGTTTCCTCTGCTTCTGAAGCCACGGCTACAAATCCATTAGCTACGGCAACACTATTCACTCCATCGCCATATGGCGCCATGTCGATTGTGTTAATCAATGTTGGATTCGCTGGATCTGCGATATCGAGAACTCCAATCGCATTGTTTGCCCCATCTGTGAAGAACAGGCGTTGTGATGTCGGATCATGTGCAACGATCTCTGTACCACTATCATCAAAAATGCCAGAGGCATATGTACCTACCAAAGAGTACATACCGCCATCTGCTATTCCAGTAGGAAGTAAGACGCCAGTAGTAATCCGTCCTTCTCCACCTTCTGGATAGGCTTCAGCTGTTACGACTCCTTCGAGTGGTCCGACCAGAAAGTTCTCAAGTGCCACCTTGTAGTCAACTCCTAAATCCACGAATGTGCCAACCTCACCGAAAGTGGTGTATCCATCACGACCTTGTTCTCCAGCAATGAAGTTGTTCGTGACGAAGTAAACATTGGGTGCATCCTCGACTACTGCGCCATCGACGATCATTGGGGTGCCATCTGCGAGTTGTGCTGAGATGATTCTGCTTCCCTCTGAGATAAGCGTTCTACCGTCAGCGTCAAATGTGCTTCGTGGCTGAGCAGGATCGTACACAAATTCGAATCCGCTAATCTGCCCGAATCGCCCTGTTCCCTCACCATTGCCAATCGCAGCGATGGCGTTCTCGAGAACGGTCTTGAATTGTGTCGGGGTTATTGGATTGAGCACCACCACAGTATTCCCAAATGGAAGCATCGATTGTGTTGTCTGTGTTGTGATGACACTGTTAGCGCGGATGATGTTATTGTTTCTGATTCCACCACCATTAGTGAGCGCGACGATCGGAAGTTCTGGGTCAATGCCCTCGATCATAGCTGTCTCCGCAGCGTGTACAAACGCGTCTGCAATAAGATTTCCTTCATTAGTCTCTACACTGCGGATACTGGTACGAGTACCGTCCAGATCCACCTCCGTGATCGCGAGTTCAGTGACTTGTGACGTGATCTCAGTCAACGGCGCGATAACAGTCTCAAGTAGTCCAGCATCTTCGACGACACCTTCGACAAGGATTGGATTAGACTCCTCTCCAATAGCGGTGATGACACCATCATCGTCAAAGTCGACGATAAGATTACCGACGTAGTTATACTCGCCAGGAGTAGTGACGATGTAAGTGGTAGCTCCATCTGCATCTATCACTTCGAATGGATATGCTCCAAAAATCTCTTGACCTGGTAGTGAGATGGCGGGATCATTGCTTAGGAGCTCATCTCCACCACCTGCTATGATAATATCCACACCAGTGAGCTGTCCAGCAAGTGCAATCTCTTCCTGGATACCTTGAAGGTGCGAGATCATGATGATCTTATTTATCCCTGCTTCCTGTAACTCGGCGATCTGTGCCTGTGCCACTCCGAGAATATCAGTATCGATGACGATGTCTCCTGTGCTCGTGATCGAAGCCAGGTTATCAGTCGTTAATCCGAAGACACCGATCTGCTCGCCATTAACTTCCAGAATAGTGTTGGCAGCGATACGTCCGTCATCCACCAAAGCCTGAAGATTTGGCTCTGCACTGAAGTCAAGGTTAGCACTGAGATAGGGTGGTGCTGTATTCTGAAAATCATTGATCAACTCAGCCAACACATCAGGACCAAAATCTAAATCATGGTTACCGATACATATTGCGTCATATCCTATCGCATCGAGCACTAAGGCGTCAAACAATGGTAGTCCATCACGACTCTCATCGTTGTTAGCATCGAAGGCTACACCTGCGAGGAAGTTATCACCTGATGAAAGCATGATACTCGGGGTATCCATGGCACGTAACTCATCCACTACGGTTTTGAAGGCTGCCGCTCCACCTATTGAACGTCCATCGATGCTGGAAGGAAGCAATCTCGACTCGCCATCATTATTGTGCATAACTCGCAGTGTGAAGGCATCTCCACCCATATCCATGGTAGCTGTGATGCGTCCTTCTCCGCCTTCCGGATACTCAGCCGCAGTCACTACTCCAGAGAGCCCGTTCACCAAGTATTCTTCGAGTACAGTTTTGTAGTCATCTCCAACAGTTGCGACTGTTTCTAACGACGCAAAAGTCACATATCCATCACGACCACCACCGATAAAGTCATTTGTGACTACATAAACGGATGGCGCATCGGCGACCGGTTCACCATCAATAATAATAGCAGTGCCATCTTCAAGAGTAACACTAACCACCTTAGTTCCAGGCGTGACGATCATTGTATTGTCATCATCATTTTGCTGAGGTGTTCCATTCGGATCATAGACGATAGTCATTCCACCCACTTGTGAGAATCGTCCAGTGGACTCGGGTGCACTGCGCAATCCATTCTCAAGTAGTGACTTGAGGTCCGCTGGCGTAGCTGGTCCTAAGACCTCGACACCATTACCAAAAGGCAGCATCATTCCTGTCTCGACTCGTGTGATATCTCCGCCTGCAGGGATGACAACGCTATTACGGATTCCTCCACCATTAGTTAATGCAACCACTGGCAGATCTTCTGGAAGAGTGGCATTAGTGGCTGTTGCGAATAAGAATGCGTCACTGATCAGATTCCCTACGTTTGTCTCCATCGTACGGATACTTGTACGAGTACCGTCAAGCTCAACCTCAGTCGTTGCTAAGACCTCAGTAAGATTTGCGATGATCTCTTCGAATGGAGCGATAACAGTCTCCGCCAGATCAGCATCAGGAGTCTCGTCCGCAACGAGAATAACATCACTGTCTTCTCCGATCGTTACAATATTACCATCAGCATCGAACTCCATCGTAAGACTTCCGAGGTAGCGATACTCACCCGGAGTTGTTACGATATACGTAGTGTTGCCATTGGCATCATCCACTTCGAGGGGATAAGATCCAGCAGCCGTGATATTTAGCGTTGGCAGCTCGTTGGCCGAATCATTTGTATAAAGTTCACTACCACCACCTGCGATAATAACATCGACATCAGTGAGCATACCCGCCAGTGAAATTTCTTGATCTATTCCTTGGAGGTGGGAGATAACGATGATCTTATTGATACCTGACTCTGTCATAATAGCTATCTGCTCTTGTGCAGCTGGTAGGACATCATTAATCATTACATCTCCAGGGCTTGAGATGTTAGCCAGGTCACGTGTCGTCAATCCGATCACACCAACAGCTTCTCCCTCGACATCGAGAACTACGCTTGGCACGATACGTCCCGCAGCAGCAAGAGGCTGAAGGGCAGCTTCACCGCTGAAATCTAAATTCGCACTTAGGTAAGGGGCCATATTGTTAGTTTGATCACTGATGAGCTGAGCAAGAACCTCAGGGCCAGCGTCAAAATCATGGTTTCCAAGGCAGATGGCATCGTAATCCAATGCATCTAAAACAGTCGCATCGAAGAGTGGTAATCCATCTCGAGATGGATCCTCGTTCGCATCGAATGACAATCCAGGCAGGATATTGTCACCAGAGGATAAGAAGATCGTGGCATCATCACTCGCTGTGCGCGTAGCATCAAGAAGTGTTTTGAACTCGGCCGCACCCCCGATCAATCGTCCGTCGACATCTTGTGGGACGAGCTTCGACTCACCGTCGTTATTGTGCAGTAGTCGAAGGGTGAACGTATTCAGACCAGTCATGATCTCTCCCGTCGTAATCCTTCCTTCGCCACCCTCAGGGTAAGCATCTGCTGTCACAACTCCAGCGAGTGGTCCTACTAAGTAATTATCCAAGGCGACCTTGTAGTCGACTCCGAGGTCTGCCAATGTGCCTACCTCGCCAAAAGTGGTGTAACCGTCGCGGCCAGCAGCGATGAAATTATTGGTAACGATGTACACACTCGGTGCATCGGCATTCACCTCACCATCAGCTATCATGACTGTCCCATCAGCTAACGTGGCAGAGATAATGCGGCTACCTTCTGTCAGCAGCACCGTTCCTTCATCATTGAATGTACTGTTCGGCTGAGCGGGATCGTACTCGAATGAGAACCCACCAATTTGGCCGAACCGACCTGTTCCCTCCCCATTTCCAATGGCAGCCACTGAATTTTCGAGGATGGTCTTGAATTGTATTGGAGTCACAGCATTTAGCACCACTACAGTGTTCCCAAATGGCAACATCGACTGAGTAGTCTGATCTGTGATTGTGCTATTCGCACGAATGATATTGTTATTTCGTATACCTCCACCGTTCGTCAAGGCTACGATTGGCAGCTCAGGATCGATACCATCAATAGTTGCGGTTTCGGCGGCATGTACAAACGCATCGGCTATTAGATTTCCTTGGTTAGTCTCCACACTTCTGATACTACCACGAGTACCATCCAGGTCTACCTCTGTAGTGGCGAGGGCCGTGACATCAGAAATGATATCAAGCAAAGGTTGAATGACTGTAGAGTCAATGTTGGCATCAGTCTCGAAACCTTCGATGAGGATCGGATTAGAGGAGTCATCGATGCTTGACACGTTACCTTCGGCATCAAATTCGACGATGAGGTTACCCAGGTAATTATATTCACCGGGTGTTGTTACGATATAAGTAGTGTTTTCTGCAGCATCTGTCACTTCAAATGGATAGGCACCAAAAACATCTTGACCTGGAAGTGCTATCGTAGCGTCGTTTGTCAGAAGCTCATCTCCGCCACCTGCGATGATCACATCGACACCAGATAATTGAGCCGCCAATGCGATCTCCTCTTGAATACCCTGGAGGTGAGAGATCATGATGATCTTGTTAATGCCTTGCCCTTCGAGCTCTGCGATCTGAGCTTGAGCAACACCAACTATGTCTGTGTTGACTACGATGTCGCCAACAGAAGTTATTGACGCAAGATTATCCGTAGTCAAGGCAAATACACCTATTGACTCTCCTCCCAGCTCGATTACCGTGTTCGCTGCAATGCGACCGGTCTCAACAAGGGCCTGAAGGTTTCCTTCTGCAGCAAAGTCGAGATTAGCACTGAGATACGGAGGCATGGTTGTTTCAAAGTCCTCGATTAAGTCAGCCAAGACATCAGGTCCGAAATCCAAGTCATGGTTACCGATACAAATCGCATCATACGCTAATGCGTCGAGCACAAGCGCATCGAATAGTGGCTCCTCGGCGCGCGTATCATCATTATTAGCGTCGAATGCGATACCCGCTAAGAAGTTATCTCCAGAGGACAACATGACACTTGGCAGGTCTTCCGCGCGAAGTGATTCAACGGCAGTCTTAAATGCTGACGCTCCTCCGATGGTACGGCCGTCGACATCGGTCGGCAGTAGTTTGGATTCGCCATCATTGTTGTGCATGATTCGGAGCGTGAAACTCTCCTGTCCATAGGAACACATGAAGAAGAGGCACATAAGAAGGGTGCCTGTGGTTCGAAACATTATTCTCATTGCGATTGGATTGAATTTTTGGTTATTCAGAAAAGTCGCCAATAGTAGACATGTTAGCTTACAGTAATATGAACCCAGGGTTATCCTAATGTTACCAATGGGAAGGGTTAAATCCCTTTTCGACGCGATCCGAAAGGACCGGATAAAACCTCATATGATTTTGTCAATCATACGACAGACCAAATCTGGATGTCCTGAATTGGCAAGACTTATCACAATCATTCTAATGTGTCCTAATTGTTATCAAAATGAATTGCTGCGTAACATTTATATAATCCTGGGTTAACACAGTGCCGATGCGCTCCAGATACATTTGCCGCGATTTGATTTATCAAGCAATCTCTATTCTCATTCAAAAAAGAATCATGACAAAAAACTTTTTCTATCTCTTCATGGTGCTCGGTCTTGCCCTCGTCGCTACATCATGCGACTCGGACAACGAGTGTGACACCACGTGTCCTGCAGGTCAGGTCCAACTACTTAATTGTTCTTGCGCAACTGACGCTAACACAATCACCCCTCACCCATGTCCAGATCTTACTTGCCCAGCTGGCCAAGGTGCTGTGATCGCTGGTAATACTTGTTCTTGCCAAGCATTGGCTTCAAGTGTTGATCCATGTGATGCGACCAACTGCCCAGAAGGATTTATCTGTGACGGTGGTAACTGTATCGTAGATCCTGCAGTCACACAGATTATCGATAAGTCTGGTGAGATCTCTGCTGACGAAACATGGACTGCTGGTAACGTGTATATCCTCAAGGATCGTGTAACAGTAACAAATGGCGCTAAGCTTACTATCGAGGCTGGTGTAGTAGTCAAAGGAGAAGCAGGTACTGGTGCCAATGCATCTGCACTTCTTGTTGCTCGTGGTTCTCAGTTGATGGCTATGGGTACAGAAGCAGCACCTATCATCTTCACATCAATCGCTGATGAGATCATGCCTGGACAAATTGTGAGCCCTAACTTAACTCCTGACGTTAACGGCTTATGGGGTGGAGTTATCGTACTTGGTAATGCTCCTATCTCTGCAGCTAACGAAAGTGACGAAGATGTATCAGAGGTACAGATCGAGGGTATCCCAACCTCAGATGCTAACGGTCTCTACGGTGGTACCGATGCTGCTGATAATTCTGGAACAATCACGTACATTTCAATCCGTCACGGTGGATCTAACATCGGTGAGGGTAACGAGATCAACGGTCTAACACTTGGTGGTGTAGGATCAGGAACAACAATCAACAACGTAGAAATCGTCGCTAACCAAGATGATGGTATCGAGTGGTTTGGTGGAGACGCCAGCATCGACGGTGCATTAGTATGGAACTGCGGTGATGATGGACTTGACACAGATCAGGACTGGAACGGATCATGCACAAACTTCTTAGTTGTTACTCCAGTTGGTGGTAGTGGCTTCGAACTTGATGGACCTGAAGGTTCTACTCAGAGAGGTTTCCACACATTCGACAACGGTGCATTGTTCGCTGGTGGCGAAGTTGATCACCTTGTAGACTGGGATGGTTCGACTAATGCTGCGATCACTAACCTATACATCTTCGGTCTTCCTGAAGGTTACCCAACTGACTTCCCAACACCTATCGAGTCATTCGGTGGTGACGGATCTGGAACTTCTTCTGCTTGGGAGGTAACTCTTCCTGCTGGTGCAGGTCTTGACATCCTTGGTGATGCTGCTGGTATCACGACAGAGGTTGCTGTAGGGTCACAGACAAAAGGACCAAGAGCTTCTGACTTCCCATGGACTTGGGCTAATCAGTCAGGTGCATTAGGTTCTATCGGACTCTAAGAATACTGTTCTATCGATAAAGAAAAAAAGCTTGCTTCTCGGAGCAAGCTTTTTTTTTCTCTATATCTAACCTTGTTTACCATTTATAATCCTCCATACTATGATCAAAAAACTACTACTACTGGTCAACATGATCGTGTTGTCCATTGCAGCTTCTGCCCAGGAAGGGATCATCAGAGGCGTCGTCATCGAAGATGCGATCGGTGAACCAATGATCGCTGTCACTGTCGCAGTTGCTGGCACAGGAACAGGAACGATCACTGACTTTGATGGAACGTTCGAGATCCGCACGGAACCAGGCATTTACAGTCTCGAAGTATCTTTTCTTGGATTCCAAACGCTCACGATCACTGATGTAGAAGTGGTTGATGGTGAAGTCGTGGTCTTCGATAATATCCGCATGGTCGAAGAATCTGAACTACTCGAAGAAGTCGTTATTACGGCGACAGCAGTTCGAAACACGGAAGCAGCACTTCTCACGATCCAGCGAAAATCCCCCAATCTCTTGGATGGTATCTCTTCTCAGACATTTAAGAAAATCGGAGATAGTGACGCGGCAGACGCAGTCAAACGTGTTACAGGGGTATCTGTAGAAGGTGGTAAATATGTTTATGTCCGCGGGCTTGGTGACAGATATACCAAGACGATGCTGAATAGTGTGGACATCCCGGGTCTTGATCCTGATCGCAACAGTCTTCAGATCGACATCTTTCCGACGAATCTGATCAACAACATGTTTGTCCTTAAGTCTGCGGTTGCTGATATGCCTGCAGACTTCACTGGAGGTGTCGTCAACATTGAAACGAAAGACTTTCCTGAGGAGCGTGTGTTTGACATTTCCGCAAGCATCGGGTTCAATCCTGATATGCACCTTAACAGCGATTTCCTCTCTTACCAGGGTGGAGATTCTGACTTCTTGGGCTTCGATGATGGAACCCGAGAGCTTCCTGAGGCTGCTCGCGTTGATAACATTCCCTCTCCAATTAGTGGAGCCTCTGACACTGAAGTCGCAAATTTCCTAAATCAATTCAGCCCAACGCTTGGTACTCAGCGCGAAACAAACTTCATGGATTACAGCCTCGGAGTAACACTGGCCAACCAGGTCAAACTGAACGAGACCAATAACAACACACTTGGATACATCTTCTCAGCGACTTACAAGAATTCGTCGACATTCTACGACGATCTTTTTTATGGAGATTATCAGCTGAACCAAGATCCTAATATCAACGAACTGATCTATGCCAACCGCCTCTCAGGAGAATCTGGCACGCGAAATGTCCTCCTCGGTGGATTAGCAGGCTTGGCTTACAAGACTAAGAATGCTAAATACAAACTGAACATCATGCATCTCCAAAATGGAGAGAATGAAGCGGCCATACTTCGCTTAGACAACAACGATGATGCACGTGGTCAGTCTGGTTACATCGCCAACTCGGACAACCTGGAGTATGGCCAACGTGGACTAACGAATATCCTACTAAACGGAAAGCACTTCACGGAGGATGGATCCTGGACGATCGACTGGCGATTATCACCAACGATCTCGCGCATCGACGAGCCAGACATCCGAAAGACTGCGTTCACGGAGATCGGAGCTCGTGAAACCTTTGCCGCAGGTGCCGGCGGATTACCGAGTCGCCTATGGAGAAACCTCGAAGAAGTAAACCTCGTCGGTCGTATCGACCTCACAAAAGAGTTCGAGATCAATGAAGAAGCGGCCAAGTTTAAGTTTGGATTCAGCCAGGTCAACAAAGAGAGAGACTATGAAATCCTGCAATACTCTGTTCAATTCTTCGGGGCACAGCCAACTTGGACAGGCAATGCCAATGAGGTTCTACAACCAGCGAATACATTCCCGTCGGGAACTATCTATTATGCCTCAGGAAACACCTTCCCGAATCCCAATGAGTACAACTCCACGGTAAGTAACACGGCTGGATATGCATCATTGGAGTTCACACCTCTGACTAAAGTGAAAACTGTCGTTGGGCTGCGAGCTGAGAAATTCTTGCAAAAACACACTGGGCGAGATCAAAGAGGCGAGTTCGATCTCGTAGATGCTGAGGTTCTGGATGCCTTGGATTTCTTCCCGTCTGCTAACATCATCTACGGTGTCTCAGAAAAGCAGAATCTCCGGGTATCGTACTCAAGGACTATCGCACGCCCATCATTCAAAGAGCTATCCTTTGCACAGATTTTGGATCCTGCTTCTAACCGCTTGTTTAATGGTGGTCTCTTTCCATTCGAAGGAGAATGGGACGGTAATCTCAGAGAGACGTTGATTAACAACTTCGACATCCGTTGGGAGTTTTTTGGAGATCGCGCGCAGCTATTTTCTGTGAGTGGTTTTTACAAATCATTTGCTGATCCCATCGAATTGGTGCGTATCCCAGAGCAGGTGACAATCACCGAAGTACAGCCACGAAACGTAGGGGATGGTACAGTATTCGGAGTGGAGGTGGAGTTCCGAAAGGCACTTGACTTCTTAGCTGAAGAAAATTCTCCATGGTCTGTGAGTGGTAACCTCACGTTAGCCAATAGCTCTATCGATCGTACTCCATCAGAGATTCGATCGCGAGAGGACAATGCACGTACTGGTCAAGATATCGCGGATACGCGTCAAATGGCTGGACAGGCTCCATACATCATCAATGCAGGATTATCCTATAACAATCCTGACAAAGGATTCGATGCAGGACTATTCTACAACGTTAAAGGGCCAACGCTTCTCATTGTTGGTGGTGGAATCTTTCCGGATGTATTCACTGAGCCATTTAACAGTCTCAACTTTAACTTGAACAAAAACATCGGAGAAGAGCAACGCACATCTCTCAATTTTAAGGTGTCGAATCTGTTGGGTGACGTACGAGAAGAGGTATTCACAGGATTTGAAGCTGAAAACCAACTCTATACCAGGTTCTCTCCGGGTATTTCTTTTGGTCTTGGAGTGAAGTATTCGATCTACTAATCACGATACATCATAATCCCACTTGATAAGGGGTGATCAAGGCAGCTTGATCGCCCCTTTTTTTATGTCCAAAAGACTAAGAAGAACAGCGAAATCTACAGATCAAATTAGCATCCATGACCCCAGAGGATGCACTTAATGTACTAACTACTACGCCTGTCAAATCATACATATTTCGACTGCCGCCCCAGTCTACTTTGCGCCCTTAACTAATCTTATACATCATGAAATACATTGCATTCTTCCTTTCGCTTACACTTTTGGTTGCCTGTTCTGACGATGATGATGCTGGCAATGCTGGGGGTTCTTCTGATGATCAGTTTTCGGCGACCATTGATGGTCAGTCTTATGAGATCAGTGGACGATTTGCATTTGCCGAGCCAATCGATGATGACCTATTTGCCGTCTATGGATCAGAAGATCAGTCCACGCCTGGATTCACTAATGTCTTTCTATCCTTCGAGGGCAGACCAACAGTAGGAACTTATGATCTCTCTCTCGGATCAGGAACATTGGGTACTTGGATCAATACTGGATCAGGTGAGACATTCATCTCGGGCTTTACCGGAGGATCTGGAACTGCTGAGGTAACAGAAATAACTGATGATCGCATCAAGGGTACTTTCAGTTTTGTCGGTGTAGATGTTGGTGGATCATTGCCAAACAAGGTTGTTGAGAACGGCACATTTGACGTAAGGATAGGCTTCGAATAAGACTTATACGATTCCATTAACCATTCTCTCAGGGTGCTCCAGTTTGGGCACCCTTTTTATTTGCATGGTGGGGACCTTGAGTTATCTACTTTCATCGCATCACTTCATTCAGATCGCATGAAAGTATCCACGATATTGGCAGTATTGATCTTCACTACTATGTCCTGCCAGACGCCACAGCACACATCTGATCTTCCATCCGGACTTACGATATCTTCGGCACTTCACGGACCAACCCCTGATGGAGATGCCATGCTTTACACATTGGCTAACCAGCATGGAACCCGGATTTTAATCTCTACATATGGAGGAATCATTACTCAACTCTGGACTTCAGATCGGATGGGCAAAATGGCTGACATCGTGCTGGGCTTCGATAGTCTGAAAAGTTATCAGGACAAGCACCCATACTTCGGAGCTCTCATAGGTCGATATGCGAATCGAATCGCAAAAGGTTCTTTTAATCTTGATGAAGCGACCTATCAACTTCCCATTAACAACGGGCAAAATGCCCTTCATGGGGGACGTAGTGGGTTTGACAAAAAGCTCTGGAAGGCGGAAACAAGACAGAGCAATGATCAAGTTTCTCTTATCCTCCGCCGTCGCTCCTCTCATCTCGAAGAAGGCTATCCCGGAAATCTCGATGTGGTCGCTACATACACATTGGACAGTGACAACCAACTCACGATCACCTACGAGGCGGTAACAGATCAACCCACTATCATCAACCTGACCAACCACTGCTACTACAATCTCAAAGGAGCTGGACAAGGAGACATCTTAGATCATGAAGTATCCATCGCCGCAGATAGCATCACAGAGATAGACGACTCTCTGATACCGACAGGAAGGTATTTGCCAATCGAGGGAACCGCATTCGATTTTATGGAGAGTCGTAGAATCGGAGAGTCCATCGATGACACCACCAATAATCAAGTGCGCTTCGGTGGCGGCTACGATCACAACTTTGTACTTCGTGAGAGAGAAGACTCATTGGCACTGGCTGCAACAGTGTATGAGCCCACATCAGGTCGAACACTTCAAGTACTTACCACAGAACCTGGCCTGCAGTTCTACTGCGGCAACTTTCTCGATGGCTCCCTGGTCGGTAAGGGTGGTCTGAGATACCAAAAGAGATTCGGGTTTTGTCTGGAGACGCAACACTTCCCAGATTCTCCAAACCAGCCTAATTTTCCTTCTACTCGTCTGGATCCCGGCGACGCTTACGCCTCTACGACGGTATATCGGTTTGGGGTGAGGTAGTTAGATCCTTGTCTCCGTCTCTATCTGACCAAATATCCTTTGGCTTACCAAGGGCATAACCAATCGAAAAGTGCATTTTGCGCCCTTTCAGAGACAAAATAGCGTCATGGGAGTTTTAGCGACGATTGATTGGGTATTTATCTTTCTGTATTTCGTGCTGATATTAGGTATCGCATGGTGGGTCATGAGACAGAAGAATGATACCTCCGATGAATACTTCTTAGCTGGGCGAAATCTCGGTTGGTTTGTAGTTGGCGCCTCCATTTTCGCATCAAATATCGGATCCGAGCACATTGTAGGATTAGCAGGATCTGGGGCCACTGACGGAGTTGCCCTCGCCCACTACGAACTTCATGCATGGTGCTTGCTTGTGCTTGGTTGGGTTTTAGCACCCTTCTATATGCGGTCGAAGATCTATACTATGCCTGAGTTTTTGGAACGGCGTTTTTCCCCTACAGCGAGGTGGGTGCTTTCGATCATATCATTAGTAGCGTATGTACTCACAAAGGTTGCTGTTGGCATATTCGCCGGAGGTATCGTCTTCGGGGTATTGATGCCAGAGGTCAATGTCCTCGGGCTCAACAGTTTTTGGGTGGGATCTATCATGGTTATCGTCCTGACGGGACTTTACACCATGTTAGGAGGACTGAAAGCAGTCGCATACACAGAAGCGATTCAAACCATTATCCTCATCCTGGGATCAGCACTTATCACCTGGTACGGGCTCGATGCACTCGGAGGCTGGTCAGCAATGAAAGAGATCGCAGGAGGCGAAATGTTTAATCTCTGGAAACCCATCGTACCCGATGGTATGAATGGTACCTGGGCTCCTGTCCTTACCGATACAGAGATGGCCTGGTACTTCAACAAAAACTATCCTTGGCCCGGTATGCTGATTGGTGCGCCAATCATTGGATTGTGGTACTGGTGTACTGATCAATACATCGTCCAGCGGATGTTAGGATCGGCATCACTTACTGAGGCCAGACGTGGGACGATAGCCGCTGCACTTCTCAAGCTACTTCCGGTATTCATCTTCATCATTCCAGGGATTATCTGTTTCTGCTTAGCCGCGAGTGGCCAGATGCCAGGCATCTCATCGACAATGTTAGATGCAGAGGGCAATATCATCAATGCTAATGCCCAACAAGCCTTTCCACTCTTGGTGGCCAACATTCTTCCAGCCGGGATCCGAGGTATTGTTGTCGCTGGCTTATTAGCGGCTTTGATGAGCTCCCTGGCAGGTGTTTTTAATGCCTCATCTACCCTTTTTACTATGGACCTCTATACCAAGTTTAAACCCGAGGCTACAGAGTCACAACTCGTACGCATGGGGAGGATCGCAACTGGGTGCATGGTCATCATCGGGCTAATGTGGATACCAGTGATTCAGGGAAGCCGTGGCCTCTATGATTATCTGCAGAGTGTACAGGGCTATCTCGCTCCGCCCATTTTTGTTGTCTTTTTCTTTGGCATCTTCAATAAGCGCCTCAACACCAAGGGGTGTCTGGCTACACTTGGCATTGGCTTCGCGTTAGGGTTGTTTCGACTTATGATCGATACTCCTGTAGCACTATCTGGTCATCAGTATGAGGAGAACTCACTCTTCTGGGTGATCAACAATATCTTCTTCCAATATTACAGTCTGTTGATATTCATTATCTGCGCGATTGTGATGATTGCGGTCAGTTACTGCACGGCTCCACCTGAGTATGTACAATTAGAAGGCCTCACCTTTGGTACTATAACTTCGGATCAAAAGGAAGAAACTAAAGCGAGCTACACCATCAACGATGTCCTATGGTCGGTGGTAGTCTGCGTACTTATCGTGGTGTCCTATTTATTTTTCACTGGTTGATAAAAAAGCTGTCAAGGTATTTGCTTGATAAAAGCAGATATACATAATGTCTTACTCAATGGCAACTTAGGTCGATAAAACTTGCTAAATGCTTTAA
>JBCBIX010000051.1:0-18426 GCA_038523965.1 Bacteroidota bacterium
CGAAGGCACAAGAGGTCAGAAAAATGATGAGATTATTCATAGAGTCAACTTATCATTTTTGAGAGATTGCATACGTAGAGTAAACCTGTAGTTTGAATTGCTATCTGGTACAGATATCGTGCCTTCTATTAATGTACCCTTAATCAGCCGTTGTCACATAAACATCGATGGAATGCTACATTTAATATTTGAAAAAAATATAATACGATGGATAGACCCCGCATTTTAGTGACGAACGACGATGGTATGTTTGCTCCCGGGATAAAGGCCTTAGTGGAGGTAGCACGTGAGATTGGGGAGGTAGTCGTGGTAGCACCCAATAGTCCGCAGTCAGGACAAGGACATGCGATTACCTTGACACAACCTATACGCCTCAATAAGGTCGATGTATTCGATGGAATAGAAGCGTACGAGTGCTCAGGTACACCTGTCGATTGTGTTAAGCTTGCTAAAAGCGTAGTTCTTAAGGATCGTCCCGTCGATCTGTGCGTATCAGGTATCAATCACGGATCTAATGCTTCCATCAATATCATCTATAGCGGTACAATGTCCGCAGCAATGGAGGCAAGTCTTGAAGGAATCAAGAGTATTGGGTTCTCCTATTTGGATTTTTCGTTCGAAGCAGACTTTAGTGGAGCAAAGCATTATGCAGACCTCCTTATCAGATACGCGTTAGGGCACTCTTTCGGTGAGACGAATCTTCTGAATGTCAACATTCCGAAACTACCGGTAGAAGATATCAAAGGATTCAGAGTATGTCGACAGGCAGACGGAAACTGGACTGAGGAGTTTATCGAAAGTAAAGACCCCAGGGGTGAAAAATACTATTGGATGACTGGTGTATTTCTTTTAGATGACCAAAGTGAGGACACAGACATCTGGGCATTGAATAATGGGTACGTCTCTGTCGTACCCTCGATGCATGATCTGACCTCGTACAAGTCAATTGGCAAGTTAAAGGGCTTAGAGTCCGCTTCATGAGTGGAGAACACAACTATCGGAATGATCTCGTAACAGGTCTTGGGTTAGGCGCTTTATCACCGATCGTGGGAGCTCTGTTGATCTATCTCCTATTCTCTCTGATGGTAATGAATGGCTGGATGGATGAGTCCGCTGGTGGTTGGCGTAGCAAGCGATGGCGGACCATTACATTGATTGGAATTTGTTCTAATATTTTCTGGATTCGCAGATACAATCATCCATTTACAGATAGGACACTTCGAGGACTTTCATTCTCGACGATGATATGGGCTTTGATTTGGTTCGTGATCTACTACCGAGACTTGTACGCAGAGTAACTTGGCATCATGACTATACATCGAGAGGGCAAGGGGACTATATCTGTAGTGCTTATTTTTTCAATTTTGATCCTGCTTACAGCATGGCGGTTTGGTGCTGGTGATGTGATACTCAGCCTTCTTGGTGTGGGTACATTGATTTTGCTAAGCCTGGTCTTGCAGTTTTTTAGATATCCACAGCGAACGGTGGCTTCCGTCCCTGATAATTTTGTCTTAGCTCCTGCTGATGGCAAAGTAGTAGTGATAGAGGATACCATCGAGACGGAATACTTCGAGGATGAGAGATTGCTGATATCCATATTCATGTCACCTCTCAATGTCCATAGTAACCACCACCCCATCGATGGACAGATTAGTTATGAGCGTTATCACCCTGGAAAGTACTTAGTGGCCTGGCATCCCAAGTCGTCTACGGAAAACGAGCGACATACGACAGTATATGCCTCGACGAATGGCCCTATCCTCATCAGGCAGATCGCTGGGGCAGTGGCCCGACGTATCGTGAACTACACCAAAGTTGGGGATTCGGCCTCTCGCGGAGGAGAGATGGGCTTTATCAAGTTTGGATCCCGCGTAGACATCTACCTCCCAGTCGGAACAAAGCATAAGGTCAAGCTCGGCCAAACTGTCAAGTCACGCATTGACGTTATCGCAGAACTCTGATTAGGCGTTCTTCCACTTGATATTGCAACCCATACTGGGATATTGTGGATCAGTTACCTCTCCATCTATGGTTGCATCAATTGCCCGACGAAGATCTTGTCCAGTTAGCGGGACGTTATTACCGGGTCTTGAGTTGTCGAGTCGACCGCGGTATGTCAACTTCCTCTGACCATCAAATACGTAGAAATCGGGCGTGCATGCAGCAGCATAGGCCTTGGCTACCTCTTGGTGTTTGTCATAGAGATAGGGAAACGGAAACTTAAGCACCTTAGCTACTATACTCATCTTGTCCGGGGCA
Organism: Bacteroidota bacterium; assembly: GCA_038523965.1. GTDB lineage: Bacteria > Bacteroidota > Bacteroidia > Chitinophagales > Saprospiraceae > JAJRXG01. Next base: position 2,260 of record JBCBIX010000051.1, read on the forward strand.
TCCTCGGGATGAGTGGTGACATCATTACTGCTGATGGCAACAAAGGAGACGCCTTTCGCTCGATAGTCTTGAGCTACACGAACCAGCTCAGGATTAACATGAATGACAAATGGACAGTGGTTGCAGATGAACATAATCACGGTGGCTGTCTGAGACGCCAAGTCCTCTAAGGTGAAATATCGATCTGAGACTACATCTCGAATGTGAAAATTAGGCGCGGTGGTACCTAATGGGAGCATTGTTGATTCTGTGAGTGCCATTGTCGCTTATTTGTACGCGTAAAAGTAAGGTAGCTTTACCGTCCGATATGGCGATTCAATCAGAACAACGATTAGCTAAGGCGATCATAGAAGCTTATCGCCTATTGATCTCTGAGAGATATGAGTATGATCGGATATCCACGCGCTACGAACTTCCCTCCAGTTTCACTCGCGAAAAAACAGATCGGCTTAAGGCCTTTTTTCTGGACTACATCTATCCACCCTTTACCAGACGACAGGAGCTAAATGCTGCCTTTGACAGCTTAGACAAACACATTAAGAATCCACGTCACATCTTTCGAATATTGATGGATACGACCGGTGTTTTGCTGCGCTTTGGCCATCGTCTTCCGTCGATCATGAAAGCAGGTATCACCGCTCTTCAGTCTTTTCGAAAGGCATCGCGATTTGAACAGATGATGATCTTCCATGCCAATGAAGAGAATATGTCTGATCCCATCAGTTCTGATCAGCTAAGGACATTGATCCAAGCATTGCCAAAAAGGGAGATTGATCAGTTTATCACCATGGGCGAGGGGCTCTTTGGGCTACTTTATGATCGCAAGATGGTGCGAGATGTCACACGAATCTTAGCGTCCCTCATCAAGTCCCTCGAACGAAAACCACATATCTACTCCTCTGCTGAGATCCATGGTTTCCGTCTGGGCCATGAACTCATCGTGAGGTGCAACCAACTTTTTGAATCCTTGACTAAAGAGGAACAAAAAGTACTCATGGATACAATCGTGCATATCGAGCGCACGGAACTCACAGAACTCAGATATCAACCTCAATCCTAAGAATCAATGATAGATCCCGGATACCACTACACACTGACCGCCTTTAATCGAACTGGGCATGGTATGTTTCTGACTGACGGATTTGGCAATGAAATTCTGCTACCAGCCAAGAACTGCCCTGCGGACCTTGATGAAGGCCAGAAGGTGGATGTATTCGTTTATCTGGATAGTCAGGATCGCCCAATAGCAACTACTCAACAACCGAAGATAGAGTTGTATGGATTTGCCTATCTGACTTGCGTTGGAACGGCACGGTTCGGTGCCTTTGTCGATTGGGGCTTAGATCGGGACCTGCTTATTCCAACCCGAGAACAAACGAATCCGATGATAGTCGGTCGTGCTTATCTGACCTACCTGTACCTCGATGATCGCGATCGCACAACTGGGACCACATTCATACGGCCGGCATTAGAACACGAAGAGATAGATCTGGAAATCGGTCAAGAGGTAGATCTGTTAGCTTATGAAGTCACCGAGCTCGGGGTCAAAGTAATCATCGATAATACTTACGGCGGCATCATGTATCACAGCGATCTGTATGAATCCGTCAAACCACAAGATCAACTCAAGGGTTATGTGACCCGCATCCGTGAAGACCTGCTAATCGATGTGAGTCCCCGCAAATTCGGGTATCGCAAGGTGCTGGATACAACGGACAACATACTTAACTATCTCGCCGAACGTGGAGGATTTGCTTCCTTGACAGATAAATCGGATCCTGAACTTATCCGCCAAGAGCTGCAGATGAGCAAGAAGGTGTTCAAAAAAGCTATTGGCAACCTGTACAAGAATCATAAGATCGCCATCGAATCTGACGGAATCAGACTTACATCATCCAAACAGAGTTGATCTGGAGCGTCGTATTATTGTTCATCGTAATACGTTTACCATGAATCCACATCTTGATCCAGCTGCAGAGCTACCTCCACGGGAGCAACAGCTGGAGAAAGCACTGCGACCGAAGATGCTGGAGGACTTCAGTGGTCAGCCTAAGATCGTAGAGAACCTGTCAATATTCATCAAAGCAGCCATAATGCGCAGTGATGCCTTGGATCATGTATTACTTCATGGCCCTCCTGGTCTTGGCAAGACTACTCTGTCGCATATCATCGCTAACGAACTTGGCTCCGAACTTAAACTTACCTCTGGACCTGTATTAGAGAAACCTGGAGACCTGGCAGGACTACTTACTAATCTTCAGGAAGGAGATGTGCTCTTCATCGATGAGATCCACCGATTGAATCATGTCGTCGAAGAGTACTTGTATTCGGCGATGGAGGACTACAGAATCGATATCATGATCGATACCGGGCCCAATGCACGGAGTATCCAGCTGAACGTAAATCCGTTCACCTTAATCGGTGCGACCACTCGGATGGGGCTATTGACACCACCACTACGAGCGCGGTTTGGGATCACGTGCCATTTAGACTATTACAATGTCGAGACCCTACGTGGTATCGTAAAGCGAAGTGCAGGGTTATTGGCCATTGAGATCACAGATGAAGGAGCACATGAAGTGGCCAGAAGGAGTCGCGGCACCCCTCGTATTGCTAATGCATTACTACGCAGAGTCAGAGACTTTGCTCAAGTAAAAGGTGATGGTGTGATCAATCTCGACATCGCAAAGATTGCCTTATCTGCCTTAGATGTGGACGAATTAGGCCTCGATGAGATGGATAATCGTATCCTTAATACGCTCATCACTAAGTTCAAAGGAGGACCCGTGGGTATAACGACTATAGCTACGGCAGTAGGAGAAGAAGCTGGTACGATCGAAGAGGTGTACGAACCATTCTTGATCATGGAAGGGTTTATCCAACGCACTCAGCGTGGTCGTATCGCAACCGAAAAAGCCTACCAGCATCTGAGCATCCCCAGACCCAAAGACATGGGTCGGTTGTTCTAAGCCCAACGTTATTGTGCGTTCAAACTCATTTGGTTTATCCTGGTTGTTGATGGTGGGAATAGCGGTACTATCCTACCTTTGCACCCTAATCGACGCTTCCTATGGCTGTAGTGGATCTATATATGCCCAAGATGGGTGAGAGCATCGTCGAGGCCACGGTTATCGCCTGGCACAAGGAGATCGGTGATACAGTCGAGGATGAAGAAATTATCCTCGAAATCGCCACAGACAAAGTCGACTCTGAAATTCCTTCTACAACAGCAGGTATTCTTGTTGAAAAGCTCTACGAAGTAGATGATGTCGTGCCAATAGGGGCTGTCTTCGCGCGTATTCAGACGGAAGCAACTGCCATATCTCCTGACGCTCCTGCTCCTTCGCCAACACCGGCCGAAACAAATGTTGAGAGTCCTCAGAGTTCCAACGATGAGCCGGGAGTGGTACACCAGTCAACCAATCAAGTGACTGAGATCGAGGAACCTCCTGCACAAGTTCCTACTGGCACCCCTCTCCCCTCCTCGGAGACGAAGGATCAAAAGCAACATAAAGTAAGTACACCAGACACTCCACCTGAAAATATCTCTCCTGTCCTCAGCCAAGATCGTACGGGGATCATTCAGAGCAATATGGGTGGTCGATTCTTCTCACCGCTCGTACGAAATATCGCACGTGCCGAAGGGATCTCAAGTACTGAGCTACAGTCCATTCCAGGTTCGGGTATCGACGGGCGCGTTACGAAGCAAGATCTGTTAGAATATGTAGAGCAGAAGCGTCTTGGTGTTATCAGAGAGATTACTAATCCACAATTGACTCCATTCACACCGACGGTCTCCACTCCTTCTAACGTATCCCGCACAACACAGCCTTCATCACAATCATCGGCATCTTCGACAGCCACGCCAATCAAAGGGGCGAACGAAGAAATCATTGCGATGGATAGGATGCGTAAGGTCATCGCAAGTCACATGAAGCACTCACAGAGTGAATCGGCAACGGTGACGTCGTTCGTAGAGGCTGATGCCACTCATCTTGTGCACTGGAGGAATCGAGTAAAAGCAGAATATCAAGCCAAGTATGGCCAGAAGCTCACCTTCTCCCCACTATTCACAGAGGCCGTCATCAAAGCCATCGGTGACTATCCTACCATCAATGCATCCATTGATGGGGATCATCTGATTGTCAAAAAAGACATCAATATCGGCATGGCAACCGCTATGGAAAATGGGAATCTGATCGTACCAGTGATCAAGCAGGCACAGAACCTCAACCTAAACGGACTGACTGCCCAGCTGAATGATCTTACTGGGAGAGCCAGGGTTAATCAATTGCGGCCTGATGAGATCCAAGGAGGTACATTCACAATCAGCAACATCGGAACCTATGGTAATATCATGGGAACACCGATCATTAATCAACCTCAGCTGGCGATACTGGCTCTCGGCGCGATCAAAAAGAAGCCAGTCATACAGGAGACGCCACATGGTGATATTATCGCCATCCGCCATATGATGTTCTTATCTTTATCTTTCGATCATCGCGCCATCGACGGGTACCTCGGGGGTGTCTTCCTGAATCGAATAGCACACTACATTGAAGCGTTTGACCCCAACCGGCCTCTGTAACATTCCCTACGTCTGCGCTACCCTACTACTTACTTTTGGTTTTTCTCTCTCATTAGCTGGTCAGAATGACGCTCTTCGCAAGGCAAGTGAAGCCTATGAAGAAGACAGATTTCGCGAAGCATTAGTCTATCTGAACCGCATTGATAAGATCAACTCAAGTGGCCCTTTGCTATTTAAACGAGGCGTATGCTTGTATGAAACGAATCAGCTCGAACAAGCCATGGCGGACTTTAGACAAGCTTGGGCTTATGGCTATGAAGAACCTGAAATAGATCAGTATACGGGTCTCATCTTCCATAATCGAGGGGAATTCGCGACCGCGGCATCCTACTATAAAAAGTATCTCAGAGAGTTATCGGCTGATAGTCCAGATCGACCGCGCGTGCGCCAACTGATTCGCCAATGTGGTCGCGCAATAGATCTCTCATACAGAACACCAATCGCTATCATCGAGCGCCTCCCAGGAGAGATCAATAGCGTCTATGATGAGGTGGGGATGATCCAGAGTCCAACTATTGACAACAGGTATTATTTCTCCTCAAACATGCCCAATACTGGCCTGTCTATGGAAGCGAGTGACTTCGATGTTTATGTCAGTAATGAAAGTGATCTATCCTGGTCAGAAGCCACGCGCCTGCCTTACGCGATCAACAAAAGTAAAGAAGAAATCGTCCTGGGATTCACCACAAGTGCCGATGGTATGATCCTCTTTCGAGGTCCTGAATATGACGGGACAATGACCATTTCCAGACGAAAAGGAGAAAATAATCTCACTCAGGAAATTGAATTTCCTGTCCAGTTTTCGGTGATTAATGCTGATGCCTTCTTTTACGATGACCACCTTGTACTCTTCAGTGCCAAGCTGGATCAAGGATATGGTGGATATGATCTTTACTATATCAAAAAAGAAGAAGGTACATGGACTGAACCTATCAATTTAGGATCCTCGATTAATGGGCCCGAGGATGAGATCAGCCCATATCTCAATGCTGATGGCTCGGAGCTGTACTTCAGTTCTAATCGGGACGAAAGTATTGGCGGATTCGATGTGTTTTATTCGCCTTATCTGTTCGAATCAGTGGCATGGCGAACTCCTGAGAATCTCGGTATTCCGATAAATAGTCCTGGTGATGACACCTATTTTAGCTTAACCTATGATGGACTCAGTGCATTACTTACCTCAGATCGAAAGACAAGCACAGGAGGAAAAGATATTTTCTTAGCTCGATTCAAAAGACCCAGAGGTCTACAGCTTTATAACACGGACTATATCCCTTTTGCAGATTACAAAGTCAACCGTGATGAAGTTGTTATCGATACTATGCTTGAAGTAGCAATGATACATGAGTCGGATACCTCTGTGTACGTTCCAGAAACCTCGGCACCTAATCTTGACACTACTCAAGAGAACTACACATTCGAACCTCTCTACTACAATCGCAGCCAGGATCTTTTTGAAAAAGAAAACCTTGGAGAAATTGATCGATTGGCTAACTACCTATTGGATCATCCTCAAGTGACTGCAACAATTGAAGTTCATTCTGCCAATGAAGGCATCCAAGAATTCAAGTTGTTCTCCTCTATCAAGTTGGCCGAAAGAATCAAAATTCATCTGATCTCGCAGGGAGTAGCTGATCATCAAGTATCGGTGCGAAGCATGGCTGACCACTACCCCGTCACACTCTCCGAAAATAAAGGTGGCCAAATAGGACTTTCAGATCTATTTAATGCGCGCGTTGAATTGGATCTATACACCGCTGACGGGAGGAGCATTATCGATCGGATAGCTCCTGACATTCCAAAGCACTCCTACGATGAGCGTTATGACCTCCTCTCGACGCTACTGGAGGATGCGATCACCTACAAAGTGCAAATCGCTGTCATGAGTCAAATGTATCGTGGTATGGCTCTGGACTTGTTTAACGACGCAATGGTTGAGTCTGATGAGGAGACAGATCTATATCTGTACACAATAGGATGGTATGACTCCTATAGCCTCGCGCTGGAAACCAAGCGAAAAATGGAACGTCTCGGGATCACTGATCCTCGTATCATACCGTACTACAACGGACACCGAGTTACAGCAGATCGATTAGTATATTACGTAAACGACTATCCTGACCTCCGCAATCTCATGAACTACGGTAATTGAGACTTGGCACAGCGACCATAGCCGACACAATTCTGGTAGGAGCCAGCGTCCTCATCCTGCCGTCCTTTCTTTTCTCTAAGGCCATTACGTCGGTATGTCTTGGTCTTTTTGTGATAGCAGGCGCGCTATATCCCCTTAACGATGGCCGGATCAGTACTCACAGATCTTACCATGGACTGCTGCTCACTTTAGTCTTTGGTGTAAGTCTACTATCTGGGTGGAACAGCACGGATACTTCAGAGTGGATTCATATCCTCATCCTCAGACTTCCGTTTGTGCTATTGCCTCTTGCGTTTTGGGTGATGCCAGACCAATCCACAGATCGATTAGTCCGAGTGCACCTACACCTTCTTTTGGTCTTGGTTGTAGCGGCAATTCCTCAGCTGTTCTTTTTCTTCCACCATCTGGACACTCATTTAGAAATGCTTTCCAGAGGACAACCAATATCCACTCCGATCGAACACGTAAAGTATAGTATGATCAATGCCTATGGGGTCATTTCATCAGCATACTTCCTATCCAAAAGAGAATCGATATCTGCACGCCTGAGACCTTACATAATTGGGGGAAGTCTCCTCCTCTTTGTCTTTATGCATCTTCTCGCCGTAAGAACAGGCTTAGGCATTTGCTATGTCAGCATAATGGCGTTGTATGGATGGCAATACTTGAAGTCTGGTAGCTACATCCGTTTTATCGCCCTTTTCACAGGGATATTGGCCCTTGCAGTGACCGCGTACTCTGTAGTCCCCTCCATAAAGCACAAGGTCCATTACATGCTTTACGATTGGCGGATGTGGAGTGAGAATGGCGGTGTATCCTACGCAGATAGTGAGCGAATCATCAGTTTCAGGGCAGCACTCCAGGTCTGGTTAGACCACCCCTGGTGGGGCGTTGGTGCAGGTGATGTTAGAGAAACACTTCTTGGGCCTGAAGGACCTTTGTATTTACTACAAAAGCTTCCGCACAACCAATTTCTGCTTACCCTGACTGGTTCAGGTCTGATCGGCCTGCTACTCTTCACGATAGGATTCTACGGGCTACTCTGGAGTCGAAACATGACACATCGAGGCTTGCTCCTCTTACTCTATCTCAACTATACCCTTTCTTTCATGGTAGAGAACAGCCTCGAACGATCGGTGACGACGGCATTTTTCCTATTCTTTGCAATGTGGATAGCACTTGTGACAACTCCTGATGGACAAACCAACACTGCATATCATCAAGATTGGCGGAAAGCTGATTAATGAGCCTGAATTGCTCTCACAGGCATTAGCGTCCATCTCCAAGCTCACAGAGCCAACCATTGTCGTTCATGGTGGCGGAAGGCAGGCAACTGCCCTTTGCAAATCTCTTGGCATCCCCGTGCAGATGATTGATGGTCGACGAATAACAGATGGACCAACATTGGAGGTGGCAATAATGGTCTACGCCGGACTGACGAATAAAAGGATCGTAGCACAGCTCCATTCGCTCGGCCGAGATGCGATCGGTGTCAGTGGTGCGGATGCTGATCTAATCAGGTCGATCAAGCGCCCGCCACATCCAAGAGACTATGGCTGGGTCGGAGACGTGACTCAGGTAAATGCAAAACGATTTGGAGAATTCATCTCCCAAGGCCTTCTACCTGTCTGTTGCGCGCTAACACATGATGGTCATGGACAGATGCTTAATACAAATGCTGATACGATAGCTGCTGAGATAGCCAAGGCCATGGCCGAGCACTATCAAGCCCATCTCAGTTATTGCTTTGAACATGAGGGGGTATTAACAGATGTGCATGATCCTAATTCTGTGGTATCCAAGCTTACCTCGAAGGCATTCCAACAGATGATTAATGAGGGCTCTATCCATACCGGTATGATTCCTAAGCTGTCCAATGGTTTTTATGCTCTAAGTAATGGAGCTCACCAGGTCAAGATTTGTGGCATATCCGGTCTTGATAATCCTTTAGCAGGGACACAACTAAGGAGCTCTTTATGACTCAGCTGAACAATGATATCATCAGCCTTCTCCAACTGTTGGTGCAGACAAGGTCCTACTCAGGTGAGGAGTCGCAGACGGCTGATCATATACAGCATTGGCTCGCACAACGAGGCATCACAACCAGCCGTCTTCACAATAATGTAATCGCCAAGAACCTCCACTATCAAGATGATCTACCCACCGTCATACTGAACAGTCATCACGACACTGTCCTCATTGGCGAAGGTTGGACTAAAGACCCCCTTGGTGCCCATATCGATGGTGATAGACTTTATGGCCGAGGCAGCAATGATGCTGGAGGGAGTTTAGTAGCCCTTATAGGTACGTTCACTTCGCTGTACAAAGCGGAGTTACCATACAATCTTGTCTTGATCGCATCTGCTGAAGAGGAGAACTTTGGACCTCTCGGAGTAAGCTCTGTATTGGAGGAATATGGTCTACAGCCTGACCTGGGCATCATTGGGGAACCGACAGAAATGCATCTGGCTATTGCAGAAAAAGGGCTCATCGTTATCGATGCTACAACCAAAGGTGTATCTGGACACGCCGCGAGAGATGTCGGAACCAATGCCCTCTATCTGGCGTGCGAAGACATCCAGCGGATACGAGATCATCAGTGGAGTAAAACCTCAGATGTTCTCGGTGCTACTAAGACTACAGTCACTCAGATCCAATCGGGCCATCAGCACAATGTGATACCCGATGACTGCAGTTATGTGATCGATTGTCGAGTGAATGAGAACTATTCACTTCATGAGGTACTTAGACAGCTCGAAGGGATGACTCATGCTACACTAACTCCACGGTCGCTTAAGTGGAGTCCATCTGGAATTAATCCCGACCATCCAATTGTTAAACAAGGTCAGATGTTGGGCAGACGCCTTTTTGGGTCTCCTACCCTATCAGACCAGGTACATTTCTCATGCCCCACTATCAAGGTCGGCCCAGGTAAGTCTGAACGCTCACATACTATCGATGAATTTATATATGTAAATGAAGTCATGGAGGCTGTCCAGATCTATCGAGAATTGCTAATCGGACTCGATCTCGGTTAAAAAATCACAATTTTTTCGTTCGACGTAGGTGTACACACATTTTCTGTTGTCTTGCGTACGTGAGATCAGAGATTTCTCTAAGCTCACGATCCCTATAGACCTGAAAAGACCAAGAATGATACGATTGATCACCATGATCGTTATTGTGATGTGCCTGACCAGCGCCACCACATTCGATCCAACTCCAGCAGATATCAGGCTTCGCCTGACACCAAATCTATACGAAGCATCAACTAATACCATCTATGTGGATGTTGAGATGCGCTACGAAGGCACAAAGACATTCACCTTAGCTGATCAGAACTATCGTCTTTACTACGATACCAAATCACTGAGTTTGGATCCTTCACAATGCCATTCTGACCTTCCCTATGACCTGTATAGTCAAGTGCAATTTCACGAAGAGATAAAGCACGCTTCCGCCGATCATATAAATCAACTCTCATTTGATGATGACTTGGGCTTCGTCAACTTCAGCATCGACCTAATCAATGAGAACAATGGCGGCCTTGCTCTCTCTTCAGATGCAGGCTGGGCTCGTGTAGCAATTCTGAAGTTTGACCTGTTAGCAGAACACCCGGCGTCTATAGTGTGGGGGCGAGACAAAGCCACCGATGAATACGCCACGGCTTTTGTCGAAATCATGGAATGGAAAGGTCCTAACCAAATCGTTCCTGCTCGAGTACAAGAATATCACGATGCTCAAATCAACCCTCCTGTCAAGGAAGAAGATGAGTCGTACCTCTCCCTCGATGCCAGTCCAAATCCAGCCAAGGAGTTCGTCAAATTAGATTTAGGAAACCCTTTGGCAGGAACTAAAATCAGCATCTCTAACGCTTCGGGCACGATTGTTCAGCAGACCAGATCATTGCCACATATCACCCAGATGAGTATCGACCTAAGTCCTCTCAATGCTGGTACCTACACGATCAAAGTTCAAGATGAGAGCACGGGTGAGCGTAAGCAGGTCACGATAGTGAAGGTGAAGTAAGACCAGTATAGCTCAAGGCCGGATCCCTCAGGTAGGGGATTAGATGGTGATAATTATTCGAGGGTATTGTTCTGCTAAGCGGGACATTATCTCACCTTTGCGATCACCATCTATCAAAGCATATGAGCAAGTCATCACTTCGCGACGACGCCTTACACTACCATGCTAAAGGCCGCCCTGGAAAGATCGAGGTCATTCCTACTAAAGAGACGGCTAATCAGAGAGACCTATCATTGGCTTACAGTCCTGGTGTAGCTGACCCCTGTCTGGCCATCAGTGATAACAAGGATGATGTCTACAAATACACTGCGAAGGGAAACCTGGTAGCTGTGATCAGCAATGGAACCGCTGTGCTTGGTCTGGGCGATATCGGTCCAGAGGCAAGTAAACCAGTCATGGAGGGTAAAGGCCTTCTTTTTAAAATCTACGCCGACATCGATGTCTTTGATATCGAATTGGATACTTCAGACGTAGATGAATTTATACGGACGGTAAAAATCCTCGAACCAACATTCGGAGGCGTGAATCTCGAAGACATCTCGGCTCCAGCCTGCTTCGAGATCGAAGAACGTTTAAAGAAAGAGCTTGACATTCCAGTCATGCACGATGACCAGCATGGTACGGCCATCATCAGTGCCGCAGCGCTCATCAACGCCTTGGAGATCGTAGACAAGAACATCGCCGACATCCGTATCGTCGTGAGCGGGGCTGGAGCATCTGCTATTTCGTGTAACCGACTATATCATGAGTTGGGCGCCAAGAAGGAGAACATCTACATGTTTGACAGCAAAGGTTTGCTTCACCCAAGTCGCGACAATCTCGACGGCAAAAAACCTGAATTCGTAAATGACACACTTCCTGCAGACACCACACTGGCTCAGGCCTTGGAAGGTGCTGACGTGTTCATCGGATTATCTCGTGGCAATCTGCTGACACAGGATATGGTGCGATCGATGGCCAAAGATTGTATCGTCTTCGCCATGGCTAATCCTACCCCTGAGATTAGCTATGACTTAGCTACGGCAGCCCGAGAAGACATCATCATGGCGACTGGTCGATCGGACTACCCCAACCAAGTCAATAATGTGTTAGGCTTTCCTTTCATCTTCCGAGGTGCACTCGATGTGCGCAGTCGATTCATCAATGAAGAGATGAAAGTGGCCGCAGTCAGAGCCTTAGCGGAGCTTGCCAAGAAGCCAGTGCCAGACATTGTTAACATGGCCTATGGGGATGCCAACTTGAAGTTTGGCAAGGATTATATCATTCCTAAGCCCGTTGACCCTCGACTAATCACGGAAGTATCCATCGCTGTAGCAAAGGCTGCCATGGATTCTGGAGTCGCCAAACATCCCATCACCGATTGGGAAGCGTACAGGTTCGAGCTATCGCACCGACTCGGTCTCGATAATACCTTGAATCGAGTCATCGAACGAAAAGCCAAGCAAGATCCAAAGCGGGTCGTATTCGCCGATGCTGAGAATGTCTCTGTGCTCAAGGCTTCCCAAGTCGTACTTGACGAAGGAATTGCCAAGCCTATTCTACTTGGTAACAAGAAGCGAATCAGAGGTCTCATGGACGAGTATGGCATCGAGCTCGAAGGCTGTCCCATCATAGATCCCTCTCGACATGAGGACGAAACTGCACGAGAGATAGGCCACCGATATGGCGAGTACTTCTTTGACAAACGCAAGCGAAAAGGTGTAACGCGACAGGAAGCCCACTACATGCTCCGCAAACGCAACTACTACGGGGCGATGATGGTCGAGATGGGTGATGCTGACGCGATGATCGGAGGATTAGCACGTAACTACCCGGATACTGTTCGACCAGCTCTACAAATCATTGGACCTAAGGAAGGAGTCAAAAAAGTCGCTGGGGTTCACATTCTGATGACGCGCCAAGGGCCACTCTTCTTAGCAGATACGACGATCAATCATCATCTGACGGCATCGGACATCGCAGACATAGGAGAGTTAGTAGCAGATACCGTTCGAACATTTAATATCGAGCCACGAATTGCGATGGTGACCTATTCGAACTTCGGTTCTGTAGCGAATGGAGAGTCCGCCCTACTGATGCGTGAAGCCACTAAAATCCTACAAGAACGCCATCCCGATATGATCGTAGATGGAGAAATGCAGGCCCATATGGCGTTTAATACAGAACTTCTTGAGGAGATGCATCCATTTTCGAAATTAGTCGGAAACCCAGCGAATATTTTGATCTTCCCGAACCTGTCCTCAGCGAACATCGCTTACAATCTGCTCAATGAGGTATCGAGGATGGATATGATCGGACCTGTGCTTGTCGGCCTCAAAAAGCCAGTGCACATCCTTCAATTAGGGTCACAGGTAAGACAGATCGTAGATATGATTGCTCTGGCAGTAGTTGATGCCCAGAAGTCTTAGGCAGAGAAGCTTTCGCCACATCCGCAGCTTTCGGTAGCATTAGGATTATTGAATACGAAGCCGCGATTGTTAAGTCCCTCGTGCCAATCTATCTCCATTCCGATGAGATAGATACCATGGGCTTTTTCCATGAGGATGGTTAAGCCATCGGCCTCATATAATTGGTCCTTATCCTTCTGAACATCGAATCCTAAAACATATGAAAAGCCAGCACAGCCGCCTCCTTTGACACCCACGCGAAGGCCATGATCAGCCGTAAGACCCTGCTCCTCTTTAATGCGCTGAAGTTGACGCATTGCTGATGATGAGATTTTTATAGGACTCTGTTGAATAGCTGTGTTCATAAATTGTCCGCCAGTGGTTCATTGGAAACGATAGCCCCGCAAAGTTAGTTCAAGTGAGTCAGTTGCTCTGGTGCCATTGTTTACTTTTGACAGCCTATGAATCCAGTGCTCATAACGCTTCTCGAAGTGGTCAAATACAGTATTCCTGCTGTTATCATCTACTATCTGATGCGACAATTCTATGCTCAGCAAACCTTCCTCTCCCAATCAAAGAGAGCTACCGAGGTTAGCAGTCAGACCTTGCCGCTTCGTCTACAGGCATATGAGCGGCTAACTCTTCTTGTTGAGAGAATAGGACTCGCAGATTTAGTCATGCGACTTTCCAATCGTGACATGAATGCCACGACCCTCAAGAATGCAATGATCATAGCCATACAGAAGGAGTACGAGCACAATCTGTCGCAGCAGATCTACGTCTCCCATGAACTGTGGCAGATGATAACTCTACTCAAGAATGAGACAATCGCCAATGTTACCGATGCATTAAGTTCAGCTTCAGCTGGAGACATCGCCGTGTTTAAGGCAGAACTTTATCGGCGAAACGATCAACTTGATCAGACCTTCGCAGCTAAGGTTCGTACGGCCATGCGAAAAGAGGTCCAACTGTACTTCTGACATTGCAATACATGAATTACCGCGTCCTATTTTGCTTTTGTGCCCTATCAATCATAGGGTGTAAAAGCTACGAACCATTAGAAACGAAGATTGATTTCATTCGAGTCAGCGAAGCAGATGTTACAGCTGACCAGTCTATCGATGCCACAATCGCTCCATATCGGTCGGAAATGGCGGAACAGATGGATGTCATCATCGGGGAACTCGATACCCTTCTCACTAAGGAGCGTCCAGAATCTAATCTTGGTAATTGGTTAGCTGATATGCTTTTAGAAGAAGTCAATGAAATACTTCCAGACCGACCAGTAGACTTCAGTGTCCAGAACCAAGGAGGTATCAGAGTGATCAATGTAGCCCCAGGACCAATAACTATTGGTGAAGTCTTTGAAGTCATGCCATTCGATAATAAGGTGGCCGTCATTACTGCCACAGGAGCTGAGACAAAAGTCTTTTTTGATCATTTGGCTCGCGGCCGCGGTTGGCCGGTAAGTGCCGGGACTTCATTCAAAATAAAGAATGGCAAGGCGATTGATATCAAGATCAATGGCACCCCTCTGATAGACGAAAACATCTATCGATTTGCGATACCTGACTACATCGCGAATGGTGGTTCAGGGAGTGACTTCCTACGAGAGTACGAGCGAGAAGATGTGAATCGTCTTATTCGGGAGCTATTTGTAGAACATATCGAAGAAGATACCGCCGACAACATTATCCAGACGGCTCAGAAAGAAGGACGCATTATCAATACTGATCATGAATAGACGCCGATTTATACACCAGACGGGGTTTGCAGCAGCTTGTACATATCTGAACACGCTCCCACTAATAGATCTGGAACACAGGGATCTGGTACGGGTTACCATCCTTCATACGAATGATGTCCATAGTAGGATCGATCCATTCCCTGAGGATGGCAGTCGAAATGCAGGACAAGGTGGAGTGGCGCGGCGAGCAGCCTTACTCGAGCGAATCAGATCAAAAGAGAAAAATGTTTTACTTCTTGATGCCGGCGATATCTTCCAGGGTACTCCCTACTTCAATCTGTACAATGGCGAATTAGAAATAAAGCTGATGACGGATCTTAGGTATGATGCTGCCACCATCGGAAATCATGACTTTGACGCTGGCATCGAAAACCTCTCACAACAGTTGGTCCATTCATCCTTTCCAATGGTGTCCAGTAACTATCGATTTACGGACACCCCTCTGGAGAGCACTGTGAAAAAGTACCTGACGTGGGATTTTGATGATGTTCGGATTGGGATGTACGCCCTGGATATCGAGTTAGATGGGCTGGTTCCTCAGGAGCTTTATGGTAACACTGTCTACCAGGATCCTATTAAAACAGCGCAGTATTACGAACGCCTATTAGTGGACGACCTCAACTGTGATTACGTGATATGTCTAAGTCACCTGGGTTATAGATACCGAGGTGACAAGGTCTCTGATGTCGTCATCGCTGAGTCAACGTCTTCCACTGATCTGATCATCGGAGGACATACGCATACGTTTATGGATGAGCCTCACATCACTACGAATCGAGCTGGCGTACCCGTCATCATCAATCAAGCAGGTTGGGCTGGTATTCTGCTCGGACGAGTGGATATCACCTTCGAGAAAAGGAGTAAAAAAAGACGTCTTTCTGGAGGGAATATTAGTGTTTCGTAGCCTCTCTGAGGTCTATAACTCATTGATTATCACGCCTTTTTGTTAAGCCAATGTTATGTATCAATGTATTACATATATCAATATTTTATTTTTATAAATCGTTGATTATCAATACAAAAGATTATCATATTAAAGATTATAATATTTGAAAGATCACGATATTGATGTGATTCGTTCGGTATATAATCTTCATATTTGCCTCAGCCGAGAATGTCTTTCTCGCCATCCCAAAAACTGCTTCCCAAAGGCTCGTTAACCGTTAGTAAAGCCAGCGTTGAGTATGACCATGAACCACTTGAATGTTTGGGACAATTGTCTGCAAACCATTAAGAAGAGCATCAATGCCCAGACATTCAAGAC
>JBCBIX010000052.1:0-18218 GCA_038523965.1 Bacteroidota bacterium
CTATTGTTACTTTACTGGTGCTGGTGCCATCAAGTACAAGGAGAACAGTCTCAATGGAGGATTTGTCATGGGTTCGACTCCAGAATACTTCAATATCCAGGACTTAGAACTCGAGGACGGTCGGTTTCTTTCGCCAAATGAATTTCAGAATGCATCCAATGCGATCATGATCGGAAACGTGGTGAAAAATGAACTCTTTGGCGATCTCCCCGCAGTTGGAAAGGACATCAAAATGTACGGGCGAAAATGGCGTGTCATCGGAGTACTTCAATCAGAAGGTGATAATCCGTTCAACTTCTTAAACTTTGATGATGCTGTTCTTATCTCCCTCAATGCGATGCGCCGCATGTACAACGTAGGTCAGCGATACGGCAATCAAAATGGTGGCCAACTTCTCTCCGTACAAGCCAAGGAGGGAGTCGAGTTAGCGGAACTCAAGAGTGAGCTTACGGGCATCCTTAGATCGAAGAGACGCCTTAAACCAACAGAGGACGATGACTTCGCGCTGAACGAGGCATCCATATTGGCCGATGTAATCGGTAATGTCTTTGGTGCTATCAATATCGCCGGCATCTTCATTGGCATATTTGCCTTAATCGTTGGGATGATTAGTGTGGCGAATATCATGTTTGTCTCAGTCAAAGAACGCACAGGACTCATAGGTGTCAAAAAAGCGTTAGGTGCTAAGAAGGCCTTTATACTCACAGAGTTTCTCTTGGAGTCTATCTTCTTGTGCATCCTCGGAGGATTGATTGGACTGTTCCTGGTTTTTCTATTGCTCAAAGCGATCTCGAGTCTCATCCCATTCGAGTTGTGGATGTCTCCTACTAATGTGATCATTGGTGTCGTTGTCTCTGTTGTGGTCGGCATTATCTCAGGGGTTGTCCCAGCCTTTTTTGCCAGTCGAATGGATCCAGTCGTCGCCATGAGAGGGTAGAGGGTTATCTTTCGTCGATCAGACCAAAGACGATGATTAGGACTACCGAACTACCATCCTTGTATCGGCATCTGGACAAGATGTCTACGCATGAACTTCTCTTCCATATTAATGCTGAGGATCATAAGGTGCCTCTGGCTATCCAAGGTCAAATAGCAGCTATCGAAGCGTGTGTTGAGGCGGTATATCACAAGATGTCTGGAGGTGGACGGTTGTTTTATATCGGAGCTGGCACCAGCGGTCGCCTGGGTATTGTAGATGCATCAGAGTGTCCACCGACTTATGGCGTCTCTCACGATCTGGTTATTGGTATCATGGCCGGTGGTGATGTCGCCATTAGAAAGGCTGTTGAATTTGCCGAAGATGATCCTGAATTAGCCTGGTCAGATCTCAAAACTTATCGAATCGACGATCAAGACTTCGTCATAGGCATCGCTGCCTCAGGTACCACACCCTATGTGGTAAATGGTCTTCGAATCTGTCAGCAGAATGGGATTCAGACGGGTTGTATCACATGCAATGAAGGTTCGCCATTAGCTGGGGTCGCAGATTATCCAATCGAAGTTGTGGTTGGACCGGAGTTTGTCACGGGCAGCACGCGCATGAAGGCTGGAACAGCCCAAAAATTGGTATTAAACATGATCTCCACGGCCGTCATGATTAGGCTCGGTCGTGTAGTGGATAATAAGATGGTCGATATGCAACTGAGTAATGACAAACTGGTCGATCGGGGAACGAAGATGGTCATGGCTGAGACAGGCTTAGACTATGACACGGCAAACAGACTACTCCTTACTTCGGGCTCTGTACGCGATGCAATCGCTAAACATCATTCCCTATGAGCCACGAACATCATCAAGAGGTAGTAAAGCGTCTTGACTCATGGTTAGAGCATATCAACTATCACGTGATTCGTGACGATATTCCAGATCGAGAAGAAGACGCAGTTGTAAACCCGAGTTTGATTTATATCGATAATGTTCCTTCACGATACCACAAGTTGTTTACTGTGATATGTACCGCCTTTCACGAGGTCAATGGTGCTCAGATACGACTGGTGTTTCGCAAGATTCCGATGACCATGCAGGCACGTCCAGACATCTGGGCATTGCTAATGGGAAGACGCAGGTATGTTGTACTCATTAATACCTCGCCGCAGCATAATGGAATTACGATAGACGATATTCCATTCAACGGACAATTGGGTATCATCGCTCACGAGATGAGTCATATCCTCGACTATGAGCACAAATCGCTGTGGGGGCTGATCAAAACGGGAATAGACTATATCTCGCGGACCAAAAGGGCCCAATACGAAAAAGCCATTGATCTACTCGCTGTGCGCAAAGGCTTTGGGTTGCAGATGCACACTTGGGCGAGGTTTGTTCTTGAAGAGGCCAACGTTACGGAGCGATATCGACAGACTAAACAGCGCTACTATCTCGATACCGCTGCCATCAAATGGGCTTGGGACCAGATGTCAGCAGTGTTAGATTAGCCATCTGAACAATTGGGCCATCATCACACCTATGTAAGTTCCTGTCACCAATCCAATCAGAGAGACGGCCATAGCACCGACAAGGAGGGATTTGCGGCCGAGCGATTGGATTACCTGAGGGACAAATACAGGTCCATAGAAGCCGGCAGTCGATGTTAGGATAAAAATGTCATGATCTAATCCCGCCCATTTGCATAGGAGAAGATGGATTAATAGCGACAGGAGCATTACCAGAAGAACAAAAAGGATGTACTGCGCACCTTCAGATAGGAGCACCTCAAAGTCTGACATGAGACCAGCGGCAACGCCAAATGCTAACAACAGAAAGTCCCCAATCTCATAAGTACCTTTTAGTCCACGAATTGCTGGTACTAAGGAAAGAATAACGGCCAGACTGGTAATGGTCAAAACGATGAAAGATGGACTCACAGAACCAAAAAGGAGCATCGATATTCCTACTGTGCTCGCTACTAAGAGTAGTGTCAGCACAACCCCGATCAACGCCTCCCTCGGTCGAATCTCTGAGATAGGCTGGGCCTGATCCAGTTGGTATCGATCGTCACGCTTTGGAGACATGAGTAGGTAGCTGTATACCTTCTGTGATGCAGAAAGCAGAAATAGCAAGTAAAGAGCACCCCAAAATATCTCGGCACTGTTCAGCAGAGTGATCGATTCACTATCGGCATCTAAAGCAAGACCTACTGCAAATAGATTGGGTGTTCCTCCAACGTATATGCCGATTAGCATCCCACCAGCGATATCAATCTCGGATAGTACTCCGCTAAAAACAAGGACACCTAACGTACAAGCTATGCATACAGATACGATTTGCAGTCCAAATCCCTGAAGCATAGGTCGAGCAGTCCTAAGCCATGACCCTACATCTGAGGAGTAAAGCAACATCGGTATGGCCAATAAAATAGCCCCGTCTCGACAGCGCTCGGCTACCTTCTCCTCGATATCCAAAAGGTTTAGATTTCGGATCAATATTCCCACGGCGAAGCAAAGGACAATCGGGCCTAAGGTACGGGCCAACGTATATCTGCGTGCACACCATATGGCAAAAAGCGGAAATCCAAAGATCAATACGACCAACATGATTTGACTTAACTCAGCCATCAGCGCACAACTTCTTACAGTCCTCAAGATGATAAGATCTGAGTTGAATTATGATATAGGCGCATCCCGTAAAGGTCCAAATGACCTTTGGTCAGATAGAAAACCAGCGTTTTGGGTTCTCTAACGAGAATCCCAACCTACATTTATGGAAGGCAGAAAACGAACTACTTATGACCAAAAATCTCGATCAATCTGAAAGCCAAGACATCCGCTATCTCTTCAAATCATACGAGAAGATACCTGTCCGAATCTGGGATGACAATGTCGAGTGTAGTAAGCACATCGCCCGCTCCATCGCTCTCGCTATCCGTCAAAAACAGCAAAATGGCCAGAACATCGTCCTTGGCCTTGCAACTGGCTCATCACCAATTAGTCTGTACCGAGAGCTGGTACGCATGCACAGGGAAGAGGATTTGAGCTTCAGTAATGTCATCACATTTAACCTGGACGAATACTATCCTATGCAGCCAGATGCTCCCCAGAGCTATGTGCGGTTCATGCATGAGTATCTTTTTGATCACATCGATATCCCCTCTGCCAACATTCACATACCAGATGGAACATTAGAGATGGATGAGATCAAATCTTATTGCGATGCCTACGAGAAGAAGATTAAGGACGCCGGTGGCCTCGATATCCAGATCTTAGGAATCGGAAGGACGGGTCATGTAGGCTTTAACGAACCTGGATCATGGAAGGACTCTTCCACCAGGTTAGTCCGACTCGATAGCCTAACCATGCGGGATGCTCGCAAGGACTTCTTGAGGGAGGAGGATGTCCCATACCGAGCGATTACGATGGGTATAGAGACCATCATGAGTGCCAAGACCGTCTACATAATGGCATGGGGACAACACAAGGCCAAGATCGTGCGCGAGGCTGTCGAAGGCGAAGTAACTATCCAAGTACCGTGTACCTATCTCCAGAGTCATCCAGATGTTCGATTTTATGTGGACAAATCCGCGGGAGAACAACTCACCCGAGTCAAAACTCCATGGTTAGTAGGAATGTGCCATTGGTCTGATGATTTGATCGCAAAAGCAGTCATCTGGCTCTCCCAAAAGATCAATCAACCAGTGCTCAAACTTACTGACGAAGACTATAACGAACATGGCCTGGGTGAACTGATCGTCAACTACAAGTCAGCATATGACATCAATATCAAGGTCTTTAACCGGCTTCAGCATACCATCACAGGCTGGCCCGGAGGCAAACCGAACGCTGATGACTCTACACGACCGGAGAGAAAGTCTCCTGGCAAAAAGCGCGTCATCCTGTTCAGCCCACATCCTGACGATGATGTCATCTCCATGGGGGGAACCTTTTTACGATTAGTCGATCAGGGACATGAAGTGCATGTGGCCTACCAGACGTCAGGTAACATAGCAGTCCATGATCACGACGCGTATCGGTTCATCGAGTTTTACAAGGAATTTGGCGAGGCCATGTCCATCACATCAGATAAGGGAACGGAACTCCTCACCAAAACCTTCAAAGGCCTCAACAAGAAAGGTCTTAAGTCTGCAGACATTCCTGAAGTTCGAACGATTAAAGGCCTTATCAGAAGGGGAGAGGCGCGTGCCGGAGCCAGATTCTGTGGATTAGATGACAAGCACATCCATTTTCTTGATCTACCATTCTACGAGACAGGAAAATCACGAAAAAAGCCAATCGGTAAGAAGGATATCCAAATCGTAAAATCACTCATCGAAGAGATCAAACCACATCAAGTCTACGCCGCAGGTGATCTGGCTGATCCACATGGCACCCACCGTGTATGTCTGGATGCCATACTGGCTGCCTTACATGAGCTCAAAACAGAAAGTTGGATCCAAGACTGCTGGCTTTGGCTCTATCGCGGTGCCTGGCATGAATGGGACATCGACGAGATTCAGATGACAGTACCTCTCAGTCCAAGTGAATTACTCAAAAAGCGTAAAGCCATCTTCATGCACCAGTCTCAAAAGGACCAGCCACCATTCCCGGGAGATGATTCTCGAGAATTTTGGGAACGCGCTGAAGATCGTAATCGAGAGACGGCGGAGGCCTATCGTAAACTTGGATTAGCCGAATATGAGGCCATGGAGGCATTTCGACGTTGGCATTTTTGATAGTAGAGATCCATAGCCAAGGTTAAATTTCCAGTCCGCTTTTCGGACCGAAGATGCGAGTGATTTTTTGAATCATTTTTCATCAAATGGATGGTAGGATTATCCACCTTCACACCATGAGAATTCACCTGATCGCAATCGGAGGCAAAGTGATGCATAATCTGGCTCTGGAGCTGGCTCAACGGGGTCATGAAGTATCTGGGTCAGATGATGAGATCTATGATCCTGCATACTCTCGACTGAAGGATGCCGGCCTACTACCAGACCGAATGGGCTGGGATGTCGAGCGAATTACATCGCAAATCGATATTGTGATTTTAGGTATGCACGCACGTGTAGACAATCCGGAGTTAGTCCGATGCCAACAACTTGGAGTACAGATCATGTCATTCCCTGAGTTTATTGGGGAGGCATTCGCCAACAAGCAGAACATCGTCATCGCAGGAAGCCACGGTAAGACAACCATCACAGGGATGCTCATGCATGTCTTTCGGCAAATGGGTGTAGAAGCAGACTACTTACTCGGTGGGCTATTAGCAGGGTTTGAACGCATGGTTTCATTGGGAGAGGCACCTGTAGCCGTCATCGAGGGAGACGAGTATCTCAGCTCACGAATCGACCCAACATCAAAAATGCTTCATTACCGTGGGGACATTGTAGTCATCACAGGTATCGAATTGGATCATATGAATGTCTTTCCGACGATGGACGACTACGTACATCCTTTCAGCGAATTGATCGACCAGACCAGTGCTCGAGACGGACAAGTGGTCTGGTACGCTGAAGATCAGATACTTGCTAAGTTGATCAGAGAGAAACCGGATGCTGGGACCCAAGGCTACATCCCCTTTTCTGCGACTGCTGATGGTGCCCTCGTTCATGAGGATCGCGTGTACAACATGAACGTATTCGGTGAACATAACCGGGCCAACATGTCGGCCGTCGTCAGTGTATGTCGAATCTTAGGACATAATGATCATGAGGTGTTAGAGGCACTCACCACATTCAGCGGAGTTGGTCGACGTCTCCAGCAGATAGGTGAACATCCGATCGTATATCTGGATTATGCTCATGCCCCATCTAAACTCCGTGCTACGCTGGTGGCCGTTCAGGAGCGACACGTCCAGCAGAGGATATTGGCTGTCTACGAACTGCATACCTATAGTAGCCTATCAAAGGATTTTCTTCCGCACTATCGAAATACAATGGTTGGGGCACATGAAGCGATCATATTTTATGACCCTCATGCAGCGGAGATGAAGCAAATGGCATCGTTATCTTCCGATGAGATAAGAGATGGATTTGGGCGTCATGATCTACACATCATTCATGATGCAGCTGAGCTTTCTGACCGGCTTTCAGATGCTAAGGATCGATATGATGTGATCCTACTTATGAGTTCAGGGACTTTTGGTGGTTTAGATAATGACAAGTGGTTGGCATAGGACTATTCCGCTGAGTAGCCCCTTTCCTTCTTACATTACTCGACAAACCAACCGACTATGACCCTTTCGACACTTGATTGGACCATTGTTTCTGTTTATTTCCTATTTGTCCTATGCGTTGGGATCTATGTCTCCAGGCGCGCTGGTGGCAATGTGACTGACTTCTTTTTATCAGGTCGGAACATGCCCTGGTGGCTTTTGGGTGTATCAATGGTGGCAACAACATTCTCTTCTGACACACCAAATCTTGTGACCGGATTGGTTCGCGAGTCAGGTGTTTCGGGTAATTGGGGCTGGTGGGCTTTTTTGTTGACAGGTATGCTCACAGTTTTCGTCTATGCCAAGTTGTGGCGGCGATCTGGAGTGTTAACGGATGTAGAGTTCTACGAACTACGCTATAGCGGTAAGCCTGCGGCTTTTCTGAGAGGCTTTAGAGCCCTCTACTTGGGGCTTGTCTTCAATGTTTTGGTGATGGGTACCGTCTCTCTGGCCGCGATTAAGTTTGGGGAGATCGTCCTTGGTCTTCCTGGCTGGCAGACATTGCTTATCGCAGGTACGATTACATTGGTTTACAGTACGCTTGG
Organism: Bacteroidota bacterium; assembly: GCA_038523965.1. GTDB lineage: Bacteria > Bacteroidota > Bacteroidia > Chitinophagales > Saprospiraceae > JAJRXG01. Next base: position 7,695 of record JBCBIX010000052.1, read on the forward strand.
CGGACTTAAGGCTGTCATCATTACAGATTTTGTCCAGTTCGTTTTAGCGATGATTGGGTCCATCTGGGCTTGCATCTATATCCTTGGTTTAGACGAGATCGGCGGTGTAAGTGGATTGTTAGCAGATGAGCGGGTGATGAATAAAATGTCCATTTTTCCCGATTTCTCGGACCCCGGCGTATGGATTCCAGTTTTATTAGTCCCTCTTGCAGTTCAGTGGTGGGCTTCTTACTACCCGGGAGCAGAACCTGGTGGAGGAGGTTATATCGCTCAACGTATGTTCTCGGCTAAAGACGAGAAAAACGCTGTCGGAGCAACATTGCTATACAATACAGCCCATATCGCACTTCGCCCCTGGCCGTGGATTTTGATCGCGCTGGCTTCGCTAATCATCTTCCCAGATTTGGCTACAATCCAATCTGTATTTCCATCATTATCAGAAAGTAAAGTGGGTAATGATGTCGCCTATCCAGCGATGTTGACACTGCTTCCCTCAGGATTGTTGGGGTTGGTGGCTGCATCACTAATCGCTGCATTCATGTCTACGATGTCCACACAATTGAATCTTGGGGCATCCTATCTGGTCAACGATGTCTATCAGCGCTTTGTGAATCCAAATGCAACCCAGAACCAATTGGTCAATGCTGGTCGTCTGTTTACGCTGATTTCTGCGGTTTTAGGCTTGGGTCTTGGACTTCTTCTCACCGATGCAACTCAGGCGTTTAATCTGTTACTTCTTATCGGCGCAGGAACTGGATTAATCTATATCATGCGTTGGTTCTGGTGGAGGATTAATGCAACAACAGAGATCGTAGCTATGATCGCTTCGATGGTTATAGCAGGGTCGTTTACGTTCTTACCACATGGCCTTGACGCGCATTGGGCACTGGTCTCAGGGGTCATGCTGACCACACTTACCTGGATTGCGGCCACCTATCTAACCCCTCCTACGGACATGACTACGCTTAGGGGCTTCTACCAAAAAATTAGACCCGGCGGCCCAGGTTGGAATCACGTTATTCTGGAGTCGCAGAAGGAAGGTATCGTTATCGATCCTCCAAAAACACAAATCGCGCTGGAACTGCTCTGCTTTGTGATTGGGACAATTACTGTGTATGCAGCGTTGTTTGCCACTGGCAATTTTATCTATGGAGAAACTGCCTACGGCTTCGGGTTAATGGCGATTGCAGGCCTCGGCACTTATTTTCTTTTTCGATCGTGGTCAAAGATCTCAGGCGAGTAGATGGCCATCTCAAAAAAGGATGGGATCGGTGCACATCAGTACTTCTTTATTGATCCATTTGTCTGGTGTAAACTGCTATGGACTAATCGAAAGGGGCCGAAGTCATCGATTCGGAGACTGGTGTTGATTACTTCGATTAGTGTGCTGTCATATCCGTTTCAATTGATGAATGGATGGTTGGCATATTGGAAATCAAGAAACCTTCCCGATGTTCCGGACCCAGTATTCATCATAGGCCATTGGAGGTCTGGGACGACCTTTTTGCAATACTTACTTAGTCAAGACGATCGGTTCGGTTACTTGACATACTACCAAGCATTTATCCCAAATCTGTCCATTCTGGGTGGAAAATGGCTAAAGCGACGTGTTGCACCATTCATACCAGCCAAACGCCCCCAAGACGATGTCCATCTCCATGTGGACTTGCCTACTGAGGAAGAGAATCCAATAGCCACTTTTGGCACCACAAGTGCAAGTCATAGTTGGTTTTGGCCAACCAATGAAAGCTATCATCGGCGATATGCCATCTTCAATGGCATCACACAAGCAGATTATCTGCGGTGGACAAAGAACTATCGACGCATGCTAAGACGAATTAGCATCAACTGGCCAGGGCGACAACTTCTCATCAAAAATCCTCACAATACGGGACGAATACCCGAGCTATTGGAGCTGTATCCAAACGCAAGGTTCATCTACCTCCACCGTGATCCTCAGGAAGTCTATCCCTCTACGAGACTGATGTACGATCGAGTTATCCTCACGCAGTATCTCGAGCTATATCCTGTATCGAATACCACTGATAAGATCTTCAATTATGCCGTTGATATCCTGGACAGGTACATGTCAACCAGTCGGCAAGTGCGACCTTCTCATCTGATTGAGATCGACTACACACATTTAGTAAAAGATCCCAAGGAAGTAATCGCACAGATTTACGGTCATTTTGACTATCACCTCGACAACGCCACTCTTGATCGTATCACGACATATCTCAGCGAGAGAAGCGATTACCGTGTTAATCGACATGTCAATGATGCCGCACTCTTTCGACGAATCCAGACAAGTTGGCCAGCGTTCGAACGAAATAAAAACGACGTATGAAAATTCTATTCTATCTATTTGTCTGTTCACTCCCAATTTTAAATCATGCCCAAAAGCCCAATGTTGACACCTATGTATATGCCACAGTGGATGGTGAGGAGCTTAGGATGGACGTGTACACTCCAGACAATACAGAAGAATTACATCCCGCCATGGTTTGGGTGCATGGGGGAGGTTTTGCATTTGGTTCGAGGGATGCTACCCAGGAGGTTAAGCTCATGGAATATCTGGTGGACAAAGGCTACACAGGTATCTCTATCAGCTATCGCTTGCTCAGACAAGGTGAGAAAACTGGATTTGGCTGTGACTGTCCTCGTGCTGAGAAAGAGAATGTCTTTAGGGAAAGTGCCCGGGACGTCTGGCGAGCATTAGAATTCGTCCATAAGCATGCATCGGACTGGGGAATAGACACAACTAAGCTTATTCTTGGTGGAAGTAGTGCAGGTGCAGAGGCCATATTGACCGCTGTCTATCTCCATGAGTGGGTAGATCCTGAGATGGGTTGGATACGCAATCATCTGCCATCAATGGTGCTGTCCATGGCTGGAGCGGTAGTTGATAGTCGTTACATCAATGCTAACAATGCCGTCCCTGGGATATTTTTTCATGGTACTGCGGACCCTTTGGTCCCGTATGGTACATCGCCCCATCACTTCTGTGCATCAGATCGTCCAGGATATCTGATCTTAGATGGCTCATCAACCATTATTACCAAATTGAAATCCTTGGATCAATCTTCCGCCTTGTTTACGTATCCAGATCGAGGCCATGAGATTGCTTCCATCCAGTACGATCAGATGGGTATTGTATTAGCATTGGCCGACGTGCTTTTTGAGGGAGGCTCTTTTAGTTCACAAAGTGAAATCAAAGAGGAATAGCTCTTCAATCCAAATAGATCATTTTGCACCGATGCTTGGAACGATACGAATGAACTAATCCACTTGCCTCTGGATACCAAAACTGATAGTTCACATAATCATTCCATTCTTCTCGAGAGGATAGTGTGGTGTCTCTCGGTACATACCCAAATCCCCAAAAGCTGTTCTCGTGGATCATTACGAAGCCACTTTCTTCAGGATTTCTTCCAGGTAGAATTAAAATGAAATCTCGCTCGAATTCGTGTTTCACTTGGTCGAGGAGATGCTCTACTCCTTCCTGGCTTTTATGTAAAACTTCTTCGCAACTCCCTTCACAATAGCATGCGAATTCTGTGGCCCGAGACTTGGCATGTCGAATGCAAATCTCATGATGTAGAAGAAGCTCTTGCAATGAGGACTCAGCATGTCCTTTGGAGGAGTAGAGCTTTAGTTTTTGATACTTGAGATCGTTGGCTTTGTTGTTTTTGTTGAGGATAAGCCTTGGTTTTCCTTGAGCGGCATTCTCATATAGATATAGCGCATAGTTGTAATCCGTTCGACGCAATGCCTTGTTGAGCTCAGGTTTGAGTCTTTTGATCTCATACAGCTCGAGGAGAAGAGCGAGGAGTTCGCTGCCTGTTTCTTTGTAATGTAGTCGATGCACCATGGCATATATTTTAGTGCTTTTCCGACTCAGATTTCGAAAATGCTGAAACAAGCGACTTCGAATATTCTTGGCCTTACCAACATAGAGGACGTCATCCTCTTCATTGCACAGATAGTAGACTCCTGGTGTCTCGGGAGTGGCGTGCATCTCGTCCATGCTCATGCCACGAGGCAGGATGGATGCATCAAGCCCTTCATTGATGAGTTGGTTGACATGGTAACTGTCGTCCATATCACTGATGATCGTCTTAAAGATCTTCCAGGTTGCCAGCGTGTCATCATAGGCACGATGTCGAGCATCTACTTCGATATCAAAATGCTTAATAAGATTATCAAGTCCGTATGATCGAAGTCCAGGCATAGTCGATCGTGTTAGCTTGACGGTGCACAGCCTTTTTTTGTTGAAGGCATAGCCGAGGCTCTTGAATTCTTCTTTGATGAAGTTGTAGTCGAACTTGACATTGTGAGCGACGAATATGGCGCCATCCATTATTTCAATGATGTCCTTTGCAATCTCGTAGAACCGAGGTGCGTCAGCCACCATGTCATCGTCTATACCTGTGATTCTCGTAATATGGTAGGGGATTGACCGTTCTGGATGAACGAGCGATTGAAAACTGTCGATAATCTCTCGCCCATCTGTGAGAATGATTGCAACCTCTATGACTTTATCACGATGGTGCATACCACCTGTAGTCTCAACATCAATTATGGCGTATTTCTTTTCCTTGGTCGCTCGACCCATCGTTTACATCTTGGCTTTGGGCATGATGATAACGACTATTTGTGCAGTTTCTTCTTGTCAAGCACAGTCTGACTCTGGGCATCGGGTAATTCCTGGAGCATATCAACTGGAGAAATACACAGATCATTTACGTGGTCAGCGCGTTGGAGTCGTCGTTAATCATACCTCATTCGTGGGTGATACCCATCTGGTAGATCTACTTGATAGCATTGGTATAGACATTCGTTTCATTTTCGCTCCGGAGCACGGTTTTCTTGGCACAGCTTATAACGGGGAAAAGGTTGCCGATGGAGTCTATCTCGATCGCATTCCTATACGCTCGCTATATGGATCCAGCAAAAAGCCTGTCGCTAAGGACATGCAGGAATTGGATGTCATTCTCTTTGATATTCAGGATGTCGGGGCTCGCTTCTATACCTATATCAGTACGCTCCATTATGTCATGGAGGCTGCAGCGGAACATGACGTCGAAGTCATCATTTTGGATCGACCCAATCCTAATGGGCACTACATAGATGGTCCAGTACTGGACCCTGAGTACACCAGCTTCGTGGGTATGCATCCTGTACCCGTGGTCTATGGCATGACGATAGGGGAGTATGGACGCATGATCAATGGAGAGAATTGGCTATTTCAAGGAAAGAAGGCAGCCCTCACAGTAGTTCCAATCCGAGGTTATGATCATCAGACTCTGTATTCTCTTCCTATCGCTCCTTCTCCAAATCTACCTAATGATCTGTCGATAGCTCTTTATCCATCGCTGTGCTTTTTTGAAGGAACAAGTGTCTCAGCTGGGCGAGGCACAGATATGCAATTTCAAGTCTATGGACACCCTGATTTTAGCGATCGTGGATTCTCATACACCCCTCGAAGCATGTCCAGTTCTAAATATCCCAAACATCAGGATCGACTCTGTCATGGTGTAGATCTACGAACCCGGACGGTGGAACAACTTCGTGGTCAAGGAAGATTGGATCTCTCTCATCTTCTAAGAGCTTACTCCGAGCTGGCTTTGAGAGATGATAATTTCTTTCTGAAGAGTGGTTTTATCCATAAGCTGGCAGGTACAGATCGACTTCAACACCAGATTGAATCTGGGCTCACTGAAGAAGAAATCAGGGCAAGCTGGCAAGCTGAGCTGGCAAAGTTTAGAACAGTCCGATCCAAGTATCTTCTCTATCCTTGATCCATGAATGTTGCGGCAATCAATGAAATCCTGGATCAATACATCAAGTATTTCTCGGGTAGAGAAGACTCTTCCTGGATAGAGCCATTTGGTCTTGTCTATCAATGGCAGCAATACTGGGATATAGATCGCCTCGATTTCGCTGAGATGCTCTCTGCCTGTCTGGAAGGAGACTCAGCCTATTGGCAGGCTGAGGCATGGTATCCTAAGCAGGTGATCTTGCGTTACGCCCATCACAATGGTGATCTTGTTCGAAGTGCCTTCATAGATTTATTCGATGAAAACCGTGATGTGGTAGGCCGGATCCATCGATTTCTTTTCATACTGAATGAGCTGAAACACAGCTACAGATCCAAAGATTACAAAGCCAATACGCATGACCATGATGATAGGCGAATGATCATGCACTACTTAACATGTCGCTACCCAGAACAGTACTGTCACTATCAGAAGCTGGGGTTTGAGGTGTTACTTCGCGCCACAAATGCAAAAAATGTCTCAACAGACCATGACCCGGAGCGGTACATCAAAGTCAGTAAGATCATCAACACTTTTCTAAGCCGTCGAGAAGACTTTATGAGGTCTGTATATGAGATGTTAGTGCCTCAGGAGCATATCATATCCCCAAACAAGCTACTCGTCACTGACGTGTTAAAGTTTGTCTCAGGGAGCTACAACTGATCAAGTTGGTCACGCAGGCGATAGAGCTTCTGGAGGATCGATTTTAGTCGTTGTTGACGGAGCTGGTTAGCGGAAGGAGCCTGTTTCTTGGCTTGACGGAGCTGTTTTCGTGCACCATCAATTGTATATCCTTGGACTTTAACCAGGTCATGGATTTTCTCAAGTAAGAGGATGTCTTTAGACGTGTATCGACGAACACCATTACTTCCTTTTTGAGGTTTGATCTCTTTGAATTCAGTCTCCCAAAAGCGGAGTAGTGAGTTATTTACCTCAAGAAGTTGACTGACTTCAGAAATGGTGTAATACCTCTTAGTAAGTGATGCAGGGTCGATCATGACAGCACCAAAGATGGCGACTATGCAGGGACAAACAAACCGTGTATCTGCGAATCAATCCGCTCCAGAATCTCAGCGAAGTGCTCGGGATTATTTTTCAAGTCTCTGTCATCAACATTGACGATGAGTTTGTTCCCTTCAGAATAGTTCCTGATCCAGTTCTCGTAACGATCATTCAGATTGCGGAGATAGTCGAGGCTCATGTTTCCTTCATAGTCGCGGCCACGTTCTTGGATATGTGATACCAAGGTGGGAATGCTGGCCTTGAGATAGATCAGTAGATCTGGTGCTCTGAGCTGAGATACCATCGACTTGAACAGAGAGAAGTAATTATTGAAGTCTCGTTGCTCCATCAATCCCATCTCGTATAGATTGGGAGCAAAAATATAGGCGTCCTCGTAGATGGTACGGTCCTGAATCACAACTCGATCGCCATGCTGTAACGTAAGGAGCTGAGTGTATCGACTATTGAGAAAGTAAACCTGTAGGTTAAACGACCATCGCTTCATATCGTGATAGAAGTCGTCGAGGTAAGGATTATTATCTGCCTCTTCATAGTGAACTTCCCAGCCATAGTGTTGGGCGAGCTTAGTGCAGAGTGTTGTCTTTCCAGCGCCAATGTTGCCGGTGACTGCGATGTGCCTTAGCTGCCTCAAGTTGTTACTTTTACGCTCGGCCAAGAGACCTTCTTTGGCCGATATCTTTAGTACTTCTGTCTAATCAAAGATGACTAAAATAGACGACAACCTAATTTCAAAACTGGAAAAGCTATCACGTCTTCGCCTCTCCTCTGACGAGAAGGAAACGATCAAAAATGACCTTGGAAACATCGTCAATATGTTTGATCGCTTACAGGAAGTAGACACGACAGATGTAGCTCCAATGCGTCATATAACCGACGCAGTGAATCGACTTCGGGAGGATCGTGTGGCTAACCAACTAACGCGCGAGGAGGCATTAGCAAATGCACCTGTGCATAAGGATGGCTTTATCGCAGTCCCCAAGTTCTTAAAACCAAAATCGTAAGGTTCGCCTATGTCATCAGTCATCACTACCCAAGAGCTCGCAAAGACATATGTCATGGGCACACAAGAGGTACGAGCTCTCAAGTCCATAACTGTGGATATCCAAAAGAATGAGTATGTCGCTCTCATGGGCCCATCAGGTTCGGGCAAGTCTACACTGATGAATCTCATCGGCTGTCTTGATACACCGACATCGGGTTCTTACATTCTTAATGAAGAAAACGTTAGCGACTTAGATGATGACGACCTGGCTGAAGTGCGGAATAAGGAGATAGGTTTTGTATTTCAAACCTTTAATCTGTTGCCCCGACTTACCTCCTTGGAGAATGTAGCCCTGCCGCTAATCTATGGTGGCTATGCCAAGTCAAAACGCGACGACATGGCAGAAGAGGCCCTCGAAAAAGTAGGTCTTGGTGATCGCGTCGATCATAAACCTAACGAGCTATCAGGAGGACAGCGACAACGAGTAGCGATTGCCAGAGCACTGGTCAACAATCCAGCTATAATCCTGGCGGATGAGCCAACAGGAAATCTCGATACCAAGACCTCTATCGAAATCATGTCCATTTTTGAAAAGATACATGATGACGGAAATACAATCATCCTTGTCACGCACGAACCTGATATCGCGGATCACGCTGGTCGAATCATCCGACTGCGAGATGGTCTGGTCGAAAGTGATCAAATCAACGAAAATGTGATTCGAGCCTCAGACCCTACACACACCTATAACCAGAGATAACACAATGTCAAAGATCTATACCAAAAGTGGAGACCAAGGCGAAACCTCATTAGCCAGTGGAAAGCGCCTAAGCAAACATGACGCACTCATCGAGGCCTATGGTACAGTGGACGAATTGAATTCTTTCGTTGGTGATCTTATGGCCACATGCAGTATTGCATCTATCAATGAGGAATTATCAGCTGTGCAATACATCTTGTTCAATATCGGGTCAGAGCTTGCTCGTGATGGAGTCGTGAATGACAATTATCCTGAGATGAAAGCATCTGATGTTAATTCATTGGAGTTGTGGATCGATCACTACACCGAATCACTGGAGCCAATGACAGCATTCATACTGCCTTCAGGGTCACCGACCATCTCTAAGGCTCATATATGCCGGACAGTATGTCGACGAGTGGAGAGGCGTGTCCTCGCGGTAGACAGAGATGTTGACAGTCGTGATCTCATCCTGATGTATCTTAATCGACTGTCAGACTACTTCTTCACATTGGCAAGGTATTTTGCACACATTGAAGGAGTGAAGCAAAGTCTGTGGAATGCCAAGTAGGGTATAGAACTTATCTGTCCGCCTTTTGAACATGTTTAGATAGCTCCAGATGGATGTCAAGCACCTGTCTGATAACGCCCCGACCGTCATTGGAGATCACGAAGTCGGCATGTCGTAGCTTCTCTGAGGCCTGGAGTTGACTTTGGATTCGTTCTCGAACGTGATGCGCTGTAGCTTTATCTCTTTCCATTATTCGTTGTATCCGAACGTCCAAATGAGCATCCACTACTATCATCTTATCAAACCTGTCTATGGCTCCGATTTCGATAAGCAAGGCACTTTCTTGTAACACGTATGGGATATCGCTCTGTAGTGAGAACCAGGTCGTAAAATCATGGGCTACGGCAGGATGTACGATGTCGTTGATCTGCTGGCGTAGCGAAGGATTACTAAAAATGCCCTTCGCCAAATAGGCCCTATTGAGACTGCCATCATCGTGATATGCATTCCTTCCGAAAAGGTCAGTGATTGCATCAATCACTTCAGCATTATGCACCATCAAGTCCTTAGCCTTCGAGTCACTCTCATAAATCGGAATACCAAGAAGCCTAAAAAAGTTAGCGCAGTAGCTCTTCCCACTGCCAATTCCCCCCGTTAAGCCAACTTTAAGCACGGGATGAAGATACCATGTGTGGTCAGGATGTAACTGATGATCGATCCTCCTCAATCATTTTGTAGGCTATCATTGTCATGATGATTAATGAGAGAGCAAGTATGATAATACCCCATTCACCTATTGTTGGAATCGAAGGTCCACGGTCTGAAACATCATTTGCTCCAAAACATGGAGTTACGTCATTAAGATCATTAGCGATCACCGAGAATGCCAGCTTACAATTAGTGGGCGAAAATTCAGTCGCTGGTGTCCATTGTGTACGACCAGTTCCAAAAATATTCGAGACATCTCGCCAATAAAATGGCTCATCATCAGAACTGCAGGGAGTCCTGGCATGAAACCATCGACCTCGCCTCCCATTAAATCGCAAAACAGGAGTAAGGCTTACCCAATAGGTTCCTGGAGACAACTCTAAAGGCCTGGACGGATCAAGTGTGATCATCAAGTTAGCGTCCTCGTGATCAGCTACAGGCCGTGTGATCGTATCTTCATAGATGATTTTGTTGGGAAGATTGTCAGCAGAGTTATCAAAAAAAGTAATGGCCACCTCTCTGATAGCATCCTCATTTTTAGTGCCAGGAGCAATTATCTGAACGACATCCCACTGTGCATCTGCGGGTACAACAAAATCATCAGCAGCATAAACACGACCATTGAAAACTGGAAAAAATTGGGATGTGAACCCTCCTTCCACAGCATCCATGCCTTGCTCGTAAAGAGAACAAGTAGTATCACTTAGGATGCGATTGTTAAGATCCGTAATCGAAGACCGGG